>NZ_JBMPXW010000001.1:2471993-2780992 GCF_049367455.1 Acinetobacter lwoffii
CCAGGGCATCGACAATACGTTTGCCCGGAAAGCTGTAACGTACCAGACACCACGCCAGTAACAGGCCAAACACTACATTGACCAGTGCAGCGACAATGGCCGCGGTGAAACTTAACTGCAATGATTTCAAGATACGTTCAGAGCTCAGGATTTCCCATAAGCCATCCCAGCCAATGCCCAGTGATTTAATAAAAACAGCTGACAGCGGGATCAAAACGATTAATGACAAATACGCTAGGGTAAAGCCTAGAGAAAGACCAAATCCTGGCAGCACTCGGGATCGCTGCGACATGATTACTCCTCAGAAGAGAGAAAGCTGATTGAAGTCAATCAGCTAAAATAAAAAAACAATTTGGGCACAAGCATAATTTGCAGCGACTAAAATGCAAATTTAAAATAACACTTGCTCTCATCAACTTTGCTGATATGGGGCATAGTGTTTTCTGAAATCAAATAGTGTTCAATTTCAGGAAAAGGGCCAAAACCAGAAGCGACATTGACATGACCGACTGCACCCAGATTAATTGGTTTGATTTTCCAGGTTTGGGCCAGTATGTGGGCATCTTCAAAACTTAACCAGGGATCATTTTCACTGATCAATAACGTGGTGGGCACCTGAAGCTTGAGCTGTTGAAAATAGGTGCTGTAGTCAGTCTGACTGTCGCGCGAAAAACCATTTTCCCCAAATCGTGCCGGATTAGCTGGTGCCACCAATAGCAGATTTTTTACTTTTGCATTGAGTTCGGGATGTCGGGCAAGGGCCGCAATACTGGTCAGACAGCCAAAGCTGTGTGCGACAATCTGAACCTCTGCTGGAATGGCTTGCAGAGTTTTGACAAATTCTGCTACCCAGATATCCAGTACCGGATGATTCCAGTCCTTTTGCTGCACACGGGAGCATCGCATCAGCCGGTGCTGTAAGCAGGTTTGCCAGTGGTTGTATTCACTGCCACCTACACCAGGAACGATAAGCGTATGAATCATGTCGATGCTCCTATATCAATCAGCTTGGAAAATTATTTCGCGCTGTTGGCTTTAACGATCTGGTCAAATACACCACCATTTTCAAAGTGAGCCTTTTGTACTTTGTTCCAGCCGCCAAATTCCTGATCAACCGTCACCAGTTTTAATGGCTTAAATACTTGGCTGTATTTGGCCAGTACTTTGGCATTACGTGGACGATAATAATGTTTACCTGCCAGGTCTTGACCCAATGGCGAATACAGGAAGTTCAAATAACCTTGAGCCAAGTGCTGGTTGCCTTTTTTCTTGGCATTTTTTTCTACAATCGCCACCGGTGGCTCAGCCAGAATCGACAGAGAAGGGGTAATAATTTCAAACTTGCCCGGCTGTTCGCGAAGGGCTAAATGCGCTTCGTTTTCCCATGCGAGTAAAACATCCCCAATGCCACGTTCAGCAAAGGTCGTGGTTGAACCACGTGCCCCGGAATCCAGAACTTTGGTATTTTTATAAATTTTACGAACAAATTCTTGCGCAGTCTTATCGTTGCCGCCCGCCTGATGTTTGGCCCAAGCCCAAGCCGCCAGATAATTCCAGCGTGCACCGCCTGAAGTTTTCGGGTTTGGGGTAATGATTGCTACGCCCGGTTTGACCAGATCACCCCAGTCCTTAATCTCTTTCGGATTGCCTTTACGCACCAGGAACACGATGGTTGAAGTATAAGGCGTCGAGTTTTGCGGCAATTTCTTTTGCCAGTCCGCAGGTAACAGTTTAGCTTTTTCTGCCAGCACATCAATATCGGCAGCCAATGCTAACGTTACGATATCTGCATCCAGACCATCAATCACGGCACGTGCCTGTTTGCCTGAACCGCCATGCGATTGCTTGAAATTGATTTTTTGACCGGTACGGCTTTCCCAATATTTGCCAAAATTCTTATTTACATCTTCATACAGTTCACGGGTCGGATCATAGGATACATTGAGAAAATCACGTGCTGCTGCACCAAATGAGGTTGCCGAGATAACAGCTGCTAAAACCCCAAGTTTTAATGTGTTTGAAATGCTCATCTGGACTGAATCTCTGATATGTTCTGTAACATAAGCGCAGAATAAACTTATTCTTTATGCATAAAAAATAATTAAAAATGAATTTAATATGAAAAAAAGAGATAAATAAACTCTTAAGTGCTTGAAATAAGAATGGCCTTATGAATAAAGGCCATGATGAACTGCATTTAAAGCATTATTTTGCATGATTGGCTTTGACAATCTGGTCAAAGATACCGCCGTTATCAAAATGCTGTTTCTGAACCTTGGTCCAGCCACCAAACTCTTTATCGATGGTCACCAGTTTTAATGATTTGAACACACTGCTGTACTGCTTCAAGACATTTGCATTACGTGGACGGTAAAAGTTCTTTGCAGCCACAGTTTGTCCAGCAGGTGAATACAGATAATTCAAATAGGCTTTGGCCAGATGTTCATTGCCATCTTTCTTGGCATTCTTTTCTACAATCGCGACCGGTGGTTCAGCCAGAATAGACAGAGAAGGGGTAATGATTTCAAATTTACCTGGCTGTTCGCGCACGGCCAAATGCGCTTCATTTTCCCAAGCCAGTAATACATCCCCAATCCTGCGTTCAGCGAAAGTCGTGGTAGCACCACGTGCACCCGAATCCAGTACTTTGGTTTGTTTGTAGATTTGACGGACAAAGTCTTGTGCTTTGGCATCATTGCCACCTTTCTGGTGTTTGGCCCAAGCCCAGGCGGCTAAATAATTCCAGCGCGCACCACCCGAGGTTTTCGGGTTCGGAGTAATAATGTCTACGCCGGGTTTAACCAGATCACCCCAGTCTTTAATTCCTTTCGGATTGCCTTTACGTACCAGAAAGACAATCGTCGAGGTATAAGGTGTCGAGTTTTGCGGGAATTTCTTCTGCCAGTCTTTCGGCAGCAAACCGCGCTCTGCAATTTCATCAATATCTGCCGCCAGTGCCAGTGTCACGACATCCGCATCCAGACCATCAATCACGGCACGGGCCTGTTTGCCTGAACCGCCATGCGACTGTTTATAGTTGACTTCCTGGCCAGTGGTTTTTTTCCAGTAAGCACTGAATTCTTTATTAAAGTTGTCGTACAATTCGCGAGTCGGGTCATAAGACACGTTCAGGAAATCTTTTGCAGAGACGCTCAATGCGCTTGCTGAAAGTAGCGCTGCCAGTACCCCGATTTTTAATTTACGCGTGTTCATTTTTTGCCTCAAGTTTTTTAGCTTTTGTTAGATGGGGCAAGAATAGCTTGAGATTTTTTGCATAAAAAATAATTAAAAAAGAATTGGATGTGAGTAAAAAAGATATATAGGTGAAGCCTGAATCTGACTGCTCAATTTTTCATTTTAGAGGCTGCAAAATATGCTGTATTTAAAAAATGCCCAACAGGTCAGCCAGATAGATGTGCTGGATCGTGGCTTTCATTATGGTGATGGCTGTTTTACCACGGCCCGGATTCGGCATAACCGGATTGAATTATATGATCGTCATCTGGCACGTTTGCACATTAGCAATCAGAAATTAAGCCTGAATGCCAATCTTGATCTGATTGCAGAAAGCTTACAGATTTTACGTGCATCAGAACATGAACTGAATGGCACATTGAAAATCGTGCTGAGTCGTGGAATTGGTCAGCGCGGTTATAGCTTGCCGGATCATCCTGCAGATCTCTGGCTATTTTATTATCCTCAAACCGTACAGGATTTTAAGTTTGAGCAGATTCAAAGTGGCATTTTACAGCAGGCATTAGGACTGACGATGCCGAGTCTGGTAGGGCTAAAAACCTTAAACCGTCTAGAGCAGGTTTTGCTGAAACAGGAAGCAGATCAAAGCGGCTGGCCTGAGGCCCTGGTGACAGATGTACAGGGCGGTGTTGTCGAAGGGGTAAGCAGTAATTGTTTCATTCGTATAAACAATACATGGATTACGCCGGAACTTCGTTATAATGGCGTCTTCGGTGTCATGCGTGCAGAAATTCTACAACGTATGCAAGATCAGGGAATTAGCTGTCAGCAACGCTGTATCGATATGGATGAAATCAACCATATTCAAAGCCTGTTTTTCTGCAATGCACTCAGCCCGATGAAAATTGTCACGCAATTTGAGCAGCGAACCTTGGATGGCGATGCTTGTATTGAAATTTTTAACCGTCTTCGATTGAACCAGATGTCTTAATATGTCAGCTTCCAAACCTAAAGCCAAAAAGAAAAATAAAGCGAGATTCTCCTCATCTTTCAAAGGAATTGCCTTGGTCCTGATGGGGATTGCTTTGATCTTGGCGTTGATTCTGAAAAGCAGTTTGTGGAAGGAGTATCCTGTCGAAGGAAAAAAACAGCTGCTCGCGATTGAATCTGGTCAAACCTATTCCGGTTTTATTGATCGTCTGGCCAAAGAAAATCAGGTGAGTTTTCCGATCATTCTCAAGCTGTATCAGCGCATCATGATTCATGACAGCATGAAAGCGGGCGTGTATGAAGTGCGTCAGGGCATGAGTATCCGTCAGGTCTTGGAGATGATTTCCGATACAGACAATGCCCAGATGAGCCGTATTCTAGTAATTGAAGGCACGACCTTTAAACAACTGATCGATGACCTGAAGAAAAATGATCTGGTCACCAAAGAAGTGCTGCATCTGCCTACTGAGCAATTACTCAAAGAACTGAATATTCCGTTTTCACATCCTGAAGGGCTGTTTGCACCGGATACTTATTTCTTTGCCAAAGGTGAAACTGACCGTAAAATTCTGACCAATCTTTATCAGCGACAGATGAAAGCACTGGATGAGGCGTGGGCGAAACGTGCAACTGATCTGCCATATCAGAATAAATATGACGCGCTGATTATGGCATCGATTGTTGAAAAAGAGACCAGTGTGGATCGTGAATTGGAACAGGTTTCTGGGGTATTTGTACGCCGTTTAAAAATTGGCATGCGTTTACAGACCGATCCAACAGTGATTTATGGAATGGGTGACAGCTATAACGGCAATATTACCCGCAAGGATTTACGTACACCGACGCCGTATAACACCTATACCATTTCAGGTTTACCGCCAACGCCAATTGCCTTGCCAAGCAAGAAAGCCATTGAAGCAGCCATGCACCCGGATAATTCTGACAATCTGTATTTTGTTGCAACCGGCAATGGTGGACATAAATTCACGAGCAATCTGAATGACCACAATAAAGCCGTACAGGAATATCTGAAGACTTTACGCTCGAAAAATAAGGAATGAGTATGTTTATTAGCTTTGAAGGCACAGAAGGTGTAGGTAAAACCACGCTCATTCGTTCGATTTATGAAGATTTCATCGCACAGGGTAAAGATGTTATTTTGACTCGTGAACCGGGTGGAACACCAATGGCCGAGCAGATTCGTTCGCTATTGTTGACAGTGAATCATGAAGAAACCATGGCACATGATACCGAGCTGTTATTGATGTATGCAGCGCGTGCCCAGCATCTGGAACAAGTGATTCTGCCCGCATTAGAAGCCGGGAAAATTGTCCTGTGTGACCGTTTTAGCGATGCCAGCTTTGCCTATCAATGTGCAGGTCGGGGCCTGAGTGAAACAAAATTGCAGTTACTGAATGATCACTTTGTTGCACGCATGCCGGACATTACCTTCTGGTTAGAAGCGCCTATTGAACTGGGGATGAACCGAGCACGCGAACGTGGTGCGCTAGATCGCTTTGAACAGGAAAAAGTCACTTTCTTTGAGAAAGTGAGAGCAGGATATGAAAGCTTGTGGCAACGTCATCCTGAACGGATCAAACGTCTGGATGCAACTCAAACGCCTGAGCAGGTATTTGAGCAGGCCTTAAGTTATTTAAAATAAGCTTGGAATTAAAATACTTTTTATTTAATTTTTCTCTAGGTCTATTTGTGAAGAATCTTCTATATTAAGACTGATATAGAAGATTTTTTAATCATATGAAAACGACCAAAACTGAGATAGAACAATTTTTACAAAAAGAATTTCCGCAAAGTCTGGAGAAGTGCCGGATTGAAGCCGTTTCTCCGCGTGGAGCCACTCTGCTTTATCAGGTGAGATCAGAAGAATTGCGCCCAGGCGGCACAGTTTCTGGCCCAACCATGATGACCTTGGCGGATTTTGCTCTTTATGTTGCCATTCTGGGTGAAATTGGATTGGTCGGTTTGGCCGTGACCACTAACTTGAATATCAATTTTTTACGTAAACCTTCAGGTGGAACCGATATACGCGGGGAATGTAAGCTGATTAAGGTTGGCAAGGCGCTGATTGTGGGAGAAGTCTGGATTTATTCGATAGATCATGAAGAACCTGTGGCGCATGTGACCGGAACATATTCAATTCCACCACAACGTTAGATGTTTGAAAGTTAGATGACCACTCTAAATAGCCTAAGCTACTTTTGAGTAAATAAAAATCTAAAAAGAAAAGGAGATATCACCCAAGGATGTTATCTCCATATACTTTTAACAATTCACCAAAGGCGTTTCCACTTCAAAATTTGGTGGGACCAGGACTGTTTTGCGTAATTCTGGTAGCAGCTCGGGATAATCCAAGGTGAAATGCAAACCGCGAGATTCTTTACGGTGCATGGCGCAGCGCACGATCATCTCGGACACCAGCACCAGATTGCGCAGCTCGATCAGATTTTTGCTGACCTGGTAATCATGATAATACTCGGTAATTTCTTTTTTCAGCATTTCAATACGATGTAATGCACGTTCCAGACGCTTCGTCGTGCGTACGATTCCGACATAGTTCCACATGGTTTGACGCAGTTCATCCCAGTTTTGCAGAATCACCACATCCTCATCCGGGTTGGTCACCTGAGAATCATCCCAAGCTGGGACTGCAGGAGCTGGCTGATCGGCCTTGAAATTTTCCTGAATGTGCTTGGCTGCACTCATTCCATAGACAAAACATTCTAAAAGTGAGTTACTGGCCATACGGTTAGCACCATGCAGGCCAGTATAAGAGGTTTCCCCAATTGCATAGAGTCCAGCAATATCAGTCTGACTGTTTTCATCGACCACGACGCCACCGCAAGTGTAATGGGCTGCCGGAACGACTGGAATCATGTCTTTGGTAATATCGATCCCTAGTTCAAGCAAACGGGCATACAGAGTCGGGAAATGCTCTTTGACAAAGCTTTCATCTTTATGGGTAATGTCCAGCCAGACATGACGAATACCGAGACGCTTGATTTCATAGTCGATGGCACGTGCCACAATATCACGCGGTGCGAGTTCGGCGCGTTCGTCAAAACGCAGCATAAAGCGTTCACCATCAGGCAGGCGCAGATAAGCGCCTTCGCCACGCATTGCTTCAGTAATTAGGAAAGAACGTGCTTGTGGATGATACAGGCAGGTCGGATGGAACTGGTTAAATTCCATATTTGCGACCCGGCAGCCGGCACGATAAGCCATGGCAATACCATCACCCGTAGCAATATCTGGATTTGAGGTGTAAAGATAGGCTTTCATGGCACCGCCACAGGCTAGCGCGGTAAATGGTGCCAAGAAGGTATGCACTTTTTCAGTTTTTTCATCCAGTACATATAAACCCAGCGCGCGATTATCGCCGTCTAACCCCAGCTTTTGTGAACAGATCAGGTCAATCGCAATATAATTTTCAAAAATTTTAATATTCTGTTTTTCTTGAGCGCGTTGTACCAGAGTAGTGGAAATGGCACGACCCGTGGCATCGGCCGCATGAATAATTCGGCGCTGTGAATGACCACCTTCACGGGTGAGATGTAACTGTTCCTGTTCATCCAGGGTAAATTGCACACCGTGTTTCAGCAGGAAATCAACCGAGGGTTTGCCACCTTCTACCGTTTGTTTAACCGCACCCATTTCACACAGTTGTGCGCCTGCAATCATGGTGTCATCAATATGCTGTTCAATCGAATCCATTTCATCCAGGACTGCGGCCACGCCGCCTTGAGCATAAAAAGTACTGGCATCTGTCAGGGTGGATTTCGCCAAGACTGCAATATTAAAATGATCTGGGAGCGATAAGGCTAAACTCAAACCAGCACCGCCACTGCCCACAATAATGACGTCAAATTGATGGGTAAGGGATAAATTAGACATGTCCATCAGCTAATTTTAAAAAAGTTTGGTAATAACAGCGCTTTTTTGTACAAAAGGCAAGCGTTGAAGTGCTCATTTATTGATGAAAAAAATTAATCAAAGCCTTAACTTAGGGTTTTGATAATGAGATATTGTCCAGAGCGACGTTTTGAAACATATTATTACTTAAACTTTAAAGTGTTTGTGATAAAACCTATTTACATAAATTTATCAACAATTTGAGTGAATAATTTATATGAAAATTCTAGACTTAAAAAAAGGATTATTTGCAGCGACCCTCACCATGAGTGCTGCACAGTTGCAGGCGGTCACGCCGGTTGATTTTTCAAATCTGGTCGAGCAGGTCAGTCCTGCGGTGGTCAGTGTCAATGTCGTTAAAAAAATGAGCGAAGAAGAGCTCTTACAACAACAAGTACCGGAAATTCTTCGTCGCTTTTTCGGCAATCAGGTGATTATTCCGCAGCAGCGTATGCCACAGGAAAAGACGGGTTATGGCAGTGCATTCTTTATCAGCAAAGATGGTTATCTGCTGACCAATCATCATGTGGTTGAGGATGCTTCCAAAGTTACAATTACCTTGAATGACCGCCGTGAAATTGATGCCACTGTCGTTGGTAGTGATGCACGTACCGACGTAGCTTTGCTGAAGGTAAATGGTTCAAATTTCCCAGAATTACGGACGGGTGATGTGGGGCGCTTACGTGTTGGTGAGCCTGTACTCGCCATTGGTTCGCCATTTGGTTTTGATTATTCCGCTTCTGCCGGAATCGTCAGTGCCAAAATGCGGAATATGATGGGTGAAACTGCAGTACCTTTCATCCAGACCGATGTGGCTCTAAACCCAGGTAATTCCGGTGGTCCTCTGTTTAACCAGCGTGGTGAAGTAGTCGGTGTCAATTCACGGATCTTTAGTGGAACCGGTGGGTATATGGGTTTGTCCTTCTCGATTCCGATTGATGTCGCGATGGAAGTTGCTGATCAGCTGAAGAAAAATGGTAAAGTGACTCGCTCTTATCTGGGCGTAAGTTTGCAAGATATCGACCGTAATCTGGCAGAGTCTTATAATCTGCCTAAACCTGAAGGTTCCCTGGTAACTCAAGTTGCACCAAACTCACCGGCTGCACGTGCAGGTCTGCGTGCCAGTGACGTCATCTTAAAATACAACGGTACCCCAATTTCACGTACCAGCGAGTTGTTGAACTATCTGAACCGTACTGCACCCCAGCAGCAGGTACAGCTTGAAATCTTGCGTGATGATAAACGTCGTAGTATTGCAGCGACTTTAAGTGCGGCACCAGATGATACGCCAGCAAAAGCAGGCACACAGGCACAGCCGAACAAAGGGCCGGTAATCGGGGTTTCAATTCGTGATCTTAGTCCGGCAGAGCTGGCGCGGTTAGAAATTAAAGGCGGTGTGGTGATTCAGGATGTACGTCCAGGTGGTATTGCTGCACAGGCACGAATCATGCCGAATGACGTGATCACCCAAATTAATAACCAGACAGTACTGAATTCAAATCAGTTTGTGCAAGAGGTGTCTGAACTGAAAAAGGGTAGCATCGCGCGCGTGACCTTGATTCGTCAGGGTCAACTTGCTGTGGTCGGAATGCGTATCTCATAAGATTGCTGGATTTTCGTGAAAGACCGCTTCTAGAAGCGGTTTTTTATTTTTTGCAATTTACCCCAGCGATAAATTCGGTAGACTCTATAACCTTAAAATCATGGGAAGGATAACAGCACAGTGAGCGGTATTTTTGATCTTGCTTTAAAGGTTCAAGCCAACCATATTGATGGATTAGGTCATGTGAACAATGTGATCTATGTGCAATGGATGCAGGATGTCGCATCAGCTCATATTGAAAAACTGGGCTTGGGACTCAAGCAATATGTAGAGCTGAAACATGCCATGGTTGCTGTTGAGCATCAGGTGCAATACCGTAAGGCAGCTTTTGAGGGAGACGAGATTATTCTGCGCACCTGGCTTAATGATATCAATGCCTTGTATTCATTTAGACAATACGCATTTTATCGACCACAGGATCAGATTCTGTTGTTTACTGGAAGTACCCAATGGGCCTGTATCGAAATGGCCACCGGACGTCCCAAACGCATGTCACCGACATTTACCCAAGCATATCAGCCACTTTCAGAACATATAAATCCTTTTGATTTTTCCACTTTATATCTGGATTGAAAAGATTATGCTCTCTAGCCTGATCAGGATATCGGTCTAGCATTGAGGAGTAAATGGAGAAAACAGTTATCTTCTACGTGTGGTGTTGATTGAGATTTCGCTTGACTGTGGCGTACATAAGGTGAGGGATAAAGGAAAAAATATAATTCTTTTTCTAGATCACCATTCTGCTATAATCCTTCGCAATTTCTATTCGGCTTTTGTTATGTAATATTTTTAAATTACATAGCGCGTTTTTTCTCAAGGTAACCCATGGCGCAAGCTAAAAAATCTGTTGATATTAAAAACATTCGTAACTTCTCGATTATTGCGCACATTGACCACGGTAAATCGACCCTAGCGGATCGCTTTATTCAAACTTGTGGCGGTTTGCAAGATCGTGAAATGCAGGCTCAAGTCCTTGACTCAATGGAGCTTGAGCGCGAACGTGGGATTACCATTAAAGCCACTTCGGTAACCTTGTACTATACTCATCCCAACGGTCAAGAGTATCAGTTGAACTTTATTGATACACCGGGACACGTCGACTTCTCGTATGAAGTATCACGCTCGCTCGCTGCCTGTGAAGGTGCTTTGCTGGTTGTAGATGCAGCACAGGGTGTAGAAGCACAGTCTGTTGCCAACTGCTATACCGCAATTGAACAAGGTCTGGAAGTACTTCCGGTACTGAACAAGATCGACTTGCCGCAAGCTGAACCTGAACGTGTGATTCAGGAAATTGAAGACATCATCGGGATTGAAGCCACAGAAGCGCCGACCTGTTCTGCAAAAACAGGTTTGGGTATTGAGGGTGTGCTTGAAACACTGGTCAATGTAATTCCTGCACCTGAGGGTGATCGCGAAGCGCCGTTACAAGCCCTGATTGTAGATTCATGGTTTGATAATTACCTGGGTGTCGTTTCTCTGGTACGTGTCAAGCAAGGTCGTGTGCGTAAAGGTGACAAGATGTTGATTAAATCAACAGGTCAAACGCACATCATTACTTCTGTGGGTATCTTTAACCCGAAACATACTGAAACCGGTATGCTGGAAGCGGGTGAAGTTGGCTTTGTGATTGCTGGTATTAAAGATATTTTCGGCGCACCGGTCGGTGATACGATTACCTTGGCAGCGACGCCTGAAGTTGCAACATTACCGGGCTTTAAAAAGGTGAAACCGCAGGTTTATGCCGGTCTATTCCCGATTGATGCCAGCGATTTTGAACCTTTCCGTGAAGCTTTGCATAAGCTACAAATCAATGACTCGGCCTTGTTCTTTGAACCTGAAAGTTCAGATGCGCTCGGTTTTGGTTTCCGTTGTGGCTTCCTGGGTATGCTGCACATGGAAATCGTACAGGAACGTCTGGAACGCGAGTACGATCTTGACCTGATTTCTTCTGCACCAACCGTAATTTATGAAGCGGTGATGAAGAATGGCCAGACCATTTATATCGACAGTCCATCCAAAATGCCGGATGGTTCAACGGTTGAAGATTTACGTGAACCGATTGCTGAATGTCATATCCTTGTGCCGCAAGAATACCTAGGTAATGTCATGACATTGTGTGTTGAGCGCCGTGGTGTACAAAAAGACATGAAGTTTATGGCGAATCAGGTTTCCATTACTTTCGAAATTCCAATGGCCGAAGTGGTCATGGACTTCTTTGATAAATTGAAGTCTTGTTCACGTGGTTTTGCATCACTCGACTATAACTTTGTCCGTTTTGAAAGCTCATCTTTGGTAAAAGTTGATGTCTTGATCAATGGGGAAAAAGTCGATGCCTTGGCGATGATTTGTCACCGTAATGATGCACGTCATCGTGGTATTGCACTGGTTGAAAAAATGAAAGACCTGATTCCACGTCAAATGTTTGATGTCGCGATTCAGGCGGCAATTGGTGCGCAAATCATTGCACGTTCGACCGTAAAAGCGATGCGTAAAAACGTATTGGCGAAGTGTTATGGTGGTGACGTCTCACGTAAGAAAAAACTTCTGTCTAAACAGAAAGAAGGTAAGAAACGCATGAAACAGGTGGGTAGTGTAGAAATCCCGCAAGAAGCGTTCTTAGCCGTATTAAAAGTCGAACGCTAAAATAATAAGGATATAAGCCCATGGATTTTGATTTTAATTTGATTCTTGTGCCTGCGACCCTGTTTTTTGTCGCAGTGTGGTTACTAGACAAGTTTGTTTTGAAACAAAGACAAACCCGAGGTAAGGGCCATGAGAATTTCATTATCACCTGGGCTTATGACTTTTGGCCGGTACTGACCATTGTGCTGGTACTGCGTTCGTTTTTATATGAACCTTTTAATATTCCATCCGATTCGATGGTGCCGACGCTGGAAACCGGTGATTTTATTCTGGTGAATAAATTTGACTATGGCATCAAACTGCCTATGGTGAACACCAAAATTATTGATACTGGCAGTCCGGAACGTGGTGATGTTGCGGTATTCCGTTATCCACCACAACCGACCATCAGTTATATCAAGCGTATTGTCGGCTTGCCAGGCGATCATATTGTTTATGATCATGGCCAGTTGAGCATTAATGGTGAAAAAGTAGCGAAAGTTCCAGTAGAATTTAGCCGCGAAAAAGACCGCTTAGATACCCCGAATGCTATTTATCATAAAGAAACCCTGGGTGAGCATACCTTTACCATGCGTGAGCTGGAAGGCGTGAATGTCGCTCGTCAGGCACCTTTTATTAACTATTTGGAAAATGGTAAATATTCAGGTGAAAATGGTTTATATTGGGAAGTGAAAGTGCCAGAAGGTCATTACTTTGCGATGGGGGATAATCGCGATCAGAGTGCTGACAGTCGTTTCTGGGGGCTTGTTCCGGAAGAAAACTTAACAGGTCGTGCCTTCTATATCTGGATGCATAAAGAACCTGGCTTTAAATTGCCATCGTTTGGTCGAAACGGAACAATCGATTAATTGTTTCAATCAGGAAAATAAAAATGAGACATCAACAAGGTGCTTCTTATATTGGGGTTTTAATTGCAATCGTGGGCTTTGCATTTCTTGCAAAAGTGGCGATTGCGGTGTGGGGACCATACTTCGATGATCGTATGGTAGATGGTGAGATTGAGGCGCTGTTAAAAAGTGCTCCAGCCAATATAACGCCAGAAAAATTCCGTCAACAGATGAGTCAGCGTTTAGAAATGAATAATATTCGTGATCTAAAGTTTGACGAAATTGCCAAAGTTACCAATACCGATGGTTTACAGGTGCACAAGAATTATGAAATTCGTAAAAATTTCATAATGAATATCGATTTAGTGATGAAGTTTGAGAAAGAGTTTGATCAAAGCACAGTCAAAGCTAAATGATGAACGTCTTGCCAAACGGATCGGCTATCAGTTTAAACAGGCTGATTTGCTGAAACTGGCATTGACTCATCGTTCAGTCAGTCATAAACACAACTACGAGCGCCTGGAATTTCTGGGCGATTCTCTTTTAGGGATGATCATTGCGAATTATCTTTTTAATGCCTATCCAAGCGAAAATGAAGGCCGGTTGACGCGTATGCGTGCAACCCTGGTTCGTCAGGAAGCATTAGGAAAAATCGCCAATGATTTAAAACTGAGCCAGAATTTAATTCTCAGTACCGGTGAATTGAAATCTGGTGGTCATCATCGTGAGTCTATACTGGCAGATACAGTAGAAGCCATTATTGGCGCAATCTATGTCGACTGCGGTGATCTCACTGTGCTAGAACCGATTGTGTTAAAATGGTACGAGCCCTATTTAGATCATATTGAGCCGACAGATCAGCTTAAAGATCCTAAATCTCGCTTACAAGAGTATTTACAAGCACGTAAGAAACCTCTCCCAGTTTACGAGGTTGTAGATATTCAAGGTGATGCACCCAATCAGCATTTTAAAGTGGAATGCCAGATTGCGGGATTGCCGACCATGCAAGGCGAAGGTGCGAGTCGACGTTTTGCTGAACAAGCCGTTGCGGCGGATATTTTGAAACTTTTGGAGCATAAGTCTTAATGACTACTCATTCCGATCACATTGATGCTGATCACGAGTCGCAAAGCGACAGTCACGACCTTATTAGTCAATTTTTTAGTGCGCAAGGCACCGAAATCCCATCAGATTATCGTAGTGGTTTTGTTGCTATTGTAGGTCGCCCGAACGTGGGCAAATCTACCTTAATGAACCATATTTTGGGTCAAAAACTTTCGATTACCTCACGTAAACCGCAAACCACACGTCATAAAATTGTGGGGATTGATTCACGTGAAAAATCTCAGGCTGTATTTGTTGATACACCGGGGATGCATAAAAAAGAAGTCCGTGCCATCAATAAAATGATGAACCGTGCGGCACATTCGGCTTTGCGCGATGTGAACCTAGTTTTATTCGTGGTGGATGCACAAAAGTGGACGCCAAATGATGACCTGGTACTAGAAAAGCTGAAAAATGCAGAGATGCCAGTGATTCTGGTGATTAACAAGCTGGATACCTTTGAAAACAAGAACGAAGCTTTGCCGCTGATTCGTGAACGCGAAAAGCTGATGAACTTTGCAGAAATCGTACCGGTATCTGCACTTCGTGGTGCCAATCTTGAACATTTACGTGACACGATCGCCAAGTATCTTCCATTCCAGCCACCCCTGTATTCACTGGATCAACTGACCGATCGTTCAGAGCGTTTCCTGGCATCTGAAATTATCCGTGAAAAGATCATGCGTCAGCTGGGTGAAGAGCTTCCATATGATTTGACCGTTCAGATCGAATCCTTCAAAACTGAAGAGCCGGTCTTGAATGAAAAAACCGGTCGTATGAAAGCAGCCTGTACCTATATTGATGCCACGATTTTTGTCGATCGTCCGAGCCAAAAAGCCATTGTGATTGGCGAAAAAGGTGTCAAACTGAAAAAAATCGGTATGGATGCGCGTCTCGACATGGAAAAAATGTTCGAGCAAAAAATCATGCTAACCCTTTGGGTGAAAGTCAAAGGTGGCTGGTCTGATGATGAGCGTGCATTAAAAAGCTTAGGTTATAGTGATATCTAAGCGATAAAAATTTGTAAGACCCTTTAAGGAATGCCGTGATGATAAAAGTGTTAGCAGTAGTTGTATGTGTTTTATTCCTGCAAGGCTGTATTCATAAAGTGGTCACGGTTCCTGTCAAGGTGGCTTATAAAACCACAAAAGTCGCAGTCAAAGGTACTGCGGCTGTTGTGGGCGCAGTGATCCCGGATGGGGATGACGAAGAAGATGAGAAAAAATCAAAAAAAGATAAGGATTAAAGTACCCGCTTATGCGTAACGAAGTACTGCATGGCTATCTGATTCATCATCGTAAGTACCGTGAACGCAGTCATATTGTGCATTTATTTACCCAGGAATATGGCAGGGTAGATGGTATTCTCAGGCAAATGCCACCACCGCAGTATCAGCCTATTCGCTTGCAAGCTTCAGGTAAATCCGAACTCAAAAATTTTACTAAACTGGAAATTGTTAATCAGCCGATTTTCTTTTTTGGCGATGCCTTTTTTTCAGGTTTTTATCTGAATGAAATTTTGCTGCGCTTATGCCCACTTGAAGTGGAAATGCCGCAAACCTTTGCTAAATATGCAGAGACCTTAACCGCATTGCAGCAATTATCCGCACAATCCAACCCGAATTTATATTTAAAACAGATCTTGCGCCAGTTTGAGCATGTTTTGCTGGAAGAGCTCGGTTATGGTCTGGATTTTTCGGTAGATGCCAATCAGGCGCAGATTGATCCACTACAGCACTATTATTTTCAGCTCAATGCCGGCTTTATGCCATCGGCTAAGGCCTTGCGCTCCACTATCTCCGGTCAACAGATTTTAAGCATGTTGATGTATGAAAATGGTGGGGATTTTAATCCGGAACAGTTACAATTACTGACGAAACTGTATCGACAGGTGATCACGGCCTTGCTCGGTGATCGACCATTGAAAAGTCGACAACTCTGGATTCAAAACTCTCAATCTCAATCATAGTTAGGAAAAAATTATGGCTGCATTACTTGGTGTCAATATTGACCATGTCGCAACTTTAAGACAAGCACGTGGTACGACGTACCCAGACCCAGTCAATGCTGCATTGATCTGCGAACAGGCAGGGGCAGAAGGTATTACCTTGCACTTGCGTGAAGACCGTCGTCACATTCAGGATGACGATGTACGTCGTATGCGTCCTGCGTTAAAAACCCGTATGAATCTTGAGTTGGCGGTAACTGATGAAATGATCGCCTTTGCCAAGGAAATTAAGCCACAGCATGTTTGCTTTGTTCCTGAGAAACGTCAGGAAGTGACCACTGAGGGTGGTTTGGATGTCGTGGGTAATTTTGATGCTGTAAAAGCAGCGACTCAAGAGCTGGCAGCCATTGGTTGTGATGTATCTTTATTTATTGATGCTGATTTTGCACAAATTGATGCAGCAGTTGCTTGTGGTGCACCGACGATTGAGATTCACACAGGCGCCTATGCCGATGCAGAAACTCAAGAAGCGCAACAAGCGGAACTGGAACGCATTGTGAAAGGTGCTGAATATGCTGCATCTAAAGGTTTGGTGGTAAATGCGGGCCATGGCTTAAATTTGGATAACGTGACGCCGATTGCTGCGATTCCACAGATTCATGAGCTCAATATCGGTCATTCTTTAATTGCGGATGCGGTATTTGTTGGTCTGGCACAAGCGGTTCAGCAAATGAAAGCCGTGATTAAGTCAGCGCGTTAAGATTAGAGTAATTATGTCGAATATTAATTATGATGAACTGATGCAGCCGGTGATTGCGTTCCTCGGTTGTGAAACACCGCAAGCATGGCTGGATATGGCGGTCGAAAATCTTGAAATCTTGATGCAAGATCATGCCAACTGTGAAAAAAAAGCAGCCAGCACGGCCATGAACCTGATGTTTCGCTATAGCTATTTTGTTGATCTACAGGTGAAGCTTGCACAGCTGGTGCGTGAAGAAATGCTGCATTATGAGCAAGTGCTTGAATTGATGAACAAGCGCGGTCAGGCTTGGCAAAACTTGAGTGCAGGGCGTTATGCCGGTGGTTTGCGTAAGGAAATCCGGACTTTTGAACCTGAAGCCTTGATTGATGTCTTGGTGATTGGTGCCTTTGTAGAAGCGCGTTCCTGTGAGCGTTTTTACGCGCTTGCTTCGCGTGTTGATGATGAATTGGCACGTTACTACCGCTACCTGCTCAAGTCCGAATCTCGCCATTTTGAAGACTATCTGGCTTTGGCGATGGATGTGGCTACCACAGCGAAACTGAAAAATCCGAAAGAGGATATTCAGGAGCGAATCCTGCATATTCGTGAAGTTGAAAAACAGCTAATTCTCACGCCTGATGAAACTTTCCGTTTTCATAGCGGTGTTCCGGCTCAAGCGGCTTAATCTCGGTGACAGCTTAAAAATCCTCCATCTATGGGGGATTTTTTATATCTCGAAATTTTAAAAGAGGGGTATTTATATATCGAGTTTTATGAGGGATTGAAAATAATTATTTATTTTAAATATTTGAAAATAACAAGCCGTCAAATTTTAAGTAATAAAAAAGCCCACTTCATGATGAGTGGGCTTTCTTGAATTTGGCTCTCCAACCTGGGCTCGAACCAGGGACCTGCGGATTAACAGTCCGTCGCTCTACCGACTGAGCTATTGGAGAATCTGAAAGCGATTATAGAGAGATTTTGACAGGGGTCAAGCAAAAATTATCATATTTATTATAAATACAGCCTGTCTGTTTTTAATTTAGGCAATTGCATAAATTTCACGAAAAATACTTGTCAGAATAAATTTCACTTGCTAGATTAAAACCATAAAGTCGTTTGACCAAATGGTCAAACAGTGTGGATTTAAACCTACTTGCCAGCACAAAAATGGCTAAACCGGAGACAGCGAATGAATACGCTCAGCATCCCTCAAATTTTCTTCTCAACTGGCTTATTATCAAGAAAACTATCTGCAAATTATTGCTGATCCTGCACAGTATTATATCCCGGTTAAAGACGCTCATATCACGCTATGGCCCTTGGCGCAAAAATCACTTTATTTAGGTGATTTGCTGCAATTATGGTTTGCAGAAAAATGGTTGGTAGAAACTGAACGTCAATTTAACTTTGAAGTTTTCCTGAATGCAGACTATCTGAAAGAGCAAGACAAAGATCTTTATATCTATGCCATTTCTGGCAATCTTTTGACAGGTACTAATCAGTCTAAAGCGTGGCAAGCCTCAACAACACAAATACAAGATGTGGAATTAGCCAATGTTTCCAAGCATTATTTTGAGTTTCAAGGCTTAACTCGACCACGCTTGTCATGTGTTGAAGCGGGGCAGACGAAAAGCAGTATTATTTAAATGAAGTGCCTGATGAATTGTACAGGCTACCAATATTCATTCAGTCCGAATAATCATACAGGTCGCAGTGGCATGAGCATACAGGCGACCTTCTTCATCCAGAATCTGACCTTCAGAAATACCTAAATTTCTACTGAGATTAATTGATTTTCCTACGGCTTTCAGTGGTTGATTTTGAGGGATGGGACGGCACATCTTTACATTCAGATCAATTGTGCCATAACCGACACCTGCTTCAAGTAAAGTATGAATCGCACAGCCTGTCACGGTATCCAAAACGGTTGCAGCAAAACCACCATGGACGCCGCCAAGCGGATTTAAATGTCGATGATCAGCTTTGACCTTAAATTCTACACGTCCGCTTTCAATCACTGCTAGTTGCATCGACATGGTTTCGCTAATACTCGGGGCCGGAATTTTTCCATCACGCATCGCTTCCAATAATGCTAAACCGCTCATTTCTTTTGGGTTCATTATGCTTTTCCTGTCATTATTCTTGAGTGGTTGAGGTTTAATTCAAAATTGTGACATCGATAATAGCAATCTGGTATAGAAATGGCGGATTATTTTGTAAGAAGTGCAGTGCCTGCACCTGAGTGAAGTCATCTTTATAAAAAATAAGAAATAGAATGAGTTATGGCAGGATACTGGTATACATTTCTAATGAAATATCTCAGATCTAAATAATCTGCCAAAAAACGAATCTTATAAAAGAATTAAAAATCGAGTGATAGGGTAATGAAAAAGTTTCTGCATCTTTGGGTGCCTATTTTTCTCAGTAATGCCATTATTATGCTCAGTAGTTTGTTCGACGTGATTTTTCTATCACATTTTTCACCTCAGCATGTGGCTGCATTGGCAGTCTGTTTGTCTGTTTATTCTTTGTGCTTTGTGACGGGTATTGGGGTGTTACAGGGCATGATGCAAGAGCTGGCAGAAGCCAATGGACGTCAGGATTATGCGGATATACAGCGTATTGTGAAGCAAAGTATTTTGATTGTACTGGTGATTTCTGCTGTTGCGATGTACTTGTTTAATCATGCGACTCCCTTACTTCATTTTTTAAAGGCAGATGCGGCCTTACAGACATTGATTGTACCATGTCTGTGGCTGTTGGCTTGGACGATTCCAGCGCATTTATTGTTGCGTATTTTATATATTTTAACCCAAGCCTGTGGGCAGGCTAAGCGCGTGTTCTACGCCAATATGATCTATTTATTACTCAAAGTGGCTTCGGCTTATGTCTTGATTTATGGCATTGAGGGTTATGTTACAAGCTATGGGGTTGAAGGTGCATTCATGGCACATATGATTGTGCAGTGGGTACTGTTGTTTGTTTACTATTTTTTCTTCCTTGAGCAGAAGTTAAAGATCCAGTGGTCTGGTGTTTTCTTTCACTGGCAGACTTTGTTGAAAATTTTAAAAATTGGATTGCCCAATGCGGTGGTGACTTTTGTGGATGTATTTGCCATCAGCGCGATTGCTTTGCTGATCTTGCCTTTGGGTGACATTGTAGTGAATGCACATCAGGTGATGCTTGGTTTATTGGGCTTGATGTTTATGTTGCCGATGTCGATGGCATCCGCCTTCGGTATTTTGGTGTCGACTAAAATCGGTGCAGAGCAGATTGATGCTGCATGGCAACTCAGTAAGCGGGCATTGATGGCTGTGATGCTAATAGCTATCGTTGTCGTGTTGACTATTTGGGGCTTAGATAGTTGGATTGTAGGGTTATTTAGTAATGATGCGCAGGTAATTGCATTAGCTTTGGCATTGATCTTGTTAATGTGTTGGATGCATATCTTTGATGCGCTACTGGTGATTAGTTTGGCAATGCTACGTTGCTGGCGAGAATTGTCAGACCGATGTTTATTTTTATCAGTACGGTGCTGGTCGTGGGCTTAGGTGGTGGTTGGTATGTGGCGTATCATCCAATGACACTGTTCAATTGGCAAAGCAATGCATTAGGGATTCATGGGTTTTGGTGGATGTTGAGTATTGCGTACACGATTGCAGCAAGTCTATGTTTTGTTTGTTTACTCATGAAATACTTGAGCTATAAGCGAATAGGACTCACTGTTTAATACATGTTGAAGAACATAAAAAAACCCGCGAAACTCGCGGGTTTTTTATCTAGCAAGCTAGATTATTTTGCAGCTTTTTCAGCTTCGATTGAAGCAATCGCAGCGTCAACGCCTTCGATTGAATCAGCCGCTTTCTTGATGCGTGCAAGTGCATCCACCAGTACTTCGTCAGCAGTAGCGTAAGAGATGCGCATGAAACCGCCAAGACCGAATGCATCGCCAGGAACCACTGCAACGCCAGTCTCTTCCAGTAACCATGCAGAGAATTCTGTGCAAGATTTAAGACCTTTGGCACGAATCAACGGTTTGATGTTGGCATATGCATAGAATGCGCCATCAGCAGGCAAGCAAGAAATACCGTGAATGTCATTCAAGCCTTTCACAACTAGGTCATGGCGACGTTTGAATGCTTCAATCATTGGCTCAAGTACATCTTGAGGACCATTCAAGGCAGCTTCAGCAGCAACTTGCGAAATTGAAGTTGGGTTTGAAGTTGACTGAGATTGGATCTTTTTCATTGCACCAATCAGTTTAGCAGGGCCCGCTGCGTAGCCGATACGCCAGCCAGTCATTGCATAGGCTTTAGATACACCGTTTAATACGATAGTACGGTCATAAAGGTCTGGTGCAACTGTTGCGATGTTGTAGAACTCGTCATCCCAACGGATTGGTTCGTACATATCATCAGATGCGATAAATACTTCTGGGTATTTACGCAGTACGTCAGCCAGCGCTTCAAGCTCAGCTTTAGTGTAGATCATACCTGTAGGGTTAGACGGGCTGTTCAATACTACTAGACGTGTTTTGTCAGTGATTGCAGCTTCTAATTGTTCAGGGGTGATTTTGAAACGTTGTTCTTCACCACATTTCACAATAACAGGAACACCTTCAGCGATGATCACCATGTCCGGGTAGCTTACCCAGAATGGTGCAGGGATGATGACTTCATCACCTTTGTTTAACAAAGCAAGGGCCAAGTTAAAGAATGATTGCTTACCACCACAAGAAACCAGAATCTGGTTTGCTGCATAGTCTAGGTTATTGTCGCGTTTGAATTTAGCAATAATGGCTTTTTTAAGACCTGGCGTACCGTCAACAGCGGTGTATTTGGTGAAACCGTTGTTAATCGCTGCAATTGCTGCATCTTTGATGTGTTGAGGGGTATCAAAATCTGGTTCACCTGCGCCCAAACCAATCACGTTGTGACCTGCAGCTTTTAATTCAGCAGCTTTGTTGGTCACAGCAAGCGTAGGGGACGGTTTGATGGCATTCACACGATCAGAGAGACGTACGTCCACGGCAGTATTCCTTCTTATAGGGATTAAAAAATAAAAAGCACATTATCTTAGCCTAAAATGGTGCAGATAGGGCAAAAGAATTTAGAAAACTTTAAGGAAAAAATGGTGTATTGACCGAACTTTATCTTGAATTTCGATGCGCTGAGAACACACGAGGAGAGACTTGTTACATCTCGGTCATGCATATGGATGCATGAAATATAAAATAAAAATGGCCACTTTAAAGTGACCATTTTGTGTTGCTGATGTTGTGATTATGCGCTAAAGCGTGACAAATCTTCGTCCGGGCGCGCTGTTAAAATTTCCGCGCCGGTTTTAGTCACCAGAATCGTATGTTCATATTGTGCCGATAATGAATGATCTTTGGTGACCACTGTCCATTTATCACCGAGTAATTTGGTTTTCCAGTCGCCGCCATTGACCATTGGCTCAATGGTAAAGGTCATGCCTTCTTCAAGCACCATGCCAGTATCTGGTTGACCATAATGCAGCACTTGCGGTTCGTCATGGAAAGTCATACCAATACCGTGACCACAATATTCACGTACCACGCCAAAACGCTCAGATTCAACATACTGCTGAATGGCATGACCAATATCGCCAATAGTTGAACCCGGTTTTACAGTTTCAATACCCCGGTACATGGCTTCTTGCGCTACCTTACATAGACGGTTGGCAAGGATCGTGGTTTCACCACCCACGATATACATCATGTTGGTGTCACCATGGTAGCCATCTTTAATCACGGTCACATCAATGTTCAGGATGTCGCCTTTTTTCAATTTTTTACTGTCTGATGGAATGCCGTGACACACCACATGGTTTACAGAAGTACAAATAGTATGTTGGAAGGCAGGTCGACCCGGTGCAGCGCCATAGCCTAAGCATGCAGGAATTGCCTGTTGTTGATTGACAATATAGTCATGACAAATCGTATCAAGTTCCAGAGTGGTGACACCTGGAACAATATGCGGTTTGATCATATCCAAAACTTCTGCCGCCAGTCGCCCTGCCACACGCATTTTTTCAATTTCGTCAGGGGTTTTGATGAGTCGACGTGGAGCTTGATAAGTGTTGTTCATGATCTCTAAAAACTTTTGGAAATTTGTGTGTGACTATGGTATAAATAGCCGCCCATTTTATCAAATGCTTTTTCGTGAATAAATTTCACGGGCTTTGTGCGATGAGGCAAAAAAATCCGCACATATATCGACACATTACTCTGGGTGCCCTTTAGGGTGGAGAATGCGGGTATATGGAGGCCTAACCCAAACTTTAAGGTAAAGAAAATGGCAGATTACAACGTAAGCATGCGCGACCTTCTTCAAGCTGGCGCGCACTTTGGTCACCAAACTCGTTTCTGGAATCCAAAGATGCGTGATTACATCTTTGGTGCGCGTAACAAAATTCACATCATCAACCTTGAGCACACTGTTCCTGCGTTAAATGATGCTTTGAACTTTGCTAACAACTTGGCTAGCAAAAAGAACAAAGTTTTGTTCGTTGGTACTAAACGTGCAGCTTCTGCAATCATCCGTGAACAAGCTCAACGCGCTGGTCAACCATATGTAGATCACCGCTGGTTAGGTGGTATGTTGACGAACTGGAAAACACTTCGCCAATCTATCAACCGTTTAAAAGACCTTCAAACTCAATCTCAAGACGGTACTTTCGCTAAGCTGACTAAACGTGAAGCTCTAGAGCGTACTCGTGAGATGGAAAAACTTGAGCGTGGCTTAGGCGGCGTTAAAAACATGGGTGGTTTACCTGACGCATTATTCGTAATCGATGTTGATCACGAAGCGATTGCAATCAAAGAAGCGAAGAACCTTGGTATTCCTGTAATCGGTATCGTTGATACAAACTCTAACCCAGACAACGTAGACTACGTTATCCCGGGTAACGATGATGCGATCCGTGCAGTAACACTTTATGCTTCTGCTATGGCTGATGCGATTCTTGCTGGTAAAGAATATGCTCAATCACAAGCAAATGCACAAGCTAAAGCAGAAGAAGCTCCAGCTTCTGAGGCTTAATGCGTTTGACGCTAGCTTGTCATTTTTGCGACATGTGATGGTGGCAAAGTAAGCGTTATGTATGCAGGCGGCCCATGAGAACTCCTCTGGGCCGTTTCTGTTCTAAAAAGAATTCATTTTCTACCGAATTTAGGAGATAAACATGACTGCAGTTACAGCAAGCATGGTTAAAGAATTGCGCGATCGTACTGGTCTTGCAATGATGGAATGTAAAAAAGCTTTGACAGAAGCGGGCGGCGACGTTGAATTAGCGATCGATAACCTACGTAAATCTGGTCAAGCTAAAGCTGCTAAAAAAGCAGGTAACATTGCTGCTGACGGCGCGATCACAATTGCTCAAGACGGCAACAAAGCACTTCTTTTAGAAGTTAACTGTCAAACTGACTTCGTTGCAAAAGACGAAAACTTTGCTGGTTTCTCTGCGAAAGTTGCTGCTGCTGCACTTGCTGCAAACGTAACTGATCCTGCTCAAATCGCTGAATTGAAACTAGAAGATGGTACGACTGTTGAAGAAGCGCGTATCGCTCTTGTTCAAAAAATCGGTGAAAACATCCAAGTACGTCGTGCGAAAATTGTTGAAGGCGAAAACCTTGCAGTTTACAAACACGGTCTTAAAATCGGTGTTGTTGTTTCTTACACTGGTGATGAAGCTACAGGTAAAGGCTTGGCAATGCACGTTGCTGCATTCAACCCAGTCGCTGTAAATGCTGAAGGCGTTTCTGCTGAGCTTATCGCGAAAGAGAAAGAAATTGCTGAAGCGAAAGCACTTGAATCTGGCAAGCCAGCAAACATCGTTGAGAAGATGGTTGTAGGTTCTGTTGAGAAATACTTGAATGAAGTTGTGCTTGAGCGTCAAATGTACGTAATCGACAACGACAAGAAAGTTGCGGACGTTCTTAAAGCAACTGGTACTACAGTTGCAAACTTCGTTCGTTTCGAAGTTGGTGAAGGCATTGAGAAAAAAGCAGAAATGAGCTTCGCTGAAGAAGTTGCTGCTGCTCAAGCTGCTGCAAAATAATTCCTTAGGAATTAGAAAAAGCCCTATCTGATTGATGGGGCTTTTTTATGTTGATTTATTCTTCATCAGCAATTCAAGAATAGGATTTGGGTTTGGTGATAGAGCTCAGATCATGTATTCATCATTTAATAAAAAAGTTATAAAAATGCCAAATAAAACCAATCTGAGCATCGGTGCAGTCATTGCACTGTTGATTGCTGCTTATCTGGGCCTGGATCTACAACAATCCCAACCACTTATTCCATCCGCATCTGATACTACAACTGAAACGCTTGATTCAGAGCCTAACTTAGTACCGTCTCAAAAGACTGATGATCTGGATCGAATTGCACGGGCGTTTCAACATCGCCAGAGTGATCTACAGGTCCGTTCAAGCGGGCAGGTGGTTGCTGTTTTACCAGATGATCATGAAGGATCGCGTCATCAAAAGTTCATCCTCGAGTTACCAAATGGCCAAACTATACTGGTTGCACATAATATCGATCTGGCACCGCGTATTCAGAATATTCAAAAACAGGATCAGGTCGAGTTTTATGGAGAATATGAATACAGTGACAACGGGGGGTGATTCACTGGACGCATCATGACCCTGCACGAAAACATGTCGCTGGCTGGTTAAAACATCAAGGAAGAACCTATCAATAAGGTTCTTCCGAGTGGATAAATCGAATATAGCGTTTAAATGCTCATAATTGCGCTGTTATGGCGTGATTTCCAGTTCGGTAGGATTTTACCTAAATAGGCATCCATGCACCAAATTGGGCCAATGAGGAGGAATTGGAGGTCTTTGAAGAATGAAGGCTTTTTACCTTCCACTTTGTGCCCATAAAATTGGCCAATCCAGGCCAAGGCAAACAGGGCAATAAAGAAACCGGTACCGACTGGCAGAATCCAGATGAGCCAGGCCATGACCAAAGTCAACGTAGCTATCGCTACTGCCAAAACAAGATCTAGGCGTGCATAGAAGATAAAAGCCAAAACCAGTAGCAGGGTAGTCAGCAAAGCGCTGAAATGCGCCAGAATGCCAATAATCGAAAAATAGATGGTCGGTACGCAAACCCAGTGAATTAGCTTGTTGGTTTTATTTTGATGGCTGTCGCTATATTCATCAAACCATTCAGATATTGTTTTCATTCTTCGCTCCATTCCATGAACATGTTTTTGCTTATCTGGAAATATAAAGCAGAATCCGGATATGGTCAAAAGTTAATCATGCAAGCGAGCGAATTTTATCAGGCAGGATGAGCCTACCAAAATTTTCTTGAAAGAACTTTAAGATAGGGCTGAGCAGGAGCGTTTATATTCTTCTAGAAAATGAGCACAATAAAAAAGCCACATTGCTGTGGCTTTTGTTAAATGTGTTGCAGGTCAAATCTTAAGAATTTGGACCAGCGACACGTTCAATACTGACTTTTGCAGTACCGGCACTGGTAATACCCAACTGTTTCGCAGCACCGTAAGATAAATCAACAACACGGTTACCATGGAAAGGACCGCGGTCATTTACTTTAACCACGACGCTCTTGCCATTATTACGGTTGGTTACGCGAATATAGCAGTTCAATGGCAGGCTACGATGAGCAGCTGTCATTGCGTTCATGTCAAAGGTTTCACCGCTTGCGGTTTTACGGCCGTGGAATTGACGACCATACCAAGACGCTGTACCTGTCTGACTGAATTTACGTACAGTATTAGAAGCCACTGTATTCAGTTTTTCAATCACTGAAGGCTCTTCTGCAGGAAGTTCAATTTTCGCTGCAATGGTTTCACGGCGAACTTTATCGCCAGAACGCTCAGTGATTGAAAGGCTGTTCAAATTTGTGAAATTTGAATTGAAGCTTTGAGCTTCTTTATTGAGTACTCGCGTTGCAAGACGCGAATTATCATTTTCATTGGTGAATGAAGATGACGGAACCATATCTGCCTGCGATTGCGTCAGCGTGACGATCGTGGCAATGGCCATAAAAGACTTCAAAATTGAAGAATGCATCGAATCAACTCCTAACAGCATATCTATTGGTTGTTCATAAATGGCTGAAAAACCATGTAAACATGCCTGATATTTAACTTATGCAACTACATTTAACGAAATGGATAATATTCATGCCGGCAATACCCTGTCTAGTGTTTAATTAAAATAGTTAAAAAAAGAACGCAAAATAAACAATGATTGGTCAAAAAATAATCAATATTGTAACATAATATTAAAATTGCTTAAAATACGCACAAATTAACCCATAAAAATGTTGACTTTCATAATTTGTATTAATTTTTAGTGTTAACGGCTGGTAATTTCGGTACCTAATAACCACAAAGCAGTAGCATACATACGGCTGCGATTATAAGTGGTAATCACTTGAAAATTTGGATAAGTGATATAGTAAATCGAGCCATAATTCTCTTGTAATTGAATTACATTGACCAGATCCAGATCGTCAATTTTTACGATTGGATTCATTGGGCTGATGCCTTGAGTTTTGAGTACACCATAAGGGATAGGCTGGGTGAGATCTTTGGCAATTACTGCATCTGGATTTGAACCGGTATAACGTGCCGGAAAGGCAATCGGCTGATTACGCTGCCAGCCATGCTGTGCCAGATAGTTGGCAATCGAACCTATTGCATCCACTGCTGAATTACGCAGGTCAATATGGCCATTGCCATCGTAGTCCACGCCGAATTTGGGAATGTTGCTCGGCATAAACTGCGGATAGCCAACAGCGCCGGCATACGAACCCACCACAGAAGAGGTGGCAACACCATCTCTATATGACCAGGCAATTAAAGCAGCCAGTTCATCCTGAAAATACTGGGCACGACGTTCATAGCCAAACCCTAAGGTTGCTAGGGCATCACGAGTGACAAAAGAACCCTTGTTGCTGCCAAAACCGGTTTCTACACCTAAAATGCCCAGAATGATCGATTGCGGCACACCAAACTGCTGTTCAGCACGGTTAAGCGTTTCTGCATATTGCTGTTTAAAGCGTACGCCGCGCTGAATGGTAGATTCAGCCAGGAAGTTAGTCTTATACGAATACCAAGGCTTACTTTCACCTGGGCGATTCATTATATTGATGATATTGGGCAGGTTACGCGTCCCGCTCATGGCGGAATCTACTTGCTGGGCACTTAGCCCATAGCTCTGCATGGCATTCTGCTTAAAAGCGGCATAAGAAGGGTGATATTGGAAATCGTTGGCCAGACTCAAACTGCTGAAACCAAATGCGGTAAGTGCGATTGAAAGCTGCTTAAACTTTTTATAAAAATCCGATTTCAACATCTTGCTACGATTTCCAGTTTTTTTGATGAGTTGCTGGCGATGTCATTTGAATCATGCCATGAAAAAGATTGATAAAATTTTTTCAATCGTGAGGCTTAAAGTGCCAGATTAAAGATAACATTCGGATGAATAAGAGACCTAGCCGCTTATACAAAAATAGCGATGGATTGGCTATTTTTACGGCAGTTTGTCTTATAGAGTCGCTTATCTGTAACAAGCTATTTCACTGATCATAAAAAAGCCTGACCGAAGTTAGGCTAATTCCTCAAGATTTGTAGAAAATCTTGAACTATTCTGTATAGAACAAAGTGTCGTGATATTCGGCCATGGCGCGCAGCTCATCTTTATTCAAATTCAGAATGATTTTATCTGCTGCCATATTGATGGCCTTGATCACTGCAGATGCACCAATATCTGCTGCCTTGCGTTTGATCATGCCAAGATCCAGGGTTTTATTAAAGTCGACCATAAAATGTCGTACTGTCGCTTCACCAAATTGCTTGTACAGGTTGCTGAACGCTTGTTTATCAATAGTCTGACCGGCTTTAAGTTCTGCGTAATGATGTTTTAAATTCGTCACCAGACTGGCATCCAGTGATTCACCAATGCGGAAATGTCCTTCAGGATCTTTAAACAGACTGCGCTCAGAGAATGCAATTGACTCTCTGACCACATCGTTCGGCGCTTTACTCAATAGCTGCTTCAGTAAAACCGCAACAGTCGACTTGATATAGCCAGCCAGTTTTTCCGCAGTATCACGTTTATCGCTGGCAGGAAAGCGACGCACCAGCTCGGTGAGAATCGCATCAATAATTTCATCATTAATCATCAATGCGGTTTTATCACGCAATGGGTAAAGCGGCTCACTTGAATTTTTGTTTTTTTGTGCAGTCTGAATTGTATTTAAAAGCTCTGCAGAAGGAATAAACCCAAAAAATGGCATTGTTCAACCTCAATGTTTTTTATTGTCGCGCTAAACGAATAGGGCGAGGCATCCATGTTAAATCCGATACACGGCAAGGGTTGATATCCAATCCACCACGGCGTGTATAGGTTGCGTAGACCATCAGCTTTTCCGGTTTCAGTTGCTGCCAGATATCGGCGAACATCTGCTCCACACATTGTTCGTGGAAACCATTATGCTGACGGTAGGAAATAATATAAGCTAAAATACTCTTATAACAAGGTTTTTTACCCTGATAACGTATAAAAACTGTTCCCCAGTCCGGCTGGCCAGTGACAGGGCAGTTACTTCTGAGTAAATGTGAATACAGCTGTATTTCGCCTTCTGCTGCATCCTTCGAATCCAAAGCCAATAAACTGGCATCTGGATGATTTTCCAGACGGTCAGGTATAAGCTCATCAATACAGATACCTTCCGGCTTACTGATCTCTAATTCATCGACCTGAAACAGTTGCAGTTTGACTTCAGCTTCAGCCGCAGTAGATAAATCTTTTTCTACCGTCGCTATAAAGGCTTCTTTAGATTCAAACTTGGCAAAGTTCAGACTATTGAAATACAGCTTCAAGGATTTGGATTCGATCAGATTCGGCGAGGACGCTGGCAAGCTAATGCGGCCAATGGCGACTTGTGGCACACCTGCTGGATTTAACCAGGAAATTTCAAACACATGCCACCAGTCTGCACCTTGCTGAATCGCTTCAACATGTGCGTATTGTTCACGGGCAGGCGCGCGTAAAATCGGAAACAGAACATCAGGATGATATTCTGTCGGGTAATTGGTGTCTTTACCAAGGAGAGATTGTTCTACACTCATTATTCACGCATTCCTGAACCACGGGAGAGTAAATGATAGGCCACTGCATACAGCACGGCACAACATAAGGTAATCACTGTCAGTGAAATGGCAACATTGACATCGCTATGTCCTAAAATGCCATAGCGGAAGGCATTGACCATATACACGACAGGATTAATTAAAGATAAATTTTGCCAGAATGGGCTTAAGCTCGAAATAGCATAAAACACACCACCTAAATAGGTCAGTGGTGTTAAAACAAAAGTCGGGATGATCGAGATATCATCGAAAGATTTGGCATAGACGGCATTGATAAAACCACCCAAGGAAAACAGCAGGGAAGTAATCAAGACTGTATATATAGTCACAAACCAGTTAGTGATGTATAAATCGGCAAAAAATAAGCTCACGGCACTGACAATGATTGCCACCAGTATCCCACGAATCACACCGCCCAATACATGCCCCCATAAAATGGCATGCATCGGTACCGGACTCATGATCAGTTCTTCAATGCTTTTCTGGAATTTTGAGCTGAAGAAACTAGACGAGACGTTGGCATAGCTGTTGGTGATCACGGCCATCATAATCAGACCGGGCACAATGAACTCCATATAACTATAGCCGCCCATTTCTCCAATGCGTGAACCGACCAGATTACCGAAGATCACAAAGTACAGGCTCATGGTGATTGCAGGTGGCAACAGGGTCTGTGGCCAGATGCGCATAAAGCGACGCACTTCTTTATAGATAATGGTATATAAAGCTACGCTGAGTTGATTAATGTTCATTGCGCAGCTCCATCCAGATTTTTCTCGACCATTTTCACAAAAAGTTCTTCCAGACGGTTGGATTTATTGCGCATACTGCGTACCTGAATATTTTGTGATTCCAGCAATTGGAACAGATCATTCATGGTATGTGCCTTGTCCATGGTAATTTCTAAGGTCATCGGATCGATCAGGTTAAATCGCACGCCGATGATATCCAGATGCAAAGGTTCAATCGGTTCGGCCAGATCAAAAATAAACGATTCTTCATTGAGCTGACTTAGGAAGCTTTTCATGGTGGTGTCTTCTTTAATCACACCGCGATCGATAATCGCAATGCGGCGACACAGCATTTCCGCTTCTTCTAGATAATGCGTGGTCAGAATGATAGAGGTGCCTTTTTCATTCATCTCGTTTAAAAATTCCCACATCGAACGACGCAACTCGATATCAACGCCTGCCGTCGGTTCATCCAGAATTAGCAGTTTCGGTTCGTGCATCATGGCGCGCGCAATCATCAGGCGACGTTTCATCCCGCCGGATAACATGCGGGCCTGAGTGGAACGTTTTTCCCATAAACCCAGTTTGGTCAGATAAAGCTCCGCCCGTTCCTGTGCAATTTTTTTAGGAATGCCGTAATAGCCTGCCTGAGTCACCAAAATATCAAAGGTTTTTTCAAACTGGGCAAAGTTGAATTCCTGAGGCACTACGCCTAGGCACTGTTTGGCCTGAGAGGGGTGGGTATCCAGATTATGACCAAAAATTTCGACTGTACCGGAGGTTTTTTTTGTTAATGAGCTGATAATACCGATGGTAGTAGATTTTCCTGCGCCATTAGGACCCAATAGCGCATAAAATTCACCTTCTGGTACATTTAAGTTAATTCCTTTCAATGCCTGAAAGCCATTGCGATAGGTCTTTGACACATCCCTTAAGATCAGTGCATCAGTCATGAATATCTCAAATGGTGAAAAGTTGAGATATTGTGAGTGATCTCGCAAAATAAGCCAAGTGATTCACACGCAATTCTGTGTTGCTGTTTTGGAACATTGTATAAAGCTTAAGCATAAAAATGATGAAGTTAGAGATAGTTGCTTTACCTTATGCTTTTTTTTGTTATGATGTGCGCGATCCAAAAAAGATGCGCTCATAGCTCAACTGGATAGAGTACAGGTCTCCGAAGCCTGTGGCGTGGGTTCGAGTCCCGCTGAGCGCACCATTTATTTAAGCTATAAAACTGAAAAATAAATCAAATTAGTAACGCACACAGTTGCGGCCATCATCTTTCGCCCGATAAAGATTGTTATCGGCAATTTTCAAAACGTCTAGAATATTTTTAGAACTGTCTGGCCAAGAAGCAATTCCAATCGAAATGCTAATGTGACCTATGTCCTGAATCTCTTTCCCTGCAATCTCTTTTCTAAACCTTTCTGCACTTTCATACACTTCAGTAAGATTGCTATTCGGTATAATAATGATAAATTCTTCACCACCGTAGCGGCAGCAAATATCATCTTTACGAAATTTTTGCTGCATCGTCTTGGCAATATGCTTTAAGACAACATCACCTTGATCATGACCGTAATTGTCATTAATGTTTTTAAAATGATCCACATCCATCAGAAGCACTGAAAAAGGGATGTTCATTTTCATGTTTTGAGTCATGACATAATTCAAACCACGACGATTCATCAAGCCAGTTAAAGGATCTGTATTAATATGATGATCCATCTTGCTCATTTGTTGTGAAAATTTGCGAACACTAAGCAGTAGAGCTAACTTGAATTTTGTGACCTCATAGTACCAGGGCTGGATATTCTTAATTTTTGAGCCAATTTCTGCCTGATTCAGTAAACTCGCCATATCTGCCAGTTGGTTCAACGGGGCCGAGATAGAATCAGACAGCCGCCATACAATATAAAAAACAAGCAGATAAAATAAAAAGAATCCTGCGGCTAATTTATAAAGGATAGAATTTGCCTGTTTAAGTAAATCATGGGTAGGTTGCTGGGAAACCACGATCCAGTTTGAAGTCGGAATATGAGAAAAACCTGCCAGATTATCAACGCCCTGGCTATTGATTAAACGAATTTGACCATTTTTATGCGCATGCATATATTCCAGACCAGTATTATTGCTGGCCAATTGACCGATTCTTTCACGATCGGGATGGAAAATAATTTTATTTTCATTGTTAATCACATACATATAACTATTCTTATAATTTTTATAAGTGGTTAGAAGCTGATTAATTACATTTTTTTCTTTTAAATAAATCGCTGAACCGATGAAGCCCTGATAGTGATTTGACTTGTCAAAAATAGGTTGAGAAATAAACACAATCATATTTTTTTGCACAGAAAAATAGGGCGAAGATATATAAGTCGATTTTTTATGAAGAGAGTCAATAATCCCTTGAGTATGTTGTATTTTGCTTTTATCAATATGCAGAATATTAGGGGAAAAGTTTATCAGTCTGCCTTGGGTGTCACTGATCACAACACTGTTATAGTGTTCAGACTGATATTTTAATTTATTGACCTCGGCTTCTCTTAGCTCATTGTTATTAAAGTCTTGACCTAATATCTTGGCACTATAGTCCAGCTCAAGAAGCATATTTCTAAAATGGTTGTCTGTGCTTAATGCAATTTTATGTGCATGATCAGAGTTTAAGGCAAGAGAATTGTCGATTAACTGATTTTTTACGATCTGATAGCTAATAATGAGAGAAATAATAAAAAGGCTAGACACACTAAAAATAGCCAATAAAAGTATTAACTGCCTTAAATTGAGATCAAGGTATTTCCTAAAATTATTAGCTGACATAAAAAATTAGATATATCTCGATGTATTTATGAGCATTGTATTGCATTTATATTCAATGTTTAAGGTTGATATAAAATTAAATTTCCATTAGGTGGGAGTTTTTATTTCGATCAAATTCAGAATTTATAGGTCGCTTGGCTGTAAATAGGGTGAATTTGAAAAGCTGGCTAGGATTCTGAATATTTGACTAGGTTGCAAATAAAAATATGGTATTTAACATCCAGAAAATCTACTCAATAATTTTGATCCGTCCATCTAAATGATGAAGTACTCAGACAAAAATACGGTTAATTTTACCTTAATAAAGAGATTGATTTATCGCCAATTTTTAAAGATAACCTTTTAAAATTAGTCGTATAGATTCTATGACAGTAGTTTTTTTGAATATTGCGTCCTTTTCCGGAAGTATTTTTATAAAAAAAATCATATCCGAGTTTAAATTTTGAAGCGCTTATTGAGATTATGAAAGAAAGTGTTGAGCCCGCTATGCAACAGAAATTTGTATGCTTAATAGGGTATTTTTCTAGAAATCAATGAATTAAATAAAGACGATATAAATATAGAATTCTTCGTACGACAAGCCAGAAACATTTTAATCTACTTGTAAAAAATGACAATTGAAATCTTGTATAAGTCTTCTTTTAGAAGTGTAAAAGGGTATTGTCGGTTAAAAAAATACTGCTATATTGAACTCATGGTAGGTCGTAAAACCAATAAGACGCTACCGATAAGTTGGACGGATCAATGACAGTTAGTTGAGTTTGATGTTTATCACCAGACAATAAATCTAGCACTAGCCATCCAACACAGAGCTCGCAGAAATGCGAGCTTTTTTAATGTCTGCGCAATTCATTCAGTTTAATATTCTTTTTCTTATAATCCATCCAGATAAAAAAGTTTACATTGCCAAATTCGCTAACATCTTGAAGATTAATCGCTTGGCTAATTATGGTATAAAAAACTGCAAATTGGATAATGAGAGAGGAAGGAAAAATGTCAAAGATGATTGATATCAAGGTGAAAGATCAATTTAGCAAAGTGATTGAGGCGAAAGCTATGCTGCGTTCCTTTGCAGAGCACAACACTCATCATGCAGCTGAGTTGGTCAAAAAAATTGAACATATCGTGGTGGATGGTGAAACAATTCTGCCGAGTATTGAGCTATTATTTGAAAGCCAACAATCTTCAAATATTTATCGCGTTGTCGAATAATTTAATCAGTGAACTTCAGATAGGTAGAAAAAAATTGAACTTATTTATCCGAAATCACCGATTCAGCAGTTAAAAAACTCACCATTTAGGTGAGTTTTTTATACTTTGGTATTTGCTAGCTTGGATGCTAATGTGTGCAGCTAAAATCATAAGTTGACTCAATCTCTAAGAGAAGACAACGTGGTAGTGGGCCTTGATTGGCCGAAGAAATATCCAATTTTGATAAAAAATCAATAGAATGGGCAGGTGGTTAAATCTGTTTAAGCTGTACATTCACATCATATTTTTCAAATTCTTGCAAAATCTGCGCTAAAGTTTGCTGTGCGGTTGTATGCTCAGGGCTTAAAGAAATTTCCTGACGAGTCGTGCTGTCAAAACATTCAATGGCCTGAATCAGCCAATGATGCTCAATGGGACTTTTTTGAATCAACACACGGCGCGGTTGCAAGCTGTCACTGATCTGGCGGGGAAGTACGTAGGTAATCGCCAGTTGCACAAATTGCAGTTCTTCAACCGGACTTAAAAAGGTGATCACCCAATTGCCAATTTTAATCAGTTGCATGGGATTATCGAACGCATCGAATTCTAAATAATGTGACATATACATGATCCAATGGGATGTCTATGCTCACTATATGGCGGGATTGTAATTCTTTTTCTATCACGCTTAAGTCGGATATTTCGAGCTTTAAATTTCGCTTAAATATAAATATATCAAATAACCAATTAGTTATCTTAAATAATTAACAATGCTTCATTGTTAAACTCGCTTATTTAAGAGTTTAAAAGACTAAGATATTCTTATTCAGGCACTTCATTTTACTGCAATTGATCTAAAGCAAAATTAATCTGCTTCAGAATGTGATTCAATTCTTGGGGAGCAATACGGCTTTCCTGAAGGGACGTGATCCATTGCATTTGGCACAGTTTTAAACTGCGCGTATCCGGCGCCTGTAAAATCTGATGAATTTGCTGCTTGGCCATCAAGCCACAATATTTTTGTAAGCTTTCCATCATCATATATTTAAGGTCTTCAAAAGACATAGGTTGCAGTTCAGGCAGCTTTTTTGCATGGCTTGAATCCGTTTCAGCAGATGGAATGTCCTGCGCTACTTTAATGGATTCCATCTCAGGATGGAGTTCTTTTGTCGCAGAAGCTGCTGCTATCGATGAGTCCAACGATCGGTGAATCTCGGAGTGTGCCAGGTCAACTTTTGTATCTGTTCTTGCATCAGCCTGCTTTTGACTGATGGCTACCTCGCCCGTTTCAGCTGGAATAATTAAATCCATGGCATAAAGCTGATCTAAGAGTTCGGTAGGAGCAAGCTGTTGTTTTAAGCCATCATTTAATAAGTTGAAATCCTGGCTGCCGATCAGAACCAGTAAGCGGCGTTGGCGTGCGGTCAGTGGGATGGAGCGATCCTGTAGCACCTCGATCCCACGTTGAGTTTTATAAAAATGCATCATAGCTGAATAGATTGTTGCTTAAATTCAGCTAGAGCATAATCTGTGAAAATTACATTAATATGAAGTATTTATTAAAATACAGAGGTTTATTTTAATAAAACCTATAATGTCGTGATCGCCGTATTTTCAAGTGCCTTGCGTAAATAAGGATCGAGTTCATCCTGACGCAGTAACCATTGCACATAGTCAGCAGGTAGTTCTGCAATAGCGGTGCCGCGATGTTTACCAAAATTAATCGTACGTGGAATTCGCGCATCTTCAGAAGCATCGAATAATTCCTGCATACTGTTGATTTTTAAATGATGCACAATATGCATCAAAATATTGGCAGTTAAAATAATATCCATATCGGCACGATGCGCTTTACGAATCATTTCACGCGCTCTTTCGCTGCCTTTGGTGATCATATAAATCAGTGCAGAAATATTGTGTGCTTCTGCATCTGGCCAGACCCGACGTGCTAAAGCCAGTGTACAAATCGCCTTGATTTTTGAAGTATCTACACCACATTTTTCGATGGCACGGACGTCATAATCAATATTATGGCCGATCATGTAGACGGTTTCATCAGGCAGGCGAAAGGTACTGTAATGCGGCTGACCTTCCAGATCCGATTCCAGAATATGATGCACGGCCATGGCAGCAAAAGAAATGGCTTCGTCACATGAATAAAGCTGATCAAACAGGCGGCTTTTATCCAGACTGATTTTATGCTCTACAATTTCTACAGGCGCATAAGCAATTTCGATGGGTTGACCATTTAAAGTATGCGTTTCGGTATCAAGAATAATGGCCTGCATGTCGGAAATGTGCCTGAAAAAGAGAGGAGAGTAAAATCTAACATTATTATTTTGCAACTGACAATTGAATTGCTTTATTTCTGTATTAATTGCAGGCTTTTTAACGTATGACGACTATTTGTATAGTTCTGAAAAGGGGAAATTTTCTAGTTTTAAGTTTGATGATTTCATAATAAATATAAACTGACGCGAATTTAATAGAAAAAATAACGCATTCTTTTCTTGATATTGTTTAGATAAATTGGGAAATTACATGTGGTTTTATCGTTTGTTAAAGATAAAACCAGAAAAACTCATTAGAGATGATAATAAATAAGATAAGGATAAGATCGATGAAACGTCAAGTATTGACTGGTACGCTGCTCGCTTTAAGCGTGGCTTTAACTGCTTGTAATGATAGCGATAATGATCGTTTTTATGAGTCCAAACCCGCTCTTCCTGTAAATGATATAGACAATCCGGTGGTGGCAACCCCGATGGCCTATACTGAAACGGATTTCGCCGGGATCGCTGACGAAAGTGTGATCATGACTTATAAGATGTTAGGGATTAATGGTAAAGAAACACAAGCGACTGCATTGGTGTTCACCCCTGAGGGAACACCACCAGCAAAGGGATGGCCGATCGTCGCATGGGCTCATGGCACGACTGGCGTTGCTGACCAATGTGCACCAAGTCGAAATGCACTGAATCCTTTTATCAGGAATATGATTGCTGGATTTCTTCAAGCGGGATATGTGGTCGTTGCACCCGATTATGAAGGTTTAGGTGAGCCTGGTGGAAAAGAGCTCCATCCTTTCCTGAATCTCAAGAGTGAAGCCTATTCGATTACCGATGCCGTTGTCGCTGCAAAAGATTATTTAGGGACAGATGCATCTAGTCAATGGATGGCTGTTGGGCATTCTCAAGGGGGACAGGCAGCTTTAGGTGCTGCGCAATATGCAGCACGTGCTTCTAAGATGACCTATAAAGGTACGGTAGCTTTAGCACCGGCTTCAAATTTCAATCTGATTTTGACAGGAGGTGAACAACAGGCGGGACAAGAAACAAATCTGGATAAAAAAATTGGAACTTTGGCGTCTTTAGATACGTTCACGGCATTGATTACTGCCGGTTTACGTAATCCAAACCCAAATCTGCAATATAGCCAGATTTTTAAAACACCGACTGACCAGATCGCCAAGAATGCGGAAACTGATTGCTATGATGTACTGGGTAATAAATTTGGTGCTGCAATGGGACAGTATGCTCAAAATAACGGAACTTTAGAAGGATATCCGCGTACTCAAACTAACTTTATGAATATTCCAGTCGTAAAGAGCTTCTTGGAAAAAGATTCTCAGCCTTTACTTGTTAAAGTTTCTACGCCAGTGATTATTTATCAGGGTTCAGCAGATAGTACCGTTCCCAAAGCAGCAACAGATGTTTTAGTTGCACTCGCCAATCAGAAACAAACTTCAGTACGTTATATTACGGATGAGTCAAATGCGACTAAATGGGATCATGGTAGCGTCTATGCACTGAATATTCCTAATATTATTTCAGATGTAAAATCTCTAATGCCAATTCAATAACTTATTTTTATCTGAATGGCTCATGTTTTTTTAGACATGAGCCATTTTTATTGCAAACTGAATAAAGTTCATGATCGAAAATTTAAAACTTCATGCTACAATACGCGCCAATCTTAGCACGGCTTAAAAGCCCTAAATCAATAGGACCTCGCTAATGTTTGCCAATATCTCTATCGCTGAATTTGATCCAGAATTAGCTCAAGCAATCTCGAATGAAGATGCTCGCCAAGAAGCTCATATTGAGCTAATCGCTTCTGAAAACTACTGCTCACCAGCAGTTATGGAAGCTCAAGGTTCAAAACTTACTAACAAATATGCGGAAGGCTACCCAGGTAAACGCTACTATGGCGGTTGCGAGTATGTAGACGTTATCGAACAATTGGCGATTGACCGTGCTAAAGAACTCTTTGGTGCTGATTATGCTAACGTTCAGCCACATGCTGGTTCACAAGCAAACTCAGCAGTTTACTTAGCGCTTCTGAACCCGGGCGATACAGTTCTGGGTATGAGCCTTGCTCACGGTGGTCACTTGACTCACGGTGCAAAAGTAAGCTTCTCTGGTAAAACATATAATGCGATTCAGTACGGTTTAAACCCTGAAACTGGCGAGATCGATTACGAAGAAGTTGAGCGTTTAGCGCTTGAGCATAAGCCACGCATGATCGTTGCTGGTTTCTCTGCATACAGCCAGATCGTTGACTGGCAGCGTTTCCGTGAAATCGCGGACAAAGTTGGCGCTTATCTGTTTGTTGATATGGCTCACGTTGCAGGTTTAGTTGCTGCTGGCGTTTACCCAAGCCCGGTGCAAATTGCTGACGTTACGACGACGACGACTCACAAAACACTTCGTGGTCCACGTTCTGGTCTTATTCTTGCGAAAGCAAACGAAGAAATCGAGAAGAAACTTCAATCGGCTGTATTCCCAGGCAACCAGGGTGGTCCTTTGGTTCACGCAATTGCTGCAAAAGCAATCTGCTTTAAAGAAGCAATGGCACCTGAATACAAAGCTTACCAACAACAAGTTGTGGTAAATGCGAAAGCAATGGCTGAAGTATTGATCGCTCGTGGTTATGACGTAGTTTCTGGCGGTACTGAAAACCACTTGTTCTTGTTGTCTTTAATCAAACAAGACATTACAGGTAAAGAAGCTGATGCTTGGTTAGGTGCTGCTCACATTACTGTGAACAAAAACTCTGTACCAAACGATCCACGTTCTCCGTTCGTGACTTCAGGTATCCGTATCGGTACACCTGCAGTAACAACGCGTGGTTTTGGCGAAGCTGAAGTACGTGAACTTGCAGGCTGGATCGCTGATATCCTAGATGCTAAAGGCGATGAAGCTGTTATCAACGCGGTGAAAGAGAAAGTTGCAGCGGTATGTGCTAAATTCCCAGTTTATGCATAATCGCTTATAAACGGAAAGGAGCTCCCAACCGGGAGCTTTTTTTATAGCTGTAAAAATAACGATGTAAAAGATGTTTAGACTTGATCGGGCTTATATAGATCAATTTCCATGCCGTAAGAGATTGAGTCATCAATAAAATCATATTGAGTTTTTCTCAATCTGGCTTAAAGTCTTTTATCAACTATTTGTATTTTTAAATGCTTTAAAAGAATGAATGCATTCGTTGCATGCTTTGCTTGAAATTATTTACAGGAATTATTTTCAGAACCTGACACTTTAAAAATAATAGGTTATTGAGCTGAAGATCATGGTAGATGAAGCGCTTGAGTGAATCCCATGTTACTGTAAGGTGGTGCTGATATAAGCGCCGTGAATGACATCATTCTTTTTATTTAAACGTTATATGGATCGGTATCATTTGAATATGGGTAAATCCTGTATTTAAAAATGCTGCTGGCGGTTGATTGATTAATTTTTCATTTATGCATTAAACAAGGTAATAAGGATGACTAAACCCAACATTATTTTATCTGAGCAAGATTTACATCGTCTGGAAACGATGCTGGAGAATCAGAGCAAGCTGAGCGAAACCATGATCCGCTTAGAGGATGAATTGGCACGTGCCGAAGTGGTCGAGCCGCAAGCGATCGCAAGCAATATCGTGACCATGCATTCCCGTGTGTTGTTGACCATTGCACCTTCTACGGAAGCTGTTGAGGTGACACTGGTTTACCCACACGAATTTAAAGGTGAAAAGGGGCAGGTCAATGTCATCGCACCGATAGGTGCAGCCATTTTGGGCTTAGCAGAAGGTCAAACCATTGAATGGCCACAACCGGATGGTAATACCATGAAAGTGACCATTGAAAAAGTGCTGTTTCAGCCGGAGAGCGAAGGGGATTATCTTTAAGCCAGCGTTGGATCATCCTTGAAAGCCATAGCAATATGGCTTTTTTTGTATATGGATTTTAAGTAAAACCTGATGTTGTAAGCATTTAGATCAGATTGAATACATTTTAAAGTTCTAAATGCTTAAAGTTAAATAATTCTCAAAATGCAATGTAGTCATTTATCTCTGCAATTGAATCGTATTGCCAAAATCATAATTAAAATAAAGATAAAACATGGATTTAGTTAAAGTGATGTAACGAATTTCTGGATAAATATACACAACGCGGTCTGTTTTTTTGCTACATTCGAAGATGTTCTAGACTTCTTTGTTTCACTTTTTTAAAGGATATCGCCTCAACCATGTCGCGCTTTGAAGCTCTACCTGCCTTGACTGACATGATGCTTGATCGTGAGGAAATTCTGGCGATTAAGCGTAATGAGCTTGTGCCTGTACTGGATAATCAATATGGGCTGAATCATTATGCAGATGCTTTGATTCAGGCACAGTCGGTTCTGCTGAATGGGGTCGATCCGCACTTGACCCAACAGTTAAGCCAGACCATTGAGCAATTGATTCAGGCGCTGGCAGAATCTAAAAAATATCTGAAAAAACGTAAATTTAATGCTCTACAGAAATGGCTGGGCATCGATCTGGATTATGGCTCAAGTCAGATGGAATATTATCAACGGCTGGACCGTTTGCTGGATCAGGCCGATCACTTAAGCCGTAAATTGCAGATTGAAATTCAGAAATCGCAGTCACGTTTTCAGCAGCTTTTGGGGTTGCGCGAACAGATGGCCAAGCACATTGTCGCAGCAGACGAGTTTCTGTCTGAATATCCGCTATTCGTCAAAAACCAGCATCCCTTGGATAATTTTTCAGAACGCCTCTCCAAGAAAATTAATACCTTACGTACCTTGCAAAGCAGTAATGACATCGCCATTACCCAGATGCAGCTTTCGCAGCAGCTTTCCTTTAGCCTGCTGGATCGCTTTAAGGAAGCACAGCAGGTCTTGATTCCGGCCTGGCAATATCATGTCAAACAAAGCCAGACGAAACACTCGACAAGTGATCTGGAAAAACTTGATAATAGCCGTGAGAGTCTGATTAAAACGTTAAAAAAATCCCTCGAGAAACCCTCGAAAACATAACAATATAAGGTGAACTATGACCAAGTCTGATTTAGTAAATTTACCTGTTGAAAGCTCGAATGAACTGGTCGAACAAAAATTCCAGCAAATGGACCTGAAAGAACTGGGCTTACAGCCTGCTGACTTTCAGGAGGTGCTGGCTGCACGTAAAGAGTTGCAGAACATGAGTCATAACAGCGTGGCTGAATATGGCAAAAATATTGCGACCAAAACTTCGACCTATACCGATGAATTACTGAATCTGGTGCAAAATAGAGATCTGGATGCGACAGGACAGAAGCTGAATCAGGTGGTACAGGTGGCTCAGCAGCTGAATACCAGCAGTATTCTCAATAAAAAGAAAAGTTCGGGTTTTTTTGGCAATATCATTAGCAAATTCAAAGGTGCGAAAGATAACTTTGATGCGCATTTCAATACCACTAAAGAGCAGCTAGATGTACTGGTGAAAGAGATTGAAACCTCGCAATCCGGTTTGAAAGCACGTGTTGATACCCTGGATAAAATGTTTGACGGGGTGCAGGATGAATATAAACAGCTCGGGGTACATATCGCCGCAGGACGTTTACGCGAACAGGAGCTGCAGCAGGAAATTTCCGCTTTAACCGCCTTGCCGCAAGATCAGAGCACCACCCAGAAAATTTATGACTTGAACCATCTGGCCAATAATCTGGAAAAACGTGTCAGTGATTTACAGGTACTGCAGCAATCTGCGATGCAGACCTTGCCAATGATCCGGATTATCCAGTCGAATAACCTGATGCTGGTCGACAAGTTCTATGCGATCAAAAACATTACTTTACCGGCGTGGAAAAACCAGATCAGTCTGGCGATTTCGTTGAGTGAACAGAAGAACAGTGTACAGCTGGCCAATACCATTGATGATGCTACCAACGAGCTGCTGCGCCGTAATGCTGACCTGTTACATCAGAACTCGGTTGATACGGCTAAAGCCAACCAACGTTCAGTGATTGACATCGAAACGCTTGAACATGTGCAAAACACCCTCATTAAAACTGTAAATGATGTGATTCAGATCCAGAAAGAAGGTGTACAAAAACGCACAGAAGCAACCGTGCGTTTGAAAGCTTTGCAGGATAATCTGAATCACTTGGTGATTGAATCAAGTACCAGTGGATCCAAGCCCAACTAAATCAGGTAGGGCCAAAATCTGAAAGAAGGAGTAGAGATTGCCGCCCTTAGATGAATACGCCGTTAAGCCTCAGGACATCAAGCAGGGGGTAGTTGCACTCAAGAAACGTCAACGCAATTTGATGCTATTGGGTTTGACCACCTCTACCGTATTTATAGCCTCATTGATCAGCCTATTTTTCCAGCAGGAACTGGTCTATGGCTTTTTTGGCCTGAGTACCCAAGTACAGCAATTGCATTTACCGGTCAGTGTAGATGCCACACTGGCCAGCATTGGTGATAGTCCGGATTATTTTTTTAGTTTGCTGAGCTGGTTTGGCTGGCTGATTATTAAAATTTTTGCCTCTTTTATCGGCGCATTTTTTGTGATTGGCTTACTGAAAAAGTTGCGTTTCTTTTATGTGCGCTTTCAGTCTTTTGTGCTGAAATTTGTTGGCTGGCTGATTGCTTTTATCGTGATTTGGTCAGGCTTAACTTACTGGCAGCATGATCTACGTAATGATCGTGATGATGCTTATCAGCAAGTGGTGTATTACGACAGCAATATCAATGACAGTGAAATTGCCCGTTATCTGGCCGATTCAGAGATTGCAGCACCGGTGAAATCTTATTTATTGGCGCAAACGGCATTGCTGCATAAGCCGCAGGATTTATCTGCCGCAAAACCCTATGTTTTAAACTTGGTCGAAGCAGAAAAACAGGATCCTAAATTTGAACAATATGGTTTCAAGCCTGAACAAATCTGGACCATGCAGCAACAGGTCTATGGTCAAGCCATGACACCAGTCGCCAAAAGTGTAAATACGCAGGTACAACAGGCGGATCAGTTAAGTCAGATCACGAATCTGGTTATTATTGGTGTTGCTATTTTATCGGCACTACTTAGCCTAATCTTGTTTTTCTTGGCCAACTCAATCAAGGGTCGTTCTCTGCGTATCGAACAGCGGATTCATTAATTTCCCAAAATGCTCCTGAATAGGGTAATGCTGATCAGTTAAGGAATTTAGAAATAGACTCTTTAGCTTTTCAGTCGTTTATGAAAGAGTCTTAACTTTTTAAATCAAATACTTGCAATATCACTTGTTACTTTGGTTTCGCCCAAAGTAACCAAAAGCATTTGTCATCCGCAAAACTCGTCAGCCACTATCCCTTAGTAAATTTGTCGCAAAAACAATCATTTTTTAATGTAGTCCTGCCTCAAACAGTTGCGGATGACTTTGCTACCTATCAAATATAATCTTGAATTTAAAAAAAATGCCAGTCAATTGCTTAACTGACTGGCCTGGCATTACCTGAATAGGGAGCATTTTTTGATGGAATTTCAACGCTATTTTTAAGACAACCTATTCAACTTGCTCTATATAGCCCAAAAATAAAAACAAGGCAGCATAAAGTCTATAACTGGATTAATAATCTAAAATATCGATCAATAAAATAAAAACAAACTGTTTTACCTATTTATTCAATTCATTTAATATCCTGTTATCAAATAAACATTTACTCCTTTGGAGACGTTAGCAATGTTAGATCAAAATACTTCAGCCCAACTTAAAACCTTATTAGAACGCCTAGAAGGCCCGATTGAACTGGTGGCGACTTTGGATGGCTCTGACAAGTCAGCCAAAATCCAGGAACTGGTGTCCGAAGTGGCTGCACTGTCTGACCTGGTCACTGCACGCTTTGACGGGACCAATGCACGTGCGCCAAGTTTCGGGATTGCCAAACAAGGTGAAGAACCGCGTGTGTTCTTTGCAGGCTTGCCGATGGGCCATGAGTTCACTTCGCTGATTCTGGCATTACTGCAAACTTCCGGTTATACACCGAAAGTCTCTGATGAAGTGCTGGCGAATATCAAGAGCCTGGGTGTTCAATCTAATTTCGATGTATTTGTATCGTTAAGCTGCCATAACTGTCCGGATGTGGTTCAGGCACTCAACCTGATTGCCATCTATAACCCAGGTACTACTGCCACCATGATTGATGGGGCTTTCTTCCAGGACGAAGTCGAAGAACGCAAAATCATGGCGGTTCCGATGGTGTTCCAGGACAACCAGCATATCGGTCAGGGCCGTATGACGCTGGAAGAAATCATTGCCAAACTGGATAGCAATGCCGCTGCCAAAGATGCTGAAAAGCTGAATGCCAAAGAAGCCTTTGATGTCCTGGTGATCGGTGGCGGCCCTGCGGGGAATACTTCAGCCATCTATGCAGCACGTAAAGGCATTAAAACCGGGATCGTGGCGGAGCGCATGGGTGGTCAGGTCATGGATACCATGGACATCGAAAACTTCACGTCTGTACAGAAAACCCAAGGTCCGAAGTTTGCAGCCGAGATGGAAGCCCACGTGCGTGAATATGGTGTCGACATCATGAATCTGCAACGTGTCTCTAACATCAAAGGGGCAGATGAAACAGCCAATGGTCTGGTAGAAGTGACCTTAGAGAATGGTGCCAAACTGGAATCGAAAACCGTGATTCTGTCGACTGGTGCACGCTGGAGAGAGATGAATGTGCCAGGTGAGCAGGAATACAAAACCCGTGGTGTGGCCTACTGTCCGCACTGTGATGGTCCTCTGTTCAAAGGCAAACGTGTTGCGGTGATTGGTGGCGGTAACTCGGGTGTCGAAGCTGCGATTGACCTGGCGGGGATTGTGGAGCATGTGACTTTGGTGGAATTTGATACCAAACTTCGTGCGGATCAGGTGCTGCAAGACAAACTGAACAGCTTGCCGAACACTACCGTGATCAAGAATGCACTCTCGACTGAAGTACTGGGTGACGGATCACAGCTGACCGGTCTGAAATACAAAGACCGTGCCACAGATGAAGAGCATGTGGTTGAGCTGGCGGGGATCTTCGTGCAGATCGGTTTATTGCCAAACACGGACTTCCTGAAAGAAACCCCAGTTGAGCTGACCAGTCGTGGCGAGATTGTGATTAACGATCGCAATGAAACCAATGTCAAAGGTGTGTTTGCAGCAGGTGACTGTACCACAGTGCCTTACAAGCAGATCATCATCGCGACCGGTGAAGGTGCCAAGGCGTCACTATCTGCTTTTGATTACATCATCCGTTCAGGACAATAAAAAAATAGCACCTGGGTTCCCCAAAACCGAGGTGCTATATCTTATAAATACATTATTATCGCTTTATAGGAACTCAGGACGCTAACACCCGAGTTCCTTTTTTTATATTTATTATTGGAACAGCCAAAAGTGTCCCCACGCACTTTCAGCTGTTCCTTTCCTCTGCACAGTTTTTGTTTTCAACCCTTATTTTTATACTTTCCCCAAGGTTGTTTTTATATAAAGCAATGTTTATTCCATCGCTTCATTTTTAAGATTTAAATAAGTTCAAACCCTTAAATTTTTCCAGTAATTGTTCTTGTGTTTCCCGATACTCCGGATGTGGAACAATGCATTCAATCGGACAGACATGTACACAGGTCTGATGCTCATAAAAACCGACGCATTCTGTACAACGGTTCACATCAATTTCATAAACTTTCGCACCCTCATAAATCGCGTCATTTGGGCATTCCGGTAAACACATATCGCAATTGATGCATTTGTCGGTAATTAGTAGTGCCATATTTAACTCGCTTGATAAGCCAGTGAAGATGCCGAAATATCCATAGTCGAGCTTGGCAGATTACGGATGAGCAGGGCATATTGCATATCAATATCTGCCGGAACTGGAATCTCAACGATATGACCTGAACCTTTGGCGTCTTCGATCAGATTACCTTTTTTGTCTTTCATTTCGGTTAAATTGAAAGTGATATTGCCTTTAGTCGTCATCAGTTCGAGTGAGTCACCGACGATAAAACGGTTTTTCACATCGATCTTGATGTAATCTCCATTGCGCTCCAGTACTTCACCACAGAAAATTTGATGATCAAAACTGGAAGAACCATGTTCATAATTCTGATATTCACTATGCACATGGCGGCGTAGAAAACCTTCGGTATAACCACGATTCGCTAAGCCTTCCAATTGTGTCATCAGTGACGGATCAAAAGGTTTACCTGCAAGCGCATCATCAATCGCTTTACGGTAAATTTGAGCAGTACGGGCGCAATAGAAATAAGACTTGGTACGGCCTTCGATTTTCAGTGAATGCACACCCACTTTAGTTAAGCGCTCTATATGCTGGACTGCACGTAGATCTTTAGAATTCATGAAATAAGTGCCGTGTTCATCTTCTTCTGCGGCAAACATATCTTCATCATTCCGCTGCAATAGCACAGGCTCATCAAACTGATGTTGTTCTTGCATGTGCTGTTCATCAGCATCTTTAGAGCAGCAGCCTGAATCCAGATTTTTTACTGGAATGACATCACCGGTTTCATCTTCCTTGGCATCCAGAACTTTATATTCCCAGCGGCAGGCATTGGTGCAGGCACCCTGATTGGCATCACGTTTATTCATATAACCGGACAACATGCAGCGGCCAGAGTAGGCCATACATAATGCGCCATGAACAAAGACCTCAATCTCCATATCGGGCACTTGCTGTTTGATTTCTGCAATTTCTTCAATCGACAGTTCACGTGACAGAATGACACGGGTCAGCCCCATGTTTTTCCAGAATTTCACGGTTGCCCAGTTCACGGCATTGGCCTGAACCGACAGGTGAATATCCATCTTTGGAAAATGTTCACGCACCAGCATGATCAGACCTGGATCGGACATGATCAGCGCATCCGGCTGCATCGCGACAACAGGTTCCAAGTCACGAATAAAATTTTTCAGCTTGGAGTTATGAGGTTGGATATTGACCACCACATAGAATTTTTTGCCTAGTTCGTGTGCTTCTTTGATGCCAATCGCTAAATTGTCATGGTCAAATTCATTATTACGAACACGCAGACTATAGCGCGGCTGGCCGGCATAAACTGCATCTGCACCATAAGCAAAAGCATAGCGCATATTTTTGAGTGAGCCAGCTGGTGAGAGAAGTTCGGTAACGGTGGTAATGCTCATGATCAAATCGAAAGACATATAAAAAGTACGGCTTTATTCTAATCATCTGGAATTTGGATTCAACCTAGTAAATCACTCGGAAATACGCGATTTGGATGTAAAACAAGGTTCTTTTTTAAGTAGGGAATCCTCCATAAAATATCTTCAATATTCAGTCATTTTCAGGATTTTCAAGCGTTTTTAAAATCTGGCAATGATCAATGGTGGTTGGGGTATTGCAACTTTCTCTCAGTGTGATCAGTTGCCGTTCAAATATCTGTAATTCTTTAATTTTATTTGAAATATCCAAAAGATGCTGATCAATCAGCTGGTTGACGGCACAGCACTCCTGCTCTGGATTTTGTTCAAGTTGAATCAGGGTTTCTATCTCTTTTAATGACATGTCCAAGGCGCGACAACGCTTGATAAAAAGCAGTCTTTTTAAGGCGTCTTCACCATAATAACGATACTGATTACTTGCTCGAAAATTCGGCTGAATAAAGCCTTTTTTCTCATAAAAACGTAGGGTATCAGTGCTTAGACCAGTCTTTTTGGCCATTTCTGAAATCAAATAAACTGACATATCGCCCTCATGCTTGACCTTGGAGTTAGTCCATAGTTTCTAATCAATTTATCGTATTTTAGATAGAAAATCATCGGGGGAATGATATGGCCTGTAGTTGTAGTCCTGAACCGGCACCCATCAAGCCCAACAGCAAATTTAGAACAGCGCTATGGATTGCCTTGCTGGTGAACTCCACTTTACTTGTAGTGGAGCTGATCGGCGGTGCATATGCACATTCATCAGCCTTATGGGCAGACGCGCTAGATTTCTTTGGTGATGCGGTCAATTACGGGATTTCTTTGGCTGTACTCGGTGCAAGTCTGTATTGGCGGGCAACAGTCGCTTTGGTGAAGGGAATGACCATGGCATTGTTTGGTCTGGTAGTGATTGGCAAAGTGATTTACGCCTATCTGCAAGGCATTCCACCTGAAGCACTAACAATGGGCCTGATTGGCGTCCTAGCCTTGGTGGCGAATGTATTTACAGCAGCAATTCTTTATGCTTTTCGTGAAGGTGATTCCAATATGCGGTCGGTTTGGCTTTGTAGCCGCAATGATGCGATTGGCAACTTTGCAGTCATTTTGGCAGCCGTAGGCGTATTTGGTACAGGTAGTCTTTGGCCAGATATTATTGTGGCTGTGATTATCGCAACACTCGGCATCACATCAGGTTATCAGGTGATTAAGCAATCCCTGGAAGAAAGATCACTTAAACATAAATCCAGCTAATTTTTATATTTAAAGCTGTCCTGCAGGGCAGCTTTTTATTTATTTCCATTTTTATAATATGTGAAAAATAAAGCTTTACAAATTAATAAATTAAATTAGAATCTCTGGCGAAATTCATAAAATATACATAAATTTTAATAATTTATTTTTATATTCTACGAGGGTTAATGTGAATTTAATTAAAATTTTTTCAATATTGGCAATATCGGGTTTAGCCGCTTGTAGTTCCAAAGTCGTGACTTATGATGCAACAGGAAAAATCATCGGTTCATGTATGGCGACGCGTGGCCTACTTTCAATCGCGAGCGCACATTGTAGTGGTTCAGGCGATGCCTTGGGTGTGAATTACAATACGCCAAATGCTGCTACAGGCCTATTACCAACGCCACCAAGCCAAAATCAGATTAATTTAAAACCGTAAATAATAAAGGGGAAGATCATGAAATTATCAGCACTTATTGCACTCGTAGCGACTGTTATATTGACGGGCTGCGCATCGTCAGTGACTACATTTGACTCTCATGGCCGTATGATTGGTTCATGTAAAGCGCAAACGGGTTTCATCATTGCAGGTGGCGCAGGCTGTTCAGGTTCTGCAAATCAGGAAGGTCGTGATCGTTAATTATTTAGTGATTATTCCAATAAAAAACCGGACTTAAAAGTCCGGTTTTTTATTTTAGAAAATCTTATTTTTCTACGAATGCACGTTCAATCACGTAGTCACCTAGAACGCCCATTTTTGGAGATTCTTTCAGACCGTGTTGATCAAGAAGCGCAGCAACGTCATCTAGGAATGCAGGGCTACCGCATAACATGGCACGGTCAGTTTCCGGGTTGAAACGTGGCAGACCGATTTTTTCAAACAGTTCACCGGTTTCAATCGCGGTGGTTACACGACCTTGGTTTGGATATTCTTCACGGGTTACAGTCGGGTAGTACACTAATTTTTCTTTGGCACCCAGTTCCGAGAAAAACTCGTGATTTGGTACTTCATTCAGAATCAAATCTTGATAAGCCAGTTCAGAGATAAAACGGGTACCATGAACCACAATGATTTTTTCAAAACGTTCGTAAGTTTCAGGATCACGAATCGTTGCCAGGAATGGCGCCAGACCTGTACCAGAAGACAGCAGGTACAAGTTTTTACCCGGATTCAGGTCATCGAGTACCAATGTACCTGTCGGTTTTTTAGAAACCAAGATTTCATCGCCGACTTTTACTTTCTGTAAAATCGAAGTCAGTGGACCATCAGGCACTTTAATCGAGAAAAACTCTAACTCTTCTTCGTAGTTGGCGCTTGCAATTGAATATGCGCGCATTAACGGCTTGCCATTGACTTCAAGGCCGATCATTACAAACTGACCGTTTTTAAAACGCAAAGCAGTGTCGCGAGTCGTTTTAAAAGAGAATAAAGTATCATTCCAGTGGTGGACGTGAGTAATCTTTTCGACGTTAAAAGCAGCCATTAAAGGTCTCAATAAATTATCAAATTAGAACAGCTTGCTATTCTAAACTAAATCCATTCTCTATAAACTGAATATATTTAATTGAGCTTATCAAAAAAAGTGATGATGAATGAACTCACACTGCCGATAATTGGCTATATGCATTCTCCCTACCAAGAAAAATTTGGCATTCCTCGTCAGCCGAATCTGGTTCAGGTCGAAAGCTATATCGAAATGGTCGGGCCCTATAATGATCTGCTCGCCTTTGAGGGGATTGAAGAGTTCAGTCATCTTTGGCTGGTCTGGCAATTTCATGACAATAAAAACCAGCATAACAGCCAGTTTCGTCCACAAGTGCGTCCGCCGCGTTTGGGTGGTAACAAGAAAATAGGCGTTTTTGCTACGCGCAGCATGTATCGTCCATCACCGATTGGTTTATCTGTGGTCAAACTCAAAGAAGTGAGAAAGGTGGGCAAGCATGTTCGAGTGTATGTGACAGGGAGTGACTTGCTCGATGGCACGCCAGTTATGGATATCAAACCTTATATTCAATATTCGGATGCTATCATTGAAGCACAAAGCGGTTATGCGCAGGATGAACCATCACGTAAAACCGTCATTTGGAGCGATGAAGCGGAGCAGCAAAAGCAACAATTACTAGGAAATGGAAAAATCTCTGTGCAGACTATTCAGGAGCTGGAAGCTGTCTTATCTCTAGATCCAAGACCTGCATATCAGGAAGATGAAGAACGGGTATATGGGATGAAGTTTGCAAATGTTGATATCCATTTCAAAATTCATGCTCAGCAAGTGCTAATTGTTGCTATTCAGCATATTCCTTCCTAGATTATAGGTTCCACCACAACAAGCCGATCAATGCCGCCATATGCAAAATCTGCACAGGCGCAAAATAAAGGACAAACTTCCAGCCACCGGTCAAAGCGGCATTGGCTGACTTGGCCAGGGCATGAGCACCTAGACCTAAAAGCAGGGCGTAAATCAAACGGAGATTGGAGGGATCACCTTGAACGACGACACTGGCCATTGCGGCATGAATCTCGAACAGAGAGGCGAGTAAGGTCCCGACCAGTAGGCCGGCATCCCCGAGCCAGACCTCCAGTCCGTAAACTCCAGCCTGAATCAATGTTAATGTGACTGCAATAATCACAGCTTCTTTTAAGCTGAACATCTGGCTGTCTGATGATTCCATGCTCGGCGCAGGTTTTGCCTTGCGCAATAATAAAAATGCACAGGCTGCCAGAAGGATTACGGCAACTAAAGAGGGCAAAAGCAGGATTTTCAGCCAGTTCCATGATACCCCTCCAACCACAATCAATAGCAGTACAATGGTCGAGATACAGGACATCAGCGCGGCACCGGCATTCGATCGTGCATCCATTTCACCTTTACGGACCTGTAAACCTAACTGAGCGATGGTCGCCGTACTGGAAACAAAACCGGAAGCAATGGAGGACAGCATCAGGGCATTTTTAGTCGAAAAAAAGCGTTTCGCAATATGCGCCAGAGCTTGTACCACTAAAATTAAGGTCAGTAATTTTAAGATAATATAAGGGTTAAGCACTTCTCCCCAAAAAGGGCGATCAGGGGTCAGCGGCAGACCAATCAAAATTAAGGCCAGTAATAATAGTCCATCCCTAAATTCGGCTTCTTTAATCCATTTTCCGGCAATATTGTGCATGGTATGTTTGGCCATCAAAATACCGGTTAAGAGCACAGAAAGACCGGCTGCCAGAGGAATATTCCACAAACACATGGCGCCAACAAAATAGGTCATCACAAATGCAAGCTCTGTGGTAATGCCCGGATCATCTGGTTGATTTTTTATGGATAAAATGACCATACCACCCACGATCAAAGCACCTATTACAGCAATCACGATTCCAAAAAGGAAACACAGTGCGCCCAATAAAGCACAGATCGCAAAGGAACGTAAGCCGGCAAAACTCGGCTGCTGCTCACGTTGCTTATGCCGTTCCCGCTCCAGACCAATTAGCAGGCCGCAGCCCAATGCCGAGGTGAGTATCGTGAGCAGTTCATGAAAAGAATGCGCATGCAGGGGAACCGCAGTCAAATCCATCTGTGACCTCAGCAAGCTAAGAGTTGATTATTTAAAAATATATGTGATGAGATCAGGTTTGCATAGATCAAAAATGTTGCAGTAGTGATCAAATCCATTCTTTACTTTCTTTTTGAGATTGAAATAGAAACGTACATTCGATAGGTCGGGAGCATGCGAAAAACTGCAAAAACTTGTTATAGTGGAGGCAAGTTTGGGGACTGATAATAATGAAATTTGACTTTGAAATTGATACGGCATGGTGTCTAGACCAACTCTTTAAAGACGGTAAAATCAGTGAACGCGACCGGATGCTGGTACAGACCACTCATCGGCAACGTGAACAATTAAAATGGCACCCTTTACAGTGGATTGCCAATTTTAATCTGGTCGATCAGTCCCATCCCCAAACGACTTTGACCCTGAACCGTTTATGTCAGTGGCTGGCAGAAAAAACCGGATTGATGTTCTATATTATTGATCCGCTTAAAGCTGATGTACAGGCATTGACCCATGTCATGTCGCAGGAATATGCACTGCGCAACCATATTTTGGCAGTAGAAATTCAGGCAGACAAAGTTCTGATCGCCACGGATCAGCCTTATAAAACCGAATGGGTCTCAAATCTCGAGCAAAATATTTCCCCGAAAAAAATACAACGGGTATTACTGAATCCGGAACAGTTACAACGTTATATTACTGAATACTATCAAGTCAGTCGTGCAGTTAGTGGATCGCAGAAATCCTCTGCCTATGACCGGGAAAATAAGGGCGTCGAAGCCTTGCTGCAACTGGGTGATTCCCAGAATCCGGATGCCAATGACCAGCATATTGTCAAACTGGTGGACTGGGTGCTGCAATTTGCCTTTGAGCAGGGCGCCAGTGATATTCATATGGAACCGCGTAAAGACACCGGTAAGATCCGTTTCCGGATTGATGGGGTGCTGCATACGATTTACAACATGCCGGCCAATACATTGACCGCCGTCATTTCCCGAATCAAGATTCTGGGCAGGATGAATGTGGCGGAAAAACGTAAACCACAGGATGGCCGCCTGAAAACCCGAACACCGAAAGGACAGGAAACCGAACTCCGTCTATCGACCTTGCCAACGGCATTCGGCGAAAAACTGGTGATGCGTATTTTCGATCCGGAAGTGCTGGTCAGAAGTTTTCAGCAACTCGGGTTTGAAGGTCATTTGCTGAATGACTGGAACAATCTGACCAGTCATAGTCATGGCATTATTCTAGTCACAGGGCCAACTGGTTCCGGTAAAACTACTACGCTTTATTCAACCTTGAAGCAGCTGGCGACGGAACAGGTCAACGTCTGTACCATTGAAGACCCGATCGAGATGCTGGAACCCAGCTTTAACCAGATGCAGGTCAACAATGGCATTGATCTAGGCTTCGCTGATGGCGTGCGCGCATTGATGCGTCAGGATCCGGACATCATCATGGTGGGTGAGATTCGTGATCAGGACACTGCCAATATGGCGATTCAGGCAGCATTGACTGGTCACCTGGTTCTATCGACTTTACATACCAATGATGCGCCGTCGAGTCTGACCCGTCTGCATGATCTGGGCGTACAGCCATTTTTGACAGCAGCAACCATCTTGGGTGTTCTGGCTCAGCGTCTGGTACGTCAGCTGTGTCCACACTGCAAACAGGAAAGCTTCCTGAACGAGCAGGAGTGGCAACATCTAGCTGTGGATTATCCGCTGCCGCGGCCGGAATTTGTCTTCAAAGCGGTGGGCTGCGAAGAATGCCGGCATACCGGCTATAAAGGCCGTATCGGGATTTATGAGTTTATGCCATTGAGTCTGACCACCAAACAGTTGATTGGTGCCGATGCCAACCTGAACCAGCTGCGTCAGCAGGCTAAAAAAGAAGGGGTAGAGCCGCTCAGAATTGCCGGGGCACGCAAGATTCTGGAAGGTGTGACCACGCTTGAAGAAGTCTTGAGAGTCGTACCCTTAAATTAATTTTGAAAATGAAGTAATCTTAAGATTCAATTCATCTTCGGCTGTTTTAATAGCATCATCGAAACAAGGCAAGACTTTAAAGAGGTAACTGCGATGAAAATGATGATAAATACGGTTTTGGCAGCTGCATTGATGGGTTCTATTGCGACGGCTACGATAGCAAGTAGTGACACTGCTGTGAATCAGGCCGCTTTTGCTAAATCGACTACAGTCAAACAGGCACTGGCCATGAAAGATGACAGCAAGGTTCAGCTTAAAGGTTATGTCGTAAAAGCGGTCGGTGATGAAAAATACCAGTTCCGAGACAGCACAGGAACTATTACTGTTGAGATTGATGATGAACTTTGGCAAGGCAAACCGATTTCAGCCAAAACACCGGTAATCATCACAGGTGAAATCGACATTGATTATAAACCGGCAAAACGTGTTGAAATTGAGGTTGATCAGGTTCGTTTCTAATATCGCCTGATTTGCTGAAATCAATTTGAACACAGCGACAAAAAACCACATGCAAGTTACCAAAAAGCATGTGGTTTTTTTGAGTCTGGAACTTTTTCAAGGCAAGATAGAACAAGGAAGCAAACGGAGCAGAATATGCGTATTCTTTTGGCAGAAGATGATCAGTCTCAGGCAGACAGTATCCAGACCTGGCTGGAAATGGATGGTTATGTGATTGATCGGGTAGAGCGCGGTGATCATGTGATCCTGGCGATTGAGCAGCATCAATATGACTGCATTCTGCTGGATCGTGGCCTGCCGAATGCCACTGGAGACGAGATTCTGAAAAGTTTGCGCAGCCAACAGCAAGATACGCCAGTGATTTTTATTACAGCTAAAGACAGTATTGATGACCGCGTCGAGGGGTTGGATTTAGGCGCGAATGATTATCTGGTCAAACCTTTTAGTCTGGAAGAACTTTCGGCCCGAGTTCGTGCCCAACTCAGACAGAAACAGCAAACACCGAATCATATCCTGCAATGGCAAGATCTCAGTCTGGACACTCAAGCCAAGACCCTAACTAAAGAAGGTCAAGCTGTGAATCTGACTGCGAAGGAATTTCAAATTCTATACAAGCTGATGCAGCAGCCTGAACATATTGTCACCCGTGAACAGCTGGAAGAATCGCTGTACGCTTGGGGTGATGAAATTGAAAGTAATGCCATTGAAGTATTTATCTATCAGCTGCGTAAAAAAATCGGCAGCCAGATGATCAAGACTATTCGCGGTCTGGGCTATCGCATGCATAAGGCTGAGGTATAAACCTATGTCAGCTGCTATTTCCTTGCAAACTAAACTGATCAAACATGCGCTGTTCAGTTCGATATTGGCTGGAATATTGGCCTGGCTGCTGTTATTGGGAATTTCCAGTTATCAAGCCAGTCAGCTGCATGATGAATTAATGGAGCAGATTTCTGAGTTGCTGCTTGGCGATGTGACCCAGGCCAAAGACGCCCAGGTCGATGAACTCAGTGAACAGTTCGATATCCAGTATGCCTTGTTGCTAGATCAGCAGATACTGACTACTTCGATTGATGATGAATTAATTAATACCATTCCAAAAGCACAGAACAACGGCTTTCAGTTTGCTTATGAAAATGGTCATTTTATCCGGATACTGACTGCGGAAGATGACGACCTTCAGGTCAAAATCGTACAGCCACTTTCAGTACGTTTCGATGAACTCTGGCAAACTACTTTGGGCTTTGCCGGGATCTTATTCACTTTATGGCTAGTGCAATGGCTGATTCTAAGGGTCTCGGTCAAACGCCAGTTACAGCCATTAAACAAGATTTCCCGGGAAATCGGTTCTAAAACTGCTCAGGATCTAAGTCCTATTAAAACACCTGACCCTGAAATCACTGAACTGCAACCGATTGTACGTCAACTGAATGCCATGCTCGGCCGGCTGGAAAAGTCACTGGCTGCCGAACAGCGTTTTACTGCAGATGCTTCACATGAGCTGCGTTCGCCACTGTCTGCGATTCAAATGCGTCTACAGGTTCTAAAACGCAAATATCAAGATGATGCACAGCTCCCTCAGGCATTGCAGTTGATCCAGAATGATGTCAACCGCGGTACGCAGGTGCTGGAAAATTTACTCTTGCTGGCACGACTCGATCCGGAGCGCACAGAGCAATTACCAACGCAAACGATTAATCTTAAAAATCTGGTTCAGGAGGCTTTGCAGGCATTGCAGCCTTTTGCAGAAGAAAAAGACATTCATTGGAATCTAAACCTTGAGGATGCTGTGATCGAAGCGAATCCAGAACTGATTTTTAGTTGTATTCGCAATCTGGTCGACAATGCTATTCGTTATACGCTGCCACAGGGACAGGTCGAGATCCGAACAGTTATTGAGCAGCATCAGATACAACTATTGATTGAAAACTCAGGAGAGGGGATTGCTGATGAGGTAATGGAACGTTTAGGTGAACGTTTTTATCGGGCTTTGGGTACGCGAACTCAGGGTTCAGGTTTAGGCCTGTCCATTTGCCAGAAAATTATGGCACTACATGCAGCTAAAATTGATTATGCGCCGTCGGTGTTGGGCGGACTTAAAGTGTCATTGAGCTTTAAACATGAATCCTAATCAAAGATTAAAAAACTAAAAAGCAGTATGCGCTGATTCATACTGCTGCTTCCCACGTTTGTTATTATTAGAACTGATTTAATTATTTGGTCAGAATAAGACGGTTATTGCGGGTCAGACGCAAGCGGTATTCTTCGCCGGCATGCATGATCCGGATTTCACGACCCAGTGCAAACAAATTGTTAGAGTGCAGCATTGGCAAGGCATGATGAGTATCATTGTTACGGGTAAATAGGCTAAATGGGGCGTTCATTCCGTCGACTCCGTGGTGTGTTTTGGATTGATTTAAATGATAATCATTATCGAATAGGTCTGTCAACGAAATATTGAGCAATTTATAAAAAACTCTAATTTGCTTACAATCTGTAAAACTTTAACGGTTCTGTACATCATGACTAAAGCTACGATTCATGTCGCAATTGCGCTTTTATTTTATCAAAATCAGGTTCTCGTCGGCTGGCGTGAGGCCAAGCAGCATCAGGGCAATAAATATGAATTTCCAGGCGGAAAAGTTGAACAGGGCGAATTACCAGTCGAGGCATGTCGCCGCGAAGTGATGGAAGAGGTCGGCGTTGATATTGAACGTTGGCATGCCTCTGATTTTATCTCCTATGAATATGAAGATCTCATCGTCAATTTGCATATTTTCCATGCTTCAGTACAGCCTGCTCAACTGGCTGAAATCAAACAGCCTTGGCGCTGGTACAGCCGAGAAGAACTTGGTCGGCTGAATTTTCCGAAAGCCAATCAGTCCATGATCCAAAAGCTGCAATGGCCGCAGCGCATCAAGATTGCTGAAGATCTGGATATTTTATCAAGTCTGGATACAGATCAAATGTTATATTGGCGTTTAGAAGCGACGCCTGAACGGATCATGCAATTACACCAATATCCGGTAGATCAGCTCTCCAGGTTAATCATTAATCAGCAGCTTTGGTCACAACTGAATGAATTGCAGCAGCAGACGATTCGCACGATTCATCTAAAACAGAATCAACTAATGAACTTGAAACAAGGTGAATTGAAATCTGGTTATCGTTATCTGGCGGCTTGTCATGACCTGAGCGCTTTAATGCATGCAGAACAGATCGGTTGTGAAGCGGCTTTACTTAGTCCGGTACTGACGACTGCAACGCATCCGGACACGCCTGCGCTAGGTTGGGAGCAATTCAAGCAAATGGCAGAGCAAGTAGAGATTCCGGTTTTTGCTTTGGGCGGAATGAAAGCTGAAGAACTCGATTATGCAAAAAGCCAGCATGCTTATGGCATTGCCGGCATTCGCTATATTTAAACACTTTATTTAGAAAATAAATTTTCTATTGGTAAGTCAGTTTCTATGGAAAATTATCTTAAAGCTTTTTCAGTGCCTGTTGAGCTTGCTGAATCGCTTTGGCATTTTTCCGCAACTGAGCAGATTTAAGGCGTACTTGCCAAAGCTGCTTTTTCATGGCACTAGATTGTGCATAACTCAGGCCACGTAAGGCAAAAGCATCGGCGCTTGCTGGCTGATTTTTACGGTTGGCGATCATGCCCAAGTATAAATAGGTTTCTGGTGCCTGAGGGGCCAGTCGCTGTGCCTGAGTTGCAGCAGCTTCAGCTTGAGCAAATTGCTGCTTGGTATAGGCCTGCTGGGTTTGCTGCATCAGACTCTTGAAGGCCGGCAAATTACGGCCATCATCAAACTTTTGGCTTTTCGGCTTCTGTTCAGGAATGACAATTTTCTGACGTTTGATGTCAGGACGGTCATAAGGCGTAATCACGACGCCGTCTGGTGTTTTTGCCTTAGGTTTTTCCGTCGCAGGCTTGGCAGGGGTAACTGGCTTTTCTGGCTCAGATATACTTTGGCAGCCCACCAGACTGAGGATGAGCAAACCAGGGAGGATTTTTCTTAACATAAACATAGACTCAATTAATGGCTATAACTTCCACTGGCGATAATACGGGTTTCGCTCTCAAGATCGCGTTCTATTTCTGTTTCACTTTCTTGTATGTAGCGACTCATATCATCCTGTTCAGCATCAGATGGCGCAGGTTCTGAATCAATATCATAAGGTTCCGTCGCATAATGCGAGATGCCGCAGGCAGTCGCCTGATTTGGCAGGGCATGACGCGAAATCGGGATATACATGGCGCCTTCACAGCCTTGTGCAGACAACAAACCCGTATGACGATCTAGCCAATGCCATTCGATTTCATTCGGCTGTGGCAGATTCACCGGTTTCTGGCGCAACTGTTTCATGACATTGGTCCAAACGGGCAGGGCACCCGATGAACCGGTCAAGCCAGTGACTTTGTTGTCATCCAGACCGAGCCAGACCACGGTCATATAATTACCTGAATATCCGGCAAACCATGAGTCACGGCTGTCATTCGTGGTACCGGACTTACCGGCAAGATTCAGACTGCGTGGCAAGCTGTTATAGGCTGCACGGCCTGTACCATTCGACATGACCTGTTGTAAGCCATAATTCAGGGCATAAGCGGAAGCAGGATCAATGGTCGGTTGTACACTCAGGCTATAACGATCCAGAGAGCGGCCGTTGGCATCCACCACAGAGCGGATGGCTTTGGTTGGATATTTAAAGCCGCCTGTAGCAAAGTTGCCGTAAATGTTCATCACTTCCATCGGGGACATATCTACCGCACCCAAGTAAATCGACGGATAAGATGGAATATCTGAAGTTACACCAAATTTTTTCAGATGATTAATAAAGGTAGACAGGCCAAATTCTTGTGCTAAACGCACAGTGGACAGGTTATAAGATTGCGATAATGCCTGCGACATTGGAATGACACCATGTCCACGACCACTATAGTTTTTCGGTGTCCAGGTTTTGCCGTCACTTTTGATGCTGATTTCACTGTCTTCAATCGGGCTCGCCCAGTGATAACGGTTTGATTCCAGTGCACTCAGGTAGATCACAGGCTTTAACAGGGATCCGACTTGACGTTTGGCATCGACTGCACGGTTAAAGCCGGTAAAATCTTGAGTAGAACCCACTGCGGCCACCAGTTCGCCATTTTCCGGATGCGATACTAATACTGCGCCCTGTAAATCTTTCAGGCGACCCGGATTGGATTTGCTTAAACGCGCCACCGTTTCTTTAAAACTGTCCTGAATTCGGGTTTGGGCCAGAGGGTCTAAAGTGGTGAAAATGCGCAGACCCTGATTGGTCAGATCGGTTTCCTGATAATCTGTGCGTAATTGACGACGTACGATATCCAGAAAATCCGGGAAGCGGGCAGGGCCTAAAGTCGGTTTTGAAATGACATTTAACGGACGTGCGGTTTCTTTTTCATATTGTTCCTGAGTCAGATAGCCCATCACCAGCATATTATTCAGGACGATATCACGGCGTTTTTTCGCACTTTCAGGATTGCGCCATGGATTGTATAGACTCGGGCCTTGGACTAAACCCACCAAAAATGCTTGCTGGGAAATATTCAGTTCACGCAGTGGCAGGCCAAAATAAAACTGCGATGCCAGACCATAACCATTAATGGAGTAGTTACCATTCTGGCCGAGATTTACCTCATTCAGATAAGCTTCTAGAATTTCATTCTTGTCATAATGCAATTCAATCAGCATCGCCATAAAGGCTTCATTCACTTTACGTTTTAAGGTGCGCTCAGGGGTTAAATAGAAATTTTTGACCAGCTGCTGGGTCAAGGTTGAGCCACCCTGACGTTTACCACCGGTAATATTGCTGACTACGGCACGTGCAATACCACGCGGTGAAACCCCATGATGCTCATAGAACTTACGGTCTTCGGTCGCGATCAGCGCTTCGATCAAGGGCTTAGGCACTTTATTTAGCTTGATCAGCACACGGTCTTCGTTATGCTGCGGATAAATCCCGCCAATTAATAAAGGTTCTAAACGCGCAATCCCGCTTGAAGACGGTTTGGTTGCGCTGACTTCTGCAATCTGTTCACCGCTGAAACTGACTTTTAATATTTGTTCCGGTTCAACCCGGTCACCAAAATCAAAGCCGCGTGTATGCACATACAGGGTATTACCCGTGGTGACAAAGTTGCCTGATTTGGTATAACTATCCGAATTTTTATAACCGAGTAATTTTAATTCTTGTTGGAAATCCTGCAGGCTGACTGGGGCATTCACGTACACTTCCATCGGACGTGCGAAGACCTTGGCCGGAATATCCCAGCGCTGACCTTCAAACTTGTCGCGTACAATATTGTCTAATCTAATCAAATAGATACTAAATGCTACAAAGATAGAAATGACAATAATAGAAAAAATTAAGGCAAGAAACCCCATGCCACGTTCAGATTTCATAAATACTTATAAGATCCTGTGAAATTGTGCTAATCATGCGAAGCTTTTCATTATTTTGCAATATTTAATCAAGAAATGCGCTTAAAATTAAAATGAAACCCCACAATTTCTCCTTAATTCGAATATATTTCAAATAATTTCCTACCTATGAAGCACTGTTATAAATTGTCATCCAGGTATAGCTTAATGTTATGATAAGCAGGATTCGTAGCGGAGCGACGACACTGGTGCAAATTTCCCATAAGACCTTTCGAAATATCGGGTTAATAGGACGTCCTGATAAATCGTCGGTGGTTGAAACCTTATGCCTTATTCACGATCATCTTCTTAATTTAGGCCTACACCCAGTTTTTGATGCAGCGACAGCTGAACTTGTTCCCTATCAAAATACCCAAACCGTCAGTCGTGCCTTATTGGGTGAGGTGGTGGATCTGGTGATTGTCGTGGGCGGTGACGGCTCGCTATTACATGCAGCACGCGCCTTGGTCAAGTACAATACCCCGGTGATCGGGGTTAACCGTGGTCGTCTAGGGTTTTTAACGGATATCAAGCCGACCGAAGTGATCTTCAAGCTGGATCAGGTATTAAAAGGTGACTTTCAGACTGAGCGACGTTTTTTACTCGAAGTTGAAATTCGCTCCAAAGGTGAAGTGATTTACGATGCCATTGCCCTGAATGATGTGGTGCTACATTCAGGGAAATCGGTGCATATGATCGATTTTGAACTGAATATTGATGGACAATATGTCTATCGTCAGCACAGTGATGGCCTGATAGTCTCTACACCGACTGGTTCTACAGCTTATGCACTCTCTGGTGGCGGCCCGATCGTACATCCAAGTATGGATGCGATTGCCTTGGTACCGATGCATCCGCATACCTTGTCTTCACGCCCGATTGTGGTCGGTGGACATAGTGAAATTAAATTACTGATTCGTGAAAATCGCGTACTGCCGATGGTTAGTGCGGATGGACAACACAGTGTGTCTTTGAATGTGGGTGATAGCGTCCATATTCGCAAGCATCCCTTTAAACTGAATCTTCTGCATCCACCGGGTTATGACTTTTATAATGCCTGTCGAACCAAACTGGGGTGGAATCAGGACTTTGATTATTTTAAGCAGGATTAAATCATGAATATTGAACAAATGCTTGCCGTACTCAATCCTGAGATTGTTGAACGCCTAAGAACAGCAGTCGAAATTGGAAAGTGGCCAAACGGTGTAGCCTTGACACCAGAACAACGTCAGACCTGTATGCAGGCAGTGTATGCCTGGGAAATGAAAAACCTGCCTGAAAATGAGCGCAGCGGTTATATCGATCGCGGTACTAAAGAAGAGGGTGAAGAGTGTGATGATGATCATCACAAGAATGAACTTGAATTCAAGCCGATTCGTTTTGTTTAAGGCTTAATTCCCAGCCAATAGCAATACAATTAAAAAAAGCATTGTTCATTCACTGAACAATGCTTTTTTCTTTTGCACAAGATTAAACCGTGTGGCGATTCGCCCATAAGATTTTGGCTTTTTGCATCGCAGCTTCAAAGCTGTCACACACGCCCATGGTATATAGCGCAATGCCCATAGTTTCTATCACTGCAATCTCGCCATAATCATGGCTTTGCTGACCGTCCCAGACAGCCTTAAATAGCGCCAGATCCAGTTCTTCTTCAATTGGACTGCGGTTGTCAGTGAGCTTTGGCAATTCATGCTCATAGAGCAGGCCATCTTTAATGCCGCAGATGAGCGTTTTGGCATCCGGATTACGCTCGAATTCGCCCCCTTCACCTTTAATCACGGCACTATTTTTATAGCCTAAGCGGGAAGCTGCTTGCTGATGCGAACCACGATACGCTGGATGGAAAATTGCTTGCAGAGTCGCTTTGGCATTAAACGGGTTAATTAAACGAGCCAAAGTATGAATCGGGGAGCGTAAGCCCATGACATTACGCAGCGCAATCAAGTCCGCAAGAATCGGAGAAATCACTTCTAGCGGAATATAGGCAAAATGCTGTTGTTGCAGTTGCTGTTCAACCTCGGCATCATTTTGACAGATTGGATAGCCTAAGTAAGTCAGCACCTGTTCGGTGTAAACACGGTTCATGGTATGGCCTGAGGCACCATGCATCACAATATTATAACCATGCTTGGCCAGCGTCAGCGCTGCCAGAATAAACCATGGATAATGTTTGCGCTTGCCCGCATAGGACGACCAATCCAGATCGACATCCAGTTTTTTGAAACTCAGCTGGTCACGTGTCGCCTGTACGAAACCGGCCAACTCATCTACAGATTCTTCCTTGACCCGCAATAACATCAAGAATGCACCTAACTGCACATCCAGCACTTCATTTTTCAAAATCATACTGAAGGCTTGATAGGCTTCATCATAGCTGAGGGAGCGGGCGCCATTTTTCCCTTTACCCACAATGCGTACATATTGGGCAAAGGGATGTTCGAAATCTTTATAGATATTTCTTTTGGTATTCATAACTTTTTACAGCTTGCAGAAAATATTAATGTCAAGGGAGAGGGTGAAAATCCATAAACCTTTCAGTATACGTAAAACAATCAGTTAAATCTGATTATCGACTAATGTCTAATCCAATATTGATTAAAAAGCAAACAAGCGCATAATAAGTTATGCACATTTAGTATGAATATTCGGTAAAATTTAGGCAATTTTTAGAGTCTGTTTAATTTTTCTTAATCTCTTTCTCCCATTTAATACTTTGGTCTGATACTGAGTGTCAGATTCAATGCATGGCTGATTATCATTTTGAACATTCTCTTGAGCCTTTTGATATTTGATCCGGTTCACCCTGAGAAGGGATGAAGAGGTCAGTATATTTCTCAAAATGGTCTTTCTTATTTTTGATATCGTTCAAGTAGATTTATTATGGCGAAACAACCAATTTATAAGTCACTGTATTTTCAAGTGATTGTGGCCATTATCGCAGGTATTCTGGTCGGGCATTTTTCGCCTAGTGGTACGCAAATTGTCAATGGCGTAGAACAACATGTCCCTGGCTTGGGCGAACAGCTTAAACCGCTTGGTGATGCATTTATCCGTCTGATTAAAATGATCATCGCACCTGTGATTTTCTGTACCGTAGTGAGCGGTATTGCGGGTATGGAAAGCATGAAATCAGTGGGTAAAACTGGTGGTGTTGCTTTACTTTACTTCGAGATCGTATCTACGATTGCTTTGGTCATCGGTCTGGTCGTGATTAACATCGTGAAGCCTGGTGTGGGCATGAACGTTGATCCTGCTTCACTGGATACCAGTGGCATCAGTAAATATGTTGCTTCAGGTGAGTCACAATCGACTATCGACTTCCTGATGAACATTATTCCAAATACGGTTGTGGGCGCATTTGCAGAAGGCGAAATCCTGCAAGTTCTATTGTTCGCGATTATCTTTGGTTTTGCGCTGCATAAGCTAGGTGATCAAGGCAAGCCAGTCCTGAAACTCATTGACCAGATTTCACATGTATTCTTCAACATCGTGAATATGGTGATGAAACTTGCTCCAATTGGTGCATTTGGTGCAATGGCGTTTACAATTGGTAAATATGGTATTGGTTCTCTTGCTCAGCTGGCACAGTTGATCATTTGTTTCTATGTTACCTGCGTACTGTTTATTTTCATCGTATTGGGCTCAATTGCGCGTTTCGCAGGGTTCAGCATCATGAAGATGATCCGCCTGATTCGCGAAGAACTTCTGATTGTACTGGGGACGTCATCTTCAGAATCAGTACTGCCACGTATGTTGAAGAAACTGGAACTTGCCGGTGCTGAAAAATCAGTGGTAGGCCTGGTAATTCCAACTGGTTATTCATTTAACCTGGATGGTACGTCGATTTACTTGACGATGGCTGCGATCTTCATTGCACAAGCGACCAATACACAACTTGATTTGTCTCATCAAATTACGCTGCTTCTGGTACTTCTGATCTCATCTAAGGGTGCGGCAGGCGTGACTGGTTCAGGCTTTATTGTGATGGCGGCAACCTTGGCTGCTGTAGGGAATATTCCTGTGGCAGGTCTGGCGTTGATTCTCGGTATTGACCGTTTCATGTCTGAAGCTCGTGCCTTGACCAATCTGGTTGGTAACTCTTTGGCGACTTTAGTGGTTGCGAAATGGGTTGGCCAGTTAGATATGGACAAGTTGAACTACGCTTTAGCGAATCCAGCAGAAATTGATGAAAAAATGGCGCAAGAAGGCAATAACGCTCACTAAGTTTGAGTCTGTCTTTCGTGTCTAAAAGGGAAGCTTCGGCTTCCCTTTTTTATTGACTGTGAAGTTAGTAAAAAGATGAATGCCGGCACATGACAGGGAGCAGGAAAGTCGATAGTCTGTGAAAAGGAAACTAAAATGATAAACAACAAGGACAATAGAATGCTTGCCTACGATGCCGATCTAGAATTATTCCGCGATAATTTTAAACGCTTTATGAACGAACATGTCGCACCGTACTACGACCAGTGGGAACGTGAAGGTCTGATGCCGCGTTCAGTCTGGAATGCACTCGGTGAAAATGGCTTCTTGTGTGTCGATGTTCCAGAAGAATATGGTGGCTATGGGGTGCCGACCGATTATTCCTTGATGCTGATCGAAGAATCTGCACGTGCCGGATACAGTGCGATTGCCACAGGTCTGTCTTGTCATTCCGATATTGCAGCACCGTATATCCTGCATATCGGTACCGAAGAACAGAAAAAATACTGGTTACCAAAAATGGTCACCGGTGAAGTGGTCGGTGCGATCGGCATGACTGAACCGGGTGCTGGTTCAGATTTGCAAGCTATGCGCACCAGTGCCATCTTGCATGATGAACATTATCTGTTAAATGGCTCAAAAACCTTCATTTCCAATGGTCAGCATGCTGACTTAGTGGTGCTTGCCGTCAAAACCGATCCGCAAGCCCGTGCCAAAGGCGTTTCATTGTTGCTGGTCGATACCCATCTGGAAGGCTTTAAAAAAGGCACCAATTTGGACAAGATTGGTCTGCATGCTCAGGATACGTCTGAACTGTTCTTCGACAATGTCAAAGTGCCAAAGGAGCAATTACTGGGTCAGCCGGGACAGGGATTTGCTTACCTGATGCAGGAATTGCCGCGTGAGCGTACCGCCATTGCTGCCACCGCTCTAGGCGCCATTCGTGGATCTATTGATGTGACCACACAGTATGTGAAAGAGCGTCAGGCTTTTGGTCAGGCGATCGGTCAATTCCAGAATACCCGTTTTGTGCTTGCGCAAGCGAAAATTGATGAATTGGCGACCGCAGCATTTTATAACCAGAATCTTGAGCTTTATATGCAAGGGAAACTGGATGTAGAAACTGCAGCGGCATTGAAGAGCTTTTCTACCGATATGCAGATGAAAATCGCGGACAATCTCCTGCAATTATTTGGGGGTTATGGCTATATGACTGAATATCCAATTTCACGTTTCTTCGTTGATGCGCGGATCCAGCGGATTTATGGGGGTACCAATGAAATCATGAAGGAGATTGTGGCCCGCGGTCTGTTAGGGCGTTAATAGCTCAACCATAAAAAAGAGTCCCGAAGGACTCTTTTTTATAGGGGAGAACATGGCCAAGATGGGAAATATTTTTTAAGACTTTATGATTTTAAAACATCCAAACATTCATGAATAAAAATGGGTAAATCATTGGGTAGGCGCGATGAAATCAACTGATTATTGTCATTCACCAGTTCTGCATCATAATACGTTCCACCGGCACGTTGTACGCGACTGGCATGCGCGCGAATACTGGTAATAATTCGATTTTTCAGCACATCTGCTTCACACAGTAATAATGATGCATCACATAAACTAAAGATGGTTTTCTTGGCTTGATTAAAAGCCTGGATAAATTGCAGCACCCGCATATCGGTAGATAAAGAAACTGCAGATTCACCGCCAGGAATCAGCAAGGCATCAAAATCATCAATACTGATTTGTTCGATGTCCCGGTCAATCGTCACTGCAGAACAGCCATGCAGACCATAGACCACTTTTCCTGCATTAAACTCAATATTACAGATGATATGCTTTGCTTCCAGCAAGGCCGCAACGGGTTCAAGATATTCCTGATCTTCAAAATTATTCGTCAAAAGTACAGCTATTCTTTTTGGCATGACTGACACCCAAACGCTTGTTTTAAGTTAGACTATCTATGATTGGTTAAAAAATCGTCTCTGCTTTGTAATTGAGTAGTGATTTAATGTAAAAAAATAAGTGAAATCAAAGAGAAGTCGATAAAAATGGGGTTGCAGAGTGTGCATTTTATTGTGAAATCTATCTTAGATATGAATGGTTCAAAAATGACGTTTGCAAAGCAATTATTTTAATTTTCTTATGTTTAAAACCGCTATATAGATTAAGAAATAGTGATATTTCATCTTCCTTAAAATCAGTTAATATGGACAGGCAAAGTTTACAATTTAATAATGTAAATCAAGCAGAAAAGCTGAAGTAAATGTTACCAGATATGACTAAAAGCGATAAACGGTTAAAATCAACTGTATGTTTTTAAGACTTAATCTACCAATGCAATATTGCGTAACATTTGAAAGCTCACTATTGTTATACTGAACAGATAAGGTTTATGAAGGGCGACAGAACAATGATCAACGACGATCAAAATACCACGACTTCTCTTGATTTGGCAAAAATTCGTGAAGATATCGATTCTGTTGATCAGCAAATTCAGCAATTGATTAACCGCCGGGCACGTTTGGCTGAAGCTGTGGCAAAAGCAAAGTTTGCTTCAGAAGAGAATCCGCTGTTTTACCGTCCAGAACGTGAAGCTCAGGTTTTGCGTAATGTCATGGAACGTAATGAAGGGCCATTGTCTGATACCACCATGGCACGTCTGTTCCGTGAAATCATGTCGGCCTGTCTGGCACTCGAAGCGCCGCAAAGCATTGCTTTCCTTGGCCCAGTCGGGACTTATACCCATTCTGCGGTACTCAAGCACTTTGGTCATGATGCTGTGGTTCGTCCTTTACCGACCATTGATGAAGTTTTCCGTGACGTGGAAGCGGGCAGTGCCCATTATGGTCTGGTGCCGGTAGAAAATTCCTCTGAAGGCGTGGTTAACCATACTTTGGACTGTTTTAAAACATCGAACCTGAATGTGATTGGCGAAGTTGAATTACCGATTCACCATCAGTTCCTGATTTCTGAAAATACCCGTAAAGACAGCATCAAACAGATTTATGCGCATCAGCAGACTTTGGCACAGTGCCGTAAGTGGCTGGATGCGCATTATCCAGGCGTGGAACGTGTCGCTTTAAGCTCCAACGCAGAAGCAGCGCGCCGTATTCGTAATGAATGGCATTCTGCCGCGATTGCCTCTGAAATTGCTGCGAGCATTTATGATCTCGAAATCATGCATAGCAATATCGAGGATAATCCGGAAAATACCACACGCTTCCTGGTGATTGGCCGTGAAAAAGTGCCACAAAGCGGTAATGACAAGACTTCATTACTGATTTCAGCACATGATCGTGCCGGGGCTTTGCTGGAAATTCTGGCGCCATTTGCCAAGCATAATATCAGTCTGACCAGCATTGAAACCCGTCCTGCACTTCCTGAAAAATGGGCTTATGTGTTCTTCATTGATCTTGAAGGCCATATTGAGCAGGAACACGTGAAAGCAGCCATTGAAGAAATTCGTCCTTTGGTCAAAGAAGTTCGCGTACTCGGTTCATATCCTGCAGCTGTACTTTAAGTCAGCTATCCGTGGTCAGGGCGAGGGTGCTGACCACTGTTTTATACCTAAAATTGGAAGTCTAAAATGTCGTTTGTTCCAGCTAATTCAGGCATCTCAAAATTAAAGCCATATCAACCGGGTAAGCCGATCAGTGAACTTGAGCGCGAGTTGGGTCTTACTGATATCGTTAAACTGGCTTCAAATGAAAACCCGCTGGGTTGTTCAGATAAAGTCAAAGAAGCGGTCGCTGCGGAAATTGCTGAAATTGGCCGTTATCCAGATGGTGGTGGTTTTATCCTGAAAGATCAGATCAAAACCCAGTTTGGTTTTAATCATGATCAGATTACCTTGGGGAATGGTTCAAACGACTTACTGGAAATGTTTGCCCGTGCATTCGTTTCAGAAAATGATTCGGTGGTGTATAGCCAGCATGCTTTTGCGGTTTATGCATTGGTAACTCAAGCCATTAATGCGCAAGCGATTGAAGTACCAGCTAAAGGCTTCTCGCATGACTTGGAAGCAATGGCGGCTGCCATTCAGGACAACACCAAACTCGTTTTCATTGCAAACCCGAATAATCCGACGGGAACCTGGTTCGAAGAAGCTGAATTTGAAGCTTTCATGCAAAAAGTTCCTGCTAATGTCATCGTGGTTCTGGATGAAGCCTATGTGGAATATTTCCCGGAAAACTTCAACAGCTTGAAATTCCTTGCGCAATATCCAAACCTGATCGTTAGCCGTACTTTGTCGAAGTGTTATGGTTTGGCTGCACTACGTGTTGGTTTTGCTCTGGCTTCAGTTGAAGTGACAGATTACCTGAACCGTATTCGTCAACCATTTAATGTCAACCATCTTGCGATGGTGGCTGCGGTGGCTGCACTGAAAGATGAAGATTTTATCGCGCGTTCTCGTGAAGTGAATAAAGCCGGTATGGCGCAACTTGAGGCTGGCTTTAAGGCTTTGGGTCTTAACTATGTACCTTCACGTGCCAACTTTATTCTGGTAGATGTACAAGCAGACCCATCAGCAACCTTCAATGGTTTGCTTAAGCAAGGGGTGATTGTGCGTCCGGTCGGTATTTCTAATCACATTCGTGTATCGATTGGTACTGAAGCAGAAAATGCGAAATTCTTAAGCGCATTGGCTAAAGTACTCGGTTTAGAGGCAAAAGCTTAAACCATGTCGCAGCCACTGTTTGAAAAAGTTGCATTTATCGGGCTTGGACTGATTGGTTCAAGTCTGGCGCGTGTCATTCGAGCTGAGCATTTGGCCAATGACATTGTTGCATCGACACGTTCACAAAAGACTTTGGAAGATGCTAAATCTCTTGGCCTGATTTCCGAAGGCTATGCAGATCCTGTGGAAGCGGTCAAAGGTGCTGATCTGGTAGTGCTTGCATTACCGGTGCGTGCCACGCAAAAGGTGCTGGAAGCCATCAAGCCTTATTTATCTGCCAATACCATTATCACTGATGTCGGTAGTACTAAAGGCAATGTAGTCGATGCAGCGAAAGCAGTCTTTGGCGATGCACTACCTGAAGGTTTTGTACCGGGCCATCCGATTGCAGGTGCAGAACATACTGGTGTACATGCAGGAAAAGTCGATTTATTTGCCAATCATAAGGTGATTTTGACGCCACTGCCAAGTAGTGCAGGCTGGGCCGTCGATAAACTGATTCAGCTGTGGCAAGCGGCGAAAGCCGAAGTGATTTGTATGGATGTCGACAAGCACGATGAAGTGCTAGCGCATACCAGTCATCTTCCGCATCTCATGGCCTTTAACCTGGTTGAGCAACTGGCCAAGCGTGAAGACAATTTAGATATATTTCGTTATGCTGCCGGTGGCTTCCGGGATTTCTCGCGAATTGCCGCCAGCGATCCACAAATGTGGCATGACATCTTTTTTGCCAACAAAAAAGCAGTTCTGAATGCTGTTGATGGCTTTGAACAGCAGCTCGCGATTATCCGCAAATTGATTGAAGATGAAGATTCCCACGCATTGATGGGCTTATTGGGTCATGCGCAGGCAGCTCGCCAGCATTTCAACCATATGCTCGCCAAGAAACCTTTCATGGAGAAAAATAAAGTGACACAACAATTTACCATTCAGCCGGGTGCCAAGAAATTTCAGGGTAAATTTACCGTGCCAGGTGACAAATCTGTGTCACATCGCTCGATCATGTTTGGTGCGATTGCAGAAGGTACCACACATGTGACCGGCTTTTTGGAAGGTGAGGATGCTCTAGCGACACTGCAAGCTTTCCGTGATATGGGTGTGAGCATTGAAGGCCCTAAAAATGGTGAAGTGACCATTTATGGTGTTGGCATGCATGGCCTTAAAGCGCCACAGTCTGCCATTTATATGGGCAACTCGGGCACTTCAATGCGTTTGTTGTCGGGTATGCTGGCTGCACAAAAATTTGATTCAGTCATGACTGGTGACGCATCTTTATCCAAGCGTCCAATGGAGCGTATTGCCAAGCCTTTACGTGAAATGGGTGCGCAAATTCAGACCACAGGTGAACGCGGTACACCACCTGTATCCATCACCGGCAATCAAAACCTTAAAGGGATTCAGTACGATTTGCCAATGGCCTCTGCTCAGGTGAAATCAGGGATTCTACTTGCAGGTCTATGGGCGGAAGGTGAAACTTCGGTGACTGAACCAGAACCAACACGCGACCATACTGAACGTATGCTGCGTGCATTTGGTTATGAAGTGAAAACAGAAGGCAACCGAATTTCCCTGCAAGGTGGCGGCAAGTTAGTGGGTACCAACATTCAAGTGCCTTCAGATATTTCTTCAGCAGCCTTCTTTATGGTGGGTGCGGCCATTACTGAAAATTCGGACGTCACCCTTGAAGCGGTAGGCATTAACCCGACCCGTACTGGTGTGATTGAAATCCTCAAGCAAATGGGTGCGGACATTACAGTTGAAAACGAGCGTATTGCGGGCGGTGAACCGATTGCAGATATTCGTATTCGTGGTACACGTACCTTAAAAGGTATTCATATGCCGGAAGATCAGGTGCCATTGGCAATTGATGAATTCCCGGCGTTATTCATTGCAGCTGCATGTGCTGAAGGTCAGACGATTCTGACCGGCGCTGCCGAGCTTCGCGTGAAGGAATCGGATCGTATTCAGGTCATGGCAGATGGTCTTCAAACCATGGGCATCGACTGTACCCCAACTGAAGATGGCATCATCATTGAAGGTAAGGGTAAGTCCGGTGACTGGTCGCCAATCTTTAGCGGTGGTGAAATTGAATCACATCATGATCACCGTATCGCGATGAGTTTTTCGATTGCCGGTTTGCGTAATTCGGAGCAGATCAAGATTGTCGGTACTGAAACGGTCGCAACCAGTTTCCCGACCTTCACGGAATTGACCTCAATCGCAGGATTGCCAATTCAAGTGTCAGAATAATTTTTAAAATTATGTGAAACAGCCAAGCTTTTGCTTGGCTGTTTTGTTTATATTGCTTATGCTAAACCCATATAAGAAAAAAGCCATTTGGAAGTAGCGATGCGAAAATTAAAATTCATGGCCAATACCCAGAGCCAAACACCACGGGATGGTCAAGAAACCCAGGAATATGTAGCACATTTACTTGCTGAAAAATTAGGCAAATACGGTTTTCAGACCTTAAGCCAAAGTGGAGCTCAGGTTGCTGTCAGCGTGGAAGAACATGCGCTGCCTTTATCGGTGAGTTGCGAAACCAGAGATGAACAAGGGCATCTGGTCTGTGAAATTGCCTCATATCCTGAAGAAGAGCAGGACTGGCTGGATCGTATCACTGAAAGAAGTTTGCTTAATCAGCTTGCACAAGCAGTGGAAACCTCTCTAAAAGAGCAGGAAAGCTTTAGCGAGTTTGAATGGAAGAGCTAATTCAACAGAATCAATCAGCTTTGCCTACACTGCAAAGTCAACGCTTGATCCTGAATTGTTTTAAATCAGCCGATGCCGAAGAAGCTTATGCTTCAATTACGCCGAGTTTGACACGTTTTATGGCGTGGGATGCACCAGAATCTGAAAAGGAATTTGCAACAGTCTGGAAAAATTGGCTGGAAAATATGACCGATCATAAAGAATATGTATTTGTTATCCGTCATATTGAAACACAAGAATTTATTGGACTATGTGGTTTGCATCGACTTTATGATGAAATACCTGAAGTTGGTATCTGGATTCGTGAAACTGCACATGGTCATCATTATGGACATGAGGCAGTGCATTGTGTTGTGGCCTATGCTTTCAATACACTAGGGATTCAAGTCTTAAGCTACCCGGTAGCAGAAGAAAACTGGGCTAGCCGTAAAATTGCAGAACGCTTGGTCGGAAAAATTATCCGTTACATCGATAAGCCTAAATATCGGGCTGTGATGTATGAAATTTTTGCAGAAGATTTTGTCTTTTAATAAAAAAACCCATCATCTGATGGGTTTTTTTATTTAGCCGAGCGCTAAATATCGGGTCATTGCGATCCGCAATTGCTTTAAATAGCCGGTAAAGAAATGGTTGGCACCAGGTAATACGGTCACTAAATGGCGTTGTGGTTTTGCCCATTCAATCATATCTGAGAGCAAAGTCACTTCATCGGCTTCACCATGAATGAACAGGATGTCGCCTTTAATTGCAGGCGTAACATAATGGCGAATACCAGCCACTGTTGCAGTTGGCAGACCGCATAAAATGGTTTGCTTTGGTTGCAGTTCTACGGGTAAGGCTGCATAGCTTTTTGCCATGACATGCGCACCAAAACTAAAACCACCTGCATAAAAAGGCAGGGCAATATGCTGGTTGCGAGCGAACCGAATGACTTCTAATACATCATCCGTTTCACCGAAGCCCTCGTCGTGTATACCTTCACTTTGACCAGAACCACGGAAACTTGGACGATACACAATACAGCCACGTTCCAGATACATTTGTGCCAGTAAAACCGGAACCTTATGTTGTGGTGTACCGCCTTGCAATGGATGGGGGTGACAAACTACCGCGAATCCTTTCACTTCACCCTGAGGATAATCCACAAAAACTTCAATCTGACCCGCAGGCCCTTGAAGAAAAATTTGCTCGGGCATATAAAAACCGATGATTAACAGGAGAATCGTGCATTTTAACGATTATGGTGAATAAAAACATGAATTGGAATTAAAATAAGCAGACTGATATAGTTTGATTAATCATTTTTTGACCAGGTTGCCATGCTCGCTTTAATTTCTCCAGCCAAAACTCTCGATTACGATACTCCATTACCGACTGACCAATTTACTCAAGCGAGATTATTAGAACATTCACAGGACTTGATTAAAGTTTGTCGCACACTTTCTGCAACAGAAATTTCCAGCTTAATGAGTATCAGTGAAAAAATTGCCAGTTTAAATACCGCACGTTTCAATGACTGGCAGCCAGATTTTAATTTAGCCAATGCCCGTCAGGCGATTTTTGCATTTAAGGGTGATGTCTATACCGGACTGGATGCCTATAGTTTGAAGCACGAAGATCTGCACTATGCACAAGACCGTTTACGTATGTTGTCTGGATTATATGGACTGTTACGTCCTTTGGATCTAATGATGCCGTACCGTCTGGAAATGGGAACCAAGTTAGCCAATTCCCGTGGGCATAATCTATATGAGTTCTGGGCTCATCACATTACTGATCTGATTAATCAGGATTTAACCGCAGCAAATTCTGAAATTCTGGTGAATATTGCTTCTGATGAATATTACAAATCAGTCAACGAGCGCAAAATTCAGGCAGACATTATCAAGCCGGTATTTCTGGATCAGAAAAATGGCAAATATAAAGTGATTAGTTTCTATGCCAAAAAAGCACGCGGTCTCATGGCGCGTTTTATGATTGAAAATAAAATTGATCGTATAGAGGGGCTAAAAGCTTTTAATACTAATGGCTATTATTTTGATGCAGACAGTTCACTCAAAGGAGAACTGGTGTTCAAGCGTGATGAACAACTGAGTGCATAAATGAGATGATTCCCAGTATCCAGCATGAGGATATGTATGCCGGATATTGGGATGTCTTTATCATGGTTAGGTTCTTAAATAGTGTTCAACGATTTGACTCTATGATGAGTGAAGTGTGGATGAACTGCATAATGAAAACTTCAAGATAGTTAAAAATAAACAATATCGTTAAACACTTTGAAATCCCTCGCAAAATCTCCCTTATTTAGATCATTTTATTTTAAAAATTAAAGTTGAGCATTCTTGGAAAAGGCCGATAAAATAAACCGAAATAAGTTCTATTGAATAGGTTAGATTTCATTTATCTACATATTTTAATTTTGAATAAACTTCTTTTAGAGATTTTTAAAAATATATTAAATTCAATTATTTATTGTTTATTTGAAAGAATTTTTAATAGTATCGATTTTTTGAAAAAAAGAATTATAAATTAATTAAGTATTAATAAATAAAACGACATAAAATTGATCTTTAGAAGATAAATAAATGCCTTCTATCGGGTTAAATGTAAACTATGTCACAAGTTTGTTAGGTTTTTTGTTAGCATAATTGCATAGTGTTACAAAGCAGCATAATAAAAATGAAAATATATGCTATCCCTGTTTTTGCCTTAATGATCAGTTTATTAGGATTTTGTGTCCATAAACAGTCAGAAATCAGAAAATATGAAAAGATCCGTCATGTCTTGAACGATGGACGTGATTCAAGCAAATTGCTGGAATCCAATCGGCATCGACATTAAGCAGGTTATATATCTTCCTCCCGCCAATTGGGCTGGATTAATAAAATTAAAACCATAATAAATATAATAAAATTTTTTAAATATTCACCTGGAATATATTAATTTCTAATAAAGTGTAAAATCAAATAAGCAATAAGAAATCAATGTGTTATAATTTGCCAACGATCAGGATGAAGCAGAATTCATCTTGTTAAGCATTTGATTTAAATCGAGAAAATAAAGCTGCATAAAGGTTATGCAGCTTTTTTGTTTAGATTTTTTTTGGGTTTTTATAGCATAGCCCTGGGGCTGTAAGCTGTTCCAACATTTTAACCCGTCAAATGGCTATGCTGGCATATTCGTTGCTAACACATCCTTAAAATTGATGAATTTTTTTATAAAGTTTCATTTATTTGACGGCTTGCTTAAAGCATAAAGTTTACTCAATAGGGGCTAGGTCATGACGACTCCTAATCCATCTTCAGAAAGTATGCTTGAACGTCTGTTTAAACTGAGTGAAAACAAAACCAGTTTCCGTACAGAAGTTCTTGCTGGTGTGACAACATTCTTAACGATGTGTTACATCATTATTGTCAATCCGATGATTTTGTCCGAAACGGGGATGGATCATGGGGCTGTCTTTGTAGCAACCTGTCTTGCAGCCGCGATTGGCTGTTTAGTCATGGGCTTGATTGCAAATTATCCAATTGCACTTGCACCAGGCATGGGCTTAAATGCCTTCTTTACCTATTCCGTCTGTTTGGGAATGGGTGTGCCTTGGCAAACAGCACTCGGGGCTGTGTTTATCTCCGGTCTTGTGTTTATTGCGATCAGCATGTTCAAAATCCGTGAAGCCATTGTAAATGCGATTCCAATGTCGCTGAAACTGGCCATCGGTGGTGGTATTGGCTTATTCCTTGCGCTGATTGCTTTGAAAAATGCCGGCCTGATTGTGGATAATCCTGCTACGTTGGTAGGTTTGGGCGATTTAAAACAACCATCGGTTTTGCTTGCATTATTTGGTTTCCTTCTGGTTGTTGTGATGCATCACTTTAAAGTGCGTGGTGCGATCATCATCAGTATTTTGGTGTTAACCGGTATTTCAGCAGCATTGGGTCTGAGTGAATTTAAAGGTGTGGTTGGCGCAGTGCCATCGATTGCACCCACATTTATGCAAATGAGCTTTGAAGGTCTGTTCACTGCCAGTTTAATTGGCGTGATTTTTGTCTTCTTCCTGGTCGATTTATTCGACTCAACCGGTACGCTTGTAGGTGTTTCACACCGTGCAGGCTTGTTGAAAGATGGCAAACTGCCGCGTTTGAAAAAAGCACTTTTTGCGGACTCTTCTGCAATTGTTGCAGGTGCAGCGCTGGGTACATCTTCAACTACGCCATACATTGAATCTTCTGCAGGCGTAGCAGCCGGTGGCCGTACAGGTCTAACTGCTGTTGTAGTCGGTATCCTGTTTGTTGCCTGTTTGTTCCTGGCTCCATTGGCACAGTCTGTGCCAAGCTTTGCAACAGCGCCAGCGCTGTTATTTGTTGGTGTCTTAATGATTCAAGGTATAGTGCATATTGACTGGGAAGACATTACAGAAGCAGTTCCTGCATTTTTAACCATCGTATTTATGCCATTTACCTATTCAATTGCTGATGGTATTGCGATGGGCTTCATCAGCTATGCACTGATCAAATTGTTAACCGGTAAGGCATCAACTGTACCGTATATGGTCTGGATTATTGCAGTACTATGGACGCTTAAATTCGCACTATTTGGCGGCTAATTTTTCTAGATTTGGAAAGGGTGTAAACTCAGTTTGCACCCTTTTTTTATTATTTTAGGTTTCATGAGGAGAAGCGATGAACCGTCTTGAGTTGATTCGAGCTTTGCCAAAGGCCGAGCTTCATGTTCATATTGAGGGCACTTTTGAGCCTGAGCTAATGTTTGCGATCGCTCAGCGTAATAAAATTGCCATCCCGTATAAATCTGTTGAAGAAGTTAAACAGGCCTATAACTTTCATAATCTTCAGTCGTTCCTGGATATTTATTATGCCGGCGCTGCTGTATTAATTCATGAACAGGATTTTTATGATCTGGCGTGGGCGTATTTTGAAAAATGTGCTGAAGACCGGGTCGTGCATACTGAAATGTTCTTTGATCCACAAACCCATACCGATCGTGGTGTTGCTTTTTCAACCGTGATCAACGGCTTGCAAAAAGCCTGTGATGATGCCAAAACTAAACTTGGTATCAGTTCACATCTGATTATGTGTTTCTTGCGTCATTTAAGTGAAGATGCTGCATTTGCAACACTGGAACAGGCCTTACCTTATAAAGACCAGATTATTGCGGTCGGTCTGGATTCAAGTGAAGTCGGGCATCCACCTTCAAAGTTTGAACGTGTCTTTGCTAAAGCGCGTGAAGCAGGTTTCTTGGTTGTAGCACATGCAGGTGAGGAAGGTCCGGCAGCTTATGTCTGGGAAGCTTTAGATTTACTGAAAGTGAATCGTATTGATCATGGGGTTCGTTCGGAAGAAGATCCGGAGTTAATGCAGCGCCTGATCGCAGAAAAGATGCCACTGACAGTTTGCCCATTGTCAAACCTGAAACTCTGCGTCGTGGATGATATGCAGCAGCATAATATCCGTCGCCTCTTGCAACAAGGCGTGCACGTTACAGTCAATTCAGATGATCCATCTTATTTTGGTGGTTATATGAATGACAATTTTATTGCCATTGCCGAAGCGCTGGACTTAAGCAATGAGGAGCTCAAGCAGTTGGCCATCAACTCATTTGAAGCCTCTTTTATTACCGATGCTAAAAAAGAGCAATGGATCAACCAGATCCGTGCCTTGGTTTAAGTTTTTAAATAAAAGGCAGGGTTCGCTCTGCCTTTGTTTTTATAGATGGATATGAAATTGAAAAATATAATTCTGCTCATCAGTAGCGTGTTGATATCTGCTTGCTCAAATGCGGATATGACTTTGACACAGCGTACTTTAAAACCCGTGATTGAATACCAATGTGCAAAAGAATTGAAAGCATCTAAATTCTGGACTGCCTCGACCTATTTTATGCAGGACAAAAATAAAGCTGAACTTGAACAGAATGTCTGTTCATGTGTAGGTGAGCATGCACTCAAGGATATTCCGGCAAGCACTTTACTGAAAGCGACTCTGGATGAAGAAGTAAAGTCAAAACTCACGCAACAGGCTATTGCAAACAGTCTGAAAGGCTGCATGACCGAGTTCTTAAAATAAAATCAGCTTTGCAATGAAAGCTGATTGAGTGTGGTTTTGCAGATTATTTTTTAGAAGATTTGGATTGTCGGGTCATGCTGTTGAGTACATGATCTTTATCGATAAAATGATGTTTCAGTGCTGCGAAAATATGTCCAACTAAAAGTAAGCCAACTGCCCAGGAAAGCCAGATATGCAGGGGTTTTACGATCGCGGTTACAGCCGGATTTTCTGCAATCAGTGCCGGCAGGTTAAATAAATATAGCACTGGTGCTGGATAGCCCAGACTCCAGCTATATAAACAGCCGGTGACAGGTAGAGCAATCAGCATAAAATACAAAGCCAGATGACCTGCATGTGCCAAAGTTTTCATCCGGGGTGACATAGTGTCCGGTAGTTCAGGGGCAGGATGGGTATAACGCCAGAAAATTCGCACAACCAGTAGGAAAATAATGGTGGTGGCGATATTTTTATGCAGGGTGATGACATCGCCTTTAAAGCTGCCATCGACCTCATAACTTAAAAAATTCCCACTATAAAAACCAATCAGCCAGGCCGCAATAAAGATAACTGCCATGATCCAGTGCAACCATTGTGCCGTGCGCGTGTAATATTGTACTTTTTCCATGTGATTTTCGATTGCCCTCAAAGATGGATGCACCTTAGCAAAGGGCGAATCAGCCCAGCAATTCCAAATCTGCAACGCTATGGTGGCTTTCATGCAACATCCATTGAAATGGCTGGGTGCAGATTAAACATTCAGGATGATTTATAGATTTCTTATTCAGGTGAATTTCGGCACAATAGCGTCACGCTTCATATATGAATAAACAAGGAACAGATCTGTGAAAAAATTATTGGCTGCACTTGCTCCGCTTACTTTGGTTTTATCTGCTTGTGCAACAACAGGCAGCCCTGAAACGCAAACCACGACTCAACAGCTGGGTGGGGCTGCGCTTAAAATCGCGATCAATGCAAAATGTACGACTGAGCTGAATAATATTCCAGCATGGCAAACAGCTACACGTCTAATGACTACGACCCAAAAGCAGAATATCCAGACTGAAATTTGTGGCTGTGTCAGTGAAAAAGCGCCACAAAGTGTAACAGCGGTAGATTTGGCGACTGCAGCAATTGACCCGGCAACACGTGCGACGATTGTCGGCAATGTGGTTGCAAAAACCATTAACGCTTGTGTGGCTGAAGCTGTAAACTAAGCCAAGATTAAATTGAAATAGGCTGACTGGTTCAGCCTATTTTTTATGGAAAAATAGACATGAAGATTGCTGGTGTAGATGAAGCAGGGCGTGGGCCATTAGTCGGTTCAGTCGTCGCTGCGGCAGTTATTTTGGATCCGAACAACCCGATTGAGGGTTTAAATGATTCTAAAAAACTCACTGAAAAGAAGCGTGAAAAACTTTTTATCGAGATTCAGGAAAAAGCGCTGGCATGGGCCATTGCTGAGGCTTCTGCGGCAGAGATTGATGAACATAATATTTTGCAAGCTTCTTTGCTGGCCATGCGCCGTGCTGTAGAAGCTTTGCCAGTTCAGCCTGAGCATGTATTGGTCGATGGCAACAAGATTCCACAGGGCCTTGCTATGAGCTGTGATGCCGTGGTGGGTGGTGATGCACTGCATGCTGAAATTTCAGCAGCCAGTATTCTGGCGAAAGTAACCCGTGATCATCAGATGATCGAGATGGACCAGAAGCATCCGCAATTTGGCTTTGCCAAGCACAAGGGTTATCCGACCAAGGCACATTTTGAAGCGATTGCCTTACATGGCGTGATTGATGAGCATCGTCGCAGTTTTGGGCCGGTAAAAAAGGTGATTGCAGCATTACAGCAGGGTGCAGAACTTTAAGTTTTATTTTAAATTATCTAAGTATTTAATATTTTTGTATAAAATTTAGACAAATTTAAAGCGGCTCAAAAGCCGCTTTATTCTTCACACAAACATTAACGGTTAAAGTTATTTTGTGTCTGGCTATCGTCTTCATAAGAAGGTTGGTAATCTTGATCGATATGTTGAAGATGTTCATGCATTGCACGTTCATGCTGGATACGCTGGTAAATCTCTTCACGGTGCACAGAGACTTCTTTCGGAGCATTTACCCCGATACGAACCTGGTTACCTTTTACACCAAGCACAGTCACACTGACTTGATCACCAATCATTAAAGTTTCCCCGACGCGTCGAGTCAGAATCAGCATGTTTTTCTCCTTGCAAAATGCAAAACCTGCAATCTATTGAATATAAAACAAAAAGCACAACCAAAAATTACAAAATAAGATCTGGATAGAAATTCTGTCATCTGGGTGAAAGATTTTAATCTATCTCAGCTGGTTAAAAATCCTCAGGCTTAATATAACAGAGCCACTATAAAAAAAACTATAGTGGCTCTGCATTTTTGTAGACTTTTATAAAATACTGTCAAACAATGACAATATTCTATCTTAACGCTTAAGCACGTGCGCTAGATTCGCCTTGTTCACGGTCTAAACCGAATGCGGTATGCAATGAACGAACCGCAAGTTCAAGATAATTTTCTTCAATGATCACAGAAATCTTGATTTCAGACGTCGAGATCATCAGGATGTTAATACCTTCATCTGCCAATGCTGTAAACATTTTGCTCGCTACACCGGCATGTGAACGCATACCGACACCTACGATCGATACTTTTACGATATCTGAACGGGTCGCAACTTCACGTGCACCAATTTCTTGAGCAGTTGCTTCAAGAATAGCTTTGGCTTTATTTAATTCGCCACGGTTCACAGTAAAAGTGAAATCAGTTGTACCATCTTCTTCAACGTTCTGGATAATCATATCCACTTCAACATTGGCATCACCAATCGGGCACAAAATTTTAGAAGCAATACCCGGTTCGTCAGGCACGCCTAAAATAGTTAATTTTGCTTCGTCACGGTTAAATGCGATACCGGAGATAATTGGCTGTTCCATATTGTCTTCCAATTCAGTCGTAATAAGTGTACCAACGTTTTGCTTAAACTCTTCGTCGAATGCGCCATCGTTGTCATTGTCGAAACTTGATAATACGCGTAAAGGCACCTGGTATTTACCAGCAAATTCAACTGAACGAATTTGCAGGACTTTAGAACCGAGTGACGCCATCTCAAGCATTTCTTCAAATGAAATACGATCAACTTTTTTTGCTTTTGGTGCAACACGTGGATCGGTGGTATATACACCGTCAACGTCGGTATAAATTTGGCATTCATCTGCTTTGAGTGCGGCAGCAATTGCAACACCTGAAGTATCAGAACCGCCACGCCCTAAAGTAGTGGTATTGCCATGTTCATCAAAACCCTGGAAACCGGCAACGACAAGTACGCGGCCTGCATCCAGATTTGAGTTCAGGACTTCAGTATCAATGGATTCGATACGTGCCTTATTGAATGAGCTGTCGGTTTTCATGCCAACCTGGCGACCTGTTAGTGATTTTGCTTCAACTCCAATTGAGTTCAGCGCCATTGCTAACATAGAAATCGTAACCTGTTCACCCGTAGATACCATTTGGTCTAGTTCACGTGGGTCAGGGGTTTCGGTAATGGCCTTCGCTAAAGCAAGTAGACGATTGGTTTCGCCACTCATTGCTGATACCACTACCACTACCTTGTGGCCGTGGTCATGCCAGCGCTTTACACGACGAGCAACATTTAAAATGCGCTCGGGAGTACCCATAGAGGTACCGCCATATTTTTGAACGATTAATGCCATAGTTGTTCCATATAAGCCATGACCCTGATGTACCTATCAGGGTCAGTTACACAAAATTGAAGTTTTATTTTGCCGCAAGCCAGGCAGTTAAATCTGCCATCACTGGAGCAAACTTCTCGTTAAGTGGCGCGCCACCTTGTGCCAAGTCAGGTTTACCACCACCTTTACCACCTAGCTCAGTTGCCAAATGTTTGATGATGTCACCTGCTTTAATAGAAGCAGTAAAGTCTTTTGCTACAGATGCGATTAAGCTCACCTTGTCACCCTCTACACCTGCCAGAACAATCACTGCATTTTCTAATTTTGATTTCACACCGTCGTGCAGGTTGCGTAGTGCTTTTGCATCCATGTTTTCAACAGTTGTAATCAAGGTTGCACGACCTGCAATGCTTTGAACTTGGCTTAGAAGTTCACCAGCTTGCAGGCTAGCAAGTTTTTGATTGAGTTGTTCGATCTGTTTCTGCAAGCTCGATGCAGTATCAACCAGTGCTTCAACTTTTTCTAAAGTCTGGTCTTTTTGCGCTTTGAGCAAACCGTTAATCGTATTGATATCGCGATCGGCTTTTTGCGCAACTTCAACTGCTTTAGTGCCTGTTACTGCTTCAATACGACGTACACCGGCTGCCACACCACCTTCAGAGGTGATTTTGAACAGACCGATATCACCGGTACGTTTTACGTGAATACCACCGCAAAGTTCGATTGAGAAGTTTTTCTCTTCAATCACTGAACCCATAGACAGTACACGTACTTCGTCACCATATTTCTCACCAAACAGCATCATCGCGCCTTTAGCCTTCGCAGACTCGATATCCAGAAGTTCAGTAGACACCGCAGTATTGGCAATCACTTCAGCATTGACCAAGCGTTCAATTTCTTGCAGCTGTTCAAAGCTTACAGGCTGGTCGTTGGCAAAGTCAAAACGTAACACATCAGATGCAACCAATGAACCTTTTTGCTGTACATGTGAACCTAGAATTTGACGTAACGCAGCATGTAGCAGGTGAGTCGCAGAGTGGTTACGTGCTGTTGCTGCACGAATGTCTGCTTTAACCTTTGCTTCTACATTTTGAGTAACTTTTAAGTTACCCATCGTCACGATCCCTTGGTGTACAAATGCACCACCAGATTTTTTGGTATCTTGCACTTCGAAAATACCAGTATCGTTTTTAAAGATTCCTGTATCACCGATTTGACCACCGCTTTCTGCGTAGAAAGGTGTTTGGTTAAGTACGATCAGTGCTTCGTCGCCTTCAACCACTTCGTCAACTTGCTCGCCATCTTTGTAGATTGCGATGATTTGACCTTCACCTGCAGTTGCGTCATAACCCTCAAATTGAGTTTCGCCTTCAACTTTAACTACGCTGTTGTAGTCGATCGCGAATTTACCTGCATCACGTGCGCGTTGACGCTGTGCAGCCATTTCAGTTTCGAAACCAGCTTCATCAATAGTTAAGTCACGTTCACGTGCGATATCCGCAGTTAAGTCAGTCGGGAAACCGTAAGTGTCGTAAAGTTTAAATACCACTTCGCCCGGAATCACAGAACCTTTTAACTGTGCCAATTCGCCTTCAAGCAATTTCAAACCTTGCTCAAGTGTTTTGGCAAATTGTTCTTCTTCTTTAAGAAGTTGTGCTTCGATACGTGCTTGTTGAGCAGCAAGTTCAGGGTATGCATCGCCCATCACTTCGATCAGTGGCTTCAACATTTTGTGGAAGAACGAACCTGTTGCGCCTAATTTGTTACCATGACGTACTGCACGACGGATAATACGACGCAGTACATAACCACGACCTTCATTCGATGGGTTTACGCCATCAGCAATCAGGAATGAACATGAACGTGCATGGTCAGCAACGACTTTCAATGAAGCAGGATACTGAACTGGTGTGCCTTTCTCAGCAGCTTCAGCTTCAAGCGCTGTAGTATCCAGACCAATAATTTCAGCCGCAGCTTTAAGTAAATGCTGGAATAAGTCAATTTCGTAGTTTGAGTTGACGTGCTGTAAAACAGCAGAAATACGCTCCAAGCCCATACCTGTATCTACAGAAGGTGCTGGAAGAGGGTGCAGTACGCCATCCGCAGTACGGTTGAACTGCATGAAAACGTTGTTCCAGATTTCAATGAAACGGTCGCCATCTTCTTCAGGAGAACCCGGTAGGCCACCCCAGATGTGATCGCCATGGTCAAAGAAGATTTCAGAACATGGACCACAAGGACCTGTGTCACCCATTGCCCAGAAGTTATCAGATGCGTATTGACCGCCTTTGTTGTCACCAATACGAATAATGCGAGAAGCGTCTAGACCGATTTCTTTGTTCCAGATGTCGAATGCTTCGTCGTCTGTATGGTAAACGGTTGCATAGAGTTTATCTTTAGGAAGACCAAGCCATTCTTCGTTAGTCAAAAAGTCCCAGGCAAATTTGATCGCATCACGTTTGAAGTAATCACCAAATGAGAAGTTACCCAACATTTCAAAGAAAGTGTGGTGACGTGCTGTATAACCCACATTGTCCAAGTCGTTGTGCTTACCACCTGCGCGTACGCATTTTTGTGATGACACTGCACGTACATAATCGCGTTTTTCTAGACCTAAGAAGCAATCTTTAAACTGGTTCATACCAGCATTGGTGAACAGCAAAGTTGGGTCATTGGCAGGTACTAGAGAACTCGACGCGACACGTGTATGCCCTTGCGATTCAAAGTAACGCAAAAATGCTTCACGAATTTCAGCTGATGTCATAAAACGAGTACTCACAACCAAGTCACTCCATAATTTCCGATTTGGCTAAAACACCACAGTCTGACAAGCATACAAGAGCTCTGCTGCAATGCGGGGCTTAAAAATTTAAAACGCCAAATTATAACGGAAAAAGCAGTATGCACCAATCATTTTAAAACCAATTGCTAAGGATTTATTTACTCAGGTTTTTTGCTGAATAATTAAATTGAATTTTCCCGAAGCAGAATTCGTGGATATCCATCACTTTAAAAAATAAACGGAATTTTAAGTGATCCGAATACAGACAGATGGATCAGAAATAAAATAATCGAAAATCAGTATTTTTACTGAATTTTTTAATATACGGCGCAAGAAATCCTTTAACATAGAAGAATTTTAAAATAGGTATATATAAGGTCGAGTCATGCAACGAGTGGCAATCAATGGATTTGGGCGTATTGGACGGAATGTACTGCGCGCATGGTTTGAAAATCCGAAAGATTTTAATTTTGAAATCGTTGCCATTAACGATATTGCTGATGTTGAAACCCTAATTCATCTGTTTAAATATGATTCGACCCATGGCCGTTTTCCGGGGCAGGTGGATCTCAGCTATGATGCTGAACATATCTATATGCATATCAGCTATCAGGATGCCGCTTTAAAAGTTCAGGTTTTGTGTGAGTCGCAGCCGGCTAAGTTGCCTTGGCAAAACCTGGTGGTAGATGTAGTGCTTGAATGCACCGGGCTCTTCCGTTCCCGTGAAGCCGCGACCCAGCATATTGGAGCAGGGGCGAAACGTGTGATTATTGGCGCGGCACCTTTTGATACGGTCGATGCCGCGATTGTCTATGGTGTCAATCATCATGAGGTCAAAGCATCGGACCAGATCATTTCCAGTGTTTCTTGTACTACGCAGGCTTTGGTGCCACTGGTCAAAATTGTCGATGATGCTTTTGGGATCAGTAGTGCCTTGATGACCGAAATACATGCTGTCACGGCGGATCAATCGGTACTGGATCATGCACATCGTGATTTGCGTCGTGCCCGTGCTTCAGGCCATAACATCATTCCTACGACTTCGAGTGCACTCGGTGCCTTAAAGCGTGTCATGCCAAAAATGGAAGATCGTATTGATGGTTATTCGATTCGGGTGCCAACCATTAATGTGGCCGCGATTGATTTGACCTTTGTCTCCCAGTCGCCGATTACCGATCACAAGTTAAATGAAGTTCTGATTAAGGCTGCCAGGCAGGATTTTGCCGAAATTATGTCGGTAACGGACGAGCCCTTGGTATCGAGTGATTTTAATCATTCCCCGTATTCACTGATTGTTGATTTGACCCAGACTCTGGTGGTCGGGCATCAAGCTAAGGTTTTTGCCTGGTACGATAACGAGTGGGGCTATGCCAACCGTCTACTGGATTTATGTGAATCATTTCATTAAGTTCGGGTTATCTAAACCTCAAAAGCACCAAGACACGGTGCTTTTTTCTTGCCTGTAAATATTCTGCAAGCCATGTTTTAAGAGAATTTGCCGGTAATTGATCGAAAATCAGGAATTGAGGCTGAATTATTTACGTTATCTGAAGCATTTTTCGTTAAGATAAAGACAATAAAATGAAATAAGAGCAAGCACATGATGGTGGTTTGGGGATTTATTATACTGCTGACTTTGGCGGTGATTTTTCTGATCTGGCTGCAGTTTAATCAGAATGATGAACCACGTAGCGTGGAAGGCGTGCCAGTCGAAGAAAAAATCGTGCATCTGGAAGAAAATTTGAAAAAGACCCTGGAAATTATGCAGGATCTAGCCAAAAAAATGCATTTGCAGCAGGAAGTGCTGGATCAGACCACAGCCAAACTTCAGCAGGTTGAATTGCAAAATGCCGAACTGGTCAGTTTGCTGACCAAAGTGGTCGATCCACAGAAATAATCCAAACCCCTTTAGAAATTATTTAAAGGGATTTTGTTTGAGTATTAGACGATTAAAATTCTTAAAACTGCGGCAGAAACCATACTGATGGCGACGGTTGGTAATAATCCAAAACGCGTAGCGGCAAATAGCGTTAAAGCCAAGGCGATCAGGTCTGCAGGATGGTCTCGAACAAAATAGGGTGCAATTACTGAAATCAGCACGCAGCCAGGGACTACTTCCAGAATTTTTCGCTGACGCTGTGTCAGCGTTTTATTTTTTAATAAGACGTAGCCCAAGATCCGGGTTAAATAGGTGGTCGCAGCAATCAGAATAATAGCCACCAAGGTATTCATCTGGATCATGTTTGATCCTCTTGAATCAGGAAAAATGCCGAAGCGATTCCAGACAAGGCGCCAATCGGCACATACCAGCCCGCAGGTAAATATAAATAAGCCAAAGCCGCACAGACTAAACTGACCAGCCATGGCCGGGCAGCCTCAAAACCTTTCCACATACTTCTTAGTAACACCAGAAATACAGCAGGAAAGGCCATATCAAAACCAAAACGGTTGATGTCGCCTAATACAGGTCCAAGCATGGCCCCGAGTGTGGTAAATCCGACCCACATCAAGTACAGGCAAAAACACAGGCCGGCATAATAAGGCATGCTAAACGCAGCACGATAACCCAGTTGCGCCTGTTTCCTTTGTGCATCAGCCAGACCGAGTGCCCAGCTTTCATCGACCATAAAAAACAGCGCCGGAAAAACTTTACGATTCGGGAGATGCTTTAAATACGGAACCAAACTGGCGCCCATCAACAGATGCCGGCTATTCACCAGAAAGGTAATGAACATCAGCATGAGTAAATTTGGTGGACTGCTCCAGACCTCCAGAATGGCAAATTCAGAACCACCGGCAAAGTTCAGGCCTGTCAGTAAAGGCACTTCGAGCAAGCTGAAATTCTTCTGTACCGCCGTCGCACCCAGCACCAGCGCAAAGGGGATAATCCCTAAAAGCATAGGAATAGAATCTTTCATGCCACGTTGAAATTCGCTGAAATCGGTAGGGATAACTACCGCTGCGGTGCTTTGTCTAAACAAAAGCATGGAAATGACCTAGGTACTGCAAAACTAGACCATATTTTATGGCGATATTCAGGCTATTTGCTGTTATAGTGAAAGAGATTTAAGTTTTATTTGAAATTAAATTGCGCTAAATTAAATTTAAGGGGTTTTAAATGCCAAGGCATAGACATGGATCAAATAGATAAACGCATTTTGCATGAGCTGCAAAAGAATGGAAAACTGCAAAATAATGAACTGGCTCAATTAATTGGCTTGTCACCGTCACCCTGTTTAAGACGGGTAAAACAGCTGGAAGATGATGGCGTGATTGAGCAATATGTCGCACTGCTGAATCCACAAAAGGTCAATTTGGCGATGAGCGTGTTTGCACGCGTCTGGCTCAAGTCTCAAGAAGCTGCTGTGGTCGATCAATTTGTCGAAGCGATCAAGGAAATGCCAGAAGTCGTCGAGTGCCAGTTAATGGCAGGCGATTGTGATTTCTTTTTAAGAATTGTGGTGGCTGATCTGGATGCCTATCGTAAATTTCAGATTCATCATTTAACCCAAATTCCCTGCATTCAAAGTGTAAAAACTGAAATTCCATTGCAAACGGTTAAAAGCACGACTGCATTGCCTTTGGTTTAATGCCGGATTCTGTCATGCTATTTGTTTTAAATGTGCATTAAAACGCTGATAGTTGACACAATTGTTGTTGATTTCATCAGGTAGCGAAAATTATAAAATTTGCGATGCATAGCCAAAACTATCGTGCTAGACTAGGAGAAATCGGGTGTGCTCCCGATTTTTTTATGCGGATTCGTTCCGCGCTGACAAGAATTTAGGTTTACAACATGCCCATTTCAGAGACATGGTTATTACCTGATGGTGTAGCTGATGTATTACCAGAACAAGCGCAAGTTATTGAAAGTCTGCGCCGTAAATCACTGGATTTCCTTGCATCTCGAGGTTATCAGCTGGTGTACACGCCATTCATTGAATACATCGAATCTCTATCTTCTCTCTCAGAATCGAATCAAGATTTAGACTTAGCCACTTTTAAAGTAATCGATCAGCTTTCTGGTCGTTTGCTTGGTGTGCGTGCCGATATGACACCACAAGTGGCTCGTATTGATGCGCATGTACATCCAGTGGAAGGTGTAGCACGTTACTGCTATGCAGGAACCGTTCTGCATACCAAGCCTCGCGGTTTTAACACTTCGCGTGCGCCACTACAGTTAGGTGCGGAGCTATTTGGTTCAGACAGCATCGATGCCGATGTAGAAATGGTCGACTTGATGATCAGTCTGATTCAGGAAACAGGTCTGGCAGATGGTATTCATCTGGACTTAGGTCATGTGGGTTTATTCCGCAGTCTGGTGGCTCAAGCCGGCTTAAACAAAGTCGCTGAACAGCAATTATCTGATTTATACCAGCGTAAGGCTTTGCCAGAATTAGAAGAATTCACGGCAGACCTGAAATTTGGTCAGGATTTCTATGCACTTGGACGCTATGCCAGCGACCTGGATGCATTACAAGCGCATTTAAGTGCTGAAGTGTTGGCAAATCCAGCATTTACGCAGGCTTTTAATGTCTTGCAAACCACCAAAGACGAAGTTCAAACCCGTTGGCCAAACTTGAGTATTGGTATTGATGTGGTTGAATTACGTTCATACCATTATCATACTGGCTTGATGTATGCAGTCTATGCACCGAACCGTGCAGCTGCACTGGCACAAGGTGGCCGTTATGATGGCATTGGTGAACATTTTGGCCGCGCGCGTCCGGCAACCGGTTTCTCTTGTGACTTATATGCTTTAAGCGCAGGTCAGTTTGATGCGGTACAGGTCGTGGTTGCACCTAAAGGCACTGATGCAGAACTTCTGAATGCGATTCAGAACATTCGCGCACAAGGCTTAAGTGTAATTCAGTTACTGGGTAATGATGATTTAAACTCGATTCCATATGCAACGCACCTGCTGGTGAATGCGAATGGTGAGTGGACAGTCAAAACGATTTAACTGCTTGGCTCAGTGTTCATGTCGCTGAGCGGGGCTTTCAACTTTAACAGCATGATGTAATGAGGCTATTATGGGCAAGAATGTTGTGGTACTTGGTACCCAATGGGGCGACGAAGGTAAAGGTAAAATCGTCGACCTGCTCACAGATCAAGCGGCAGCGGTAGTTCGTTATCAAGGCGGACATAACGCAGGTCACACTCTTGTGGTTGGTGGTAAGAAAACTGTCTTACACCTCATTCCATCAGGTATTTTACGTGAAAACGTATTGTGCTTAATTGGTAACGGTGTTGTTCTTTCTCCTGAAGCGCTCATCAAAGAGATGGACATTCTTGAAAAAGAAGGCGTTCCTGTTAAAGAACGTTTACGCATTTCTCCAAACTGTCCATTGATTCTTCCGAACCACATCGCACTTGATCAGGCGCGTGAGAAAAAACGTGGTAATGCGAAGATTGGTACGACAGGTCGTGGTATCGGTCCTGCATACGAAGACAAAGTAGCACGTCGCGCAGTACGTGTTGCTGACCTAGTACGTGGTGGTGAACATCTTACTGCTCAGTTAACTGAACTTCTGGACTACCATAACTTCCAGCTGACTGAATACTACGGTGTTGAAGCAGTTAAATTGGAAGATGTGCTGGCACTTTGCGACGAATGGCGTAAAGTTGTTGCGCCACTGGTTGTGGATGTGACCACTGAATTGCATAACTACCGTAAAAACGGTGACAACATCATGTTCGAAGGCGCGCAAGGTTCACTTCTTGACGTTGACCACGGTACATATCCGTATGTGACTTCTTCGAATACCACTGCTGGTGGCGTAAGCTCTGGTTCAGGTCTGGGTCCTTTGCATCTTGACTATGTACTGGGTATTACCAAAGCGTATACAACGCGTGTAGGTGCAGGTCCATTCCCAACTGAGTTGGTGTATGACGCTGCAAATGACACGGGTGATGCGATTGGTAAACACCTCGGTACGATTGGTAATGAATTTGGTGCCTCTACTGGCCGTCAACGTCGTTGTGGCTGGTTCGATGCTGAAATCCTACGCCGTTCAGTTGACGTAAACTCACTTTCTGGTATTTGCCTGACTAAACTTGACGTTCTTGACGGTTTAGAAGAAGTGAAAATCTGTGTGGGTTATGAAGCTGCAGATTCTGGTTGTGTCGGTTCTTCTGATGCGCTTGCATTCGAAACTTTAAAACCGATTTACGAAACTATGCCAGGCTGGTCTGAGTCAACTTTCGGTGCGAAATCACTGGATCAATTGCCAGAAGCTGCATTGAACTATGTAAAACGTCTTGAGCAATTGATTGAATGTCCAATCGACATCATTTCAACAGGTCCAGACCGTGAAGAAACGATTGTTCTTCGCCACCCGTTTGATGCTTAATCTTCATTTGATTAAAGCTTGAATGATAAAAACCCATTTCCGGATGGGTTTTTTTATATCCTGAATTTATGCAGGTATTTCAAGACTAAAGTTGCATCGGTAATACCACGTGATGTGCTTTAACATAGCGGTATATAAAGAAAGAAAAATGAGCAGCAGGATGCAAAAAAATATATCGGCGACCATGTTTTATTCATTGTTATTCGCGATGGGCGGGGCGCCAACAATTGCCATGATGATTATTCGTGCGCAAACCCAAAATCCCGAGGTGATTTATGCGGCACTGATTGGTCTGAGTGTCATTATTGCCTGTGTTTTAGTGCCTATTATTTTATTGCAAAATGCTTTTTTATATTTCAAACGTAAAGATGAAATACTTGAACAGAAAATAAAACCACTGAGTCAGATTTATTTGGGTCTCAATATTATTTGTCTGATTTATTGGTTGGCGATACAGTATTTGGGTTAAAAATTACATAATTTATAAGAAGATGAATGAATTAAGCGTTTAGCTGCTGTGCGCTTTCACTTATAATTTTTACAATGTAAATTGCCCTTGAGCCAAGGCGGAGTAAATTATAATGAAGAATAAACTTTTATTGAGTATGGCGGCTGCTACAGTCGTCACATTATCAGGTTGTACCACCATTGCCGATATGGCAGGGGCAGATACTGCGACCTTAAATGCATCTGCGAGCCAAAGCTATAATGCCATGGTCAATGATGCGCGCAATAAAGGCCAACTGGATACCAGTTCAGCCACCTATAAACGGATTAATAATGTATTTAACCGTTTGAAGCCAGTTGCTAACCAGATGAATCAAACCGGTACAGCATTCCAGTGGCAATTGGCTGTGCTCAAATCTGATCAGGTCAACGCCTTTGTTGCACCAGGTGGTAAGGTTGTATTCTATACCGGTATCGTGAATAAACTGAATCTGACCGATGCTGAAATTGCAGCGATTATGGGTCATGAAATGGTGCATGCCTTAGAAGAGCATTCTAAGCAGAAAATCGGTGCTCAAGCCCTGACTGATCTGGCTTTGGGTATTGGCTTAAATGCAGCAGGTGTAGGTCAAGGTGGCGCTGCAGCAGCACAATTAGGTAGTCAGATCGGTATTGGCTTGCCATACTCGCGTAATCTGGAAAGCCGTGCTGACCAAGGCGGTTTAATGTTGATGGCGCGCGCAGGTTATAACCCGAATGCAGCCATTACCCTGTGGGAAAAAATGAACAAACTTGGTGGCGGCAGTGGTGCAACCTTCCTGTCTACGCATCCATCGAATAGTCAGCGTATTGGGCAAATGCGTCAACAATTGCCAGCAGCGATGCAGATTTATAACCAAAAAAAATAATCCACTGATCATCCTGTAAAAGGAGATCTTGATCGGATTGGAAAGGCAGGGCAATCGCTCTGCTTTTTTTATAGCTAATTGGATGGTTAATATTCTGCGGGCTATTTTCAGGCAATAAAAAAGGCAAAGTCTGACTTTGCCTTTTTTCACTCAAGATCAGAAGATCTTAGTGCTGGTGACCGCCTACACCGTGTACGTGGCCGTGATCTAATTCTTCTTGAGAAGCTTCACGAACAGATACGATTTCAACTTCGAAAGTCAGGTCTTGACCAGCAAGTGGGAAGTTAGCATCAACAACAACATTGTCGCCTTCAACTGCTTTAACAGTTACGATTTGCACGCCGTCATCAGTTTGAGCTTGGAACTGCATGCCTGCCTGAATGTTGTCTACGCCTTGGAACATTTGCGCAGGAACTTCTTGAACTAGGTCAGGGTTGTATTCGCCATAACCTTCAGCAGCAGGAACGTTTACAGTGAATTTTTCACCTACAGTTTTGCCTTCTAACGCATTTTCTAAACCTGGGATGATGTTACCTGCACCGTGCAAATAGGCAAGTGGTTCACCTTGAGATTGGTCGAGAGTTTCACCCTCTGCGTTAGTCAATGTGTAGTGGAAAGAAACCACGAGGTTATTTGCAATAGCAGTCATGTTAATTGATCCATTCAATTTTTTAAGGGTACATCATAAAGTGAAATTGCATTTTTGTAGACTAAAATTAGCAAAAAAACGCAATTTGACAATTTTGTTGACGATTTTTTCATTGATTGGGCCAAATTCTGGAATTTCAATGCAATTTCAGCTTTGGAGAGATTTTTCGTGTAACTAAATCTTTTGCAGTCAGAATACCGGCATGGGCATAACCATGAATGGCCGCCTGATGAATCCGGTATAAAGAGACATACATGGTTTTGGCGACAAAGCCTTGCACATTGACCTGACCCAGCAATTCCCCCACAGCTTTATTCTGACTTAAGGAAATCAGGGAGCCTTTGTCAGAAAACTTAAACATCGGCAAATAGCTATCTCCATTGACATGGGCTTTTAAAGCATTGGCCAGAAAGCTGGCTTGCTGGCTGGCCACTTGAGCTCGTGGGCCCAAGACGGGTTGATCTGCCGCAGGCTGGCAATGCGCACAATCACCAAATGCAAAAATACTTGGATCAGATTTGGTTTGCAGCGTGGCATAAACTTTGAGCCGATGAATATGGTCTTTTTCCATGTCGTCGAGTTGTGCCAAGACTTCCGGCGCTTTGATCCCTGCGGCCCAGACTTTGATTTCAGCATCCAGACTGGAACCATCGGCAAAATAAATCTTGTCTTTATCGACCTTGGCCACTCGATGACTGGTCAAGACTTCAATACCGAACTGTTCTAACTGTTTCATGGTATTTGCAGCAACTTTAGGCGAGAGTGCAGTCAGAATACGATCCGCGGCTTCAATCAAGGTGATTTTGACTTTGTTGGGATCGACCTTGTTTAAGCCATATTGAAAGAAATTCTGTTTGGCTTCTACCAGCTCCGCTGCCAGTTCTACCCCAGTCGCACCGGCACCAATAATAGCAATATTCAGCTCACGGCTTGAAGTCTCATGTTGAGCATTTAAATACAGGTGCAGCAGATCCTGCTGAAAGATATCTGCCTGCTGCCGGCTGTCGAGAAAATGACAGAACTGTTTGACCCCTTCGGTATTAAAGTCATTTGAGGTTGAACCTAAAGCCAGTACCAGTGTGTCATAGCCAATGCGCTGATTTTTCTTGGGCTCACTCTTTTTAGAGAAATATTCTGTTTCGACAATGATCTGTTTCGCTTCGCGATCCAGACTGGTGAATGTCCCTAAAACAAATTCATAATGATGCGCGGCAGAATGGGCAAAATAATTGGTTTCTTCTTCATGTGGATTTAAGGTGCCTGCGGCCACTTCATGCAGCAGCGGTTTCCAGATGTGCGTCAGTTTTTGATCGACCAGAACAATCTGCGCTTTACCGCTTTTACCCAAGCTCTCACCCAGCTGAGTCGCCAGTTCCAGACCACCGGCACCACCACCCACAATCACGATTTTATGTGCTGTCATATATGATTAACCTGTTTATTTTTTTAATAAAAATAAGAGAAATAGAGAGAAAATATACTATGGCATGCGCTAAAACGCGTCTTGATTAAAATTGTTATACAAATTACAAAACGTAGCAATTCTGTGAGAGCAAGTAAGTGTCGCTGCTTTGAGGAAGCAAGGGGAGAGCGAGATTGATAAAGGGAATCTGCTAGAAGATCAGAGAGGAGATCTTCTAGCTTAAAGAAAAGTGACTTGAGATGTAGCGCTATTATCTATCCAGAGGATAAAGCTTTACGCTTGGTGTATTGTCTGAAAATAAACCGAATAAGCCTTGTAGCCAGCTAAAGAACTTCTGAAACAGATTGGCTTCTTCAATTTCGACATGATCTTCAATTTGAATGGTGCGAATCAACTGATTATTCTGATAAACCTGAATGGTCGCCAAAGGCATCATGGTCGCCAAAGGTGCAATGAGTTCAGATGCTTTCACTTCAACATTGATATGAGTCTGAGTTTCCTGTAATGGCTCGATACTTTTTAAAACGCCATCACCAGTATTCAGCATGACACGCTGATTTGCCTGGTCAAACTGATTCAGGTCAATACTGTAGCCCTGATCATATAAAGAAGTGGTAATAATCTGCGGTTGCTTGGTTTGCACCTTAAACATTTTTAAGGTGGATTTAATTACAGGCAACTCAGCCAGTAGCTGTTGATCTTTGATCGCTACTTCATTGCGAGTATAGGTATAAGCCAGATTCATCAGCTTATGTGATACTTCAGCGCGTTTTGCTGCACTTTTAGTACCCAGCACCACCACAATCAGACGACGATTTGGCATTTCAAAATCTGTTGTGACGCGATTGGCTGTCAGCGCCAGATTGTAGCCTGCCGCACGGGTAAAACCGGTTTTTAAACCATCTACGGTTGGATCGACCTGAAGCACACGGTTGGTCGCACGATGAAAATGCTGATTGTAGGTAAAGCTTGGCTGCTTGGAATAATACAGATAATCCGGAGTTTCATTCACCACCGCCATAGACAGTCTGGCCAAATCGGCGGCAGTCGAATAATGCTCAGGCATGGTAATGCCGGCCGGATTCTGGAAATTGGTATGCTGCATGCCCAGCGCTTTGGCTTCCTGATTCATACGTTCAACAAACTGCGGAATACCACCCGAAATTTTCTCAGCCAGCGTCACCGCGGCATCATTGGCAGACATGATAATTAAGCCCGCCAGAAGCTGATCGACTGAAATCAGATCACCTTCTTTCAGGTACATCTGTGACTCATCCCACATCACGGTTTTAACCACAGAGGTCGCGGTTAAAACTTCATTTTTATTTAATTTTCCGGCCTCAATTTCCTTTAAGGCAATATAAGCCACCATCATTTTGGTCAGCGAAGCCGGAGCGCGTTGCACATCGGCATTATGCTCTGCAATGACTTGACCAGACTGTGAATCCAGAATGGTCCAGGCTTCAGCTTCAACGCTTTCAGGCACAATATTGAGTAGGGCAGCATGTGAAAATGCAGAAATAAATAAACTGAAAACCGCAATCAGTGAGATGATGTATTTCAATGGTGTTCCTTGATAACCCGGCGGGTGTTGAACGATTTAATTTTCACGCATGCTATGCCTTTTTTATACAGATAGCTAGTCGTAAATGTAGACAAATAAGACAGCTAAACCATACTGGCTTAAAAAATGCTAAGCTAAGCTATATCTCATTTATTTTAATTTTATATCGTTCATTATGTTGCATTATCAAATTGAATTTGACGATTATCGTCAGCATCTTATTCACGTGACTGTTCGTTTTCTTGCGGACCCGACACAAGTCCTGTCATTACCGACCTGGATTCCGGGAAGCTATCTGATTCGAGAGTTTTCCAAGCACATTGAAGCGGTCAAAGCCTATGATGAAGATGGGCGCCAGTTACAAATACAGAAATTTGAAAAGAACAAATGGCGTTTATTCAATACTGATCATGAACTGATTACAGTGGAATATGATGTCTATGCCTATGATCTGTCCGTTCGTGGTGCATATGTGGATCAAAATCGTCTCTACATGAACCCGGCTTGTGCATGTCTGGGACTGGAAGGTCAGGAAAATAAAGAAATTGAACTGGAAATCTTCCTGCCAGATGAATTAAAGCATTTTCAATTGGCAACAGGCATGCAGGCCAAAAGTCTGGTCAAAGGCCGTTTCACGCTTAAAGCGAAAAATTATGCTGAACTGATTGACGCACCATTTGAGCTGGCAGAACAAACCCGTTTCAGTTTTGAAGCAAATGGGATTCCGCATGAATTTGTGGTATCTGGCAAACATGCCATGAATGCCGTGCGTATGCAGCAGGACATTGAAAAAATCTGTGCCACAGAAATTTCAATGTTTGGTTCGGCGCCGTTTTCAGACTATACCTTTATGACCATGGCAACTGGTAATAGCTATGGCGGTCTGGAGCATCCGAACTCGACCAGCCTGATTTCACCACGTGATGACTTGCCGAAAGCCAATGAACCTGAAGAACCGTCCAAGGATTACCAACGTTTCTTGGGCTTATGTAGCCATGAATATTTCCATTCATGGCTGGTGAAGTTTATTCGTCCTGAAAACTTCGTTAACTATGATTTAAACAGAGAGGGCTATACCTCTCTGTTATGGATCTTTGAAGGTTTCACTTCCTATTACGATGATTTGATTTTGCTGCGCAGTGGCGTGATTAATCAGGAATCGTATATTGCTTTGTTAAAAGCACAGATTGACCGTTACTTGCAAAATCCGGGTCGTGCGATTCAGTCAGTCTCTGAATCCAGTTTTGATGCCTGGGTGAAATTCTATCGTCAGGATGAGAACTCGAATAATGCTGGTACCAGCTATTACAACAAAGGTTGTCTAGTTGCATTGTGCCTGGATTTGGGTCTGCGTTTACGTGGTTCAAGTCTGGATGCTTTAATGCGCCGTTTGTATGAAAATGCCCAGAAGGGTGTTCAGGTGCATGAACGGACAATCTTTGAATTGTGTAAAGAGCTGACAGGAGATGATTGGTCAGAACAGATTAATCACTTGATCAATACCACAGATGAATTGCCGCTCGATCAGTTATTCCCTGAGTTTGGTGTGGCTTATGGTCTGAAAAATGATAAGTCTTTGCCATTCGGTTTAAAATTGGCAGATAAGCCGGAAGGTGTTCTGGTTCAATCTGCGCGTCGTGATGGTGCCGCTGTGCTCGCTGGTCTTTCTGCCAATGATGTCATCATTGCAATTGATGGCTTAAAAGCAACGACCAAACTTGTTGAAAGCTATGCAAAACAGCAAGGTACTTTTACAGTGTATGCATTCCGTCGTGATGAGCTAATGACGTTTGAAGTTCAAGCCGCGGGTTCTGAGCTGACCGAAGTTGAACTGAAAGTGGAAGACCAGGCTAAAGCTGAGAAATGGCTTAAAGCTTAAATCCATAATTATTCTTAATTTAAAAAACCGGTGCATCGTCACCGGTTTTTTATTGCATTAAATTTTGAGAAAAAATTATTTAATGATCAGTCGTGATGTGCCACGGAATTCTGCCACAATTTGATTATGTTGATTCATCACCTGAATATCATAAATGCCACTACGGCCACTGCTGGCTTTGTGTTCAGCTACAGCAGTCAGTGTGTCGCCAAGCAAGCCCGGTTTTAAATAATGAATACCGCAATGTTGACCAACTGCCGGATGTTCACCGGTATTGCAGGCAATTGCAAAAGCTGCATCTGCCAGTGCGAAAATCACGGCACCGTTACAGGTCTGATGACCCTGTAAATGCTGTTCAGTCACCTTTAATTCGATCTTTGCATAATTGTGGTTATAAGAAACCAGATGAGCACCAAGATGCTGAATTAACCGGTCCTGATTAAACATCTGGCTGACTTGCTGATCCATTACAAAACTCCTTTTAAGATACGTTTTATTTTAAATTATTAAATATGTGAATCCTAAATAGCATTCCAGCAGGAGAATAACAAGGAAAAACTAAAAAGAAGCTCAAAGCTTAATTTGCATACATAAGACAAGTTATGTAAAAAGTGCTTAGATATCAGTATTTATTAGAAGAACATGAATCAGAAAAGTTTAAATTGTGGTATTGGAATTACAGTAATTTGGCTTGCTGTAATTACTTCTTTTTGGATGTTTGGTGGATTGAGTTCGCCTACTTCATTAAATGAACTTGGAGATTTTCTAGCGGGAATATTTGCGCCAATTGCTTTTCTCTGGCTGATTTTAGGTTATGTTCAGCAAGGTAAACAGTTAGAGCAAAATACAAAAGCATTAGAGCAACAGGAAAAAGCATTACAACTTCAGATTGATGAGATGCGGGAAAGTGTTAAACAACAGACGAATTTAGTTTCTTTACAAGAACAACAGCTAAAATCAGCAAGAAAAGCAGTGCGACCTCAGTTAAATTTAAGTAGAACTACTTTTTTTGAACACGAAGATAGGTACGAAGATCGTGATAATGATGGAAATATTATTGATGTTTTTGATATTTATATTGTTTGTATTTATTTAAATTTAAAAAATTATGGTGAAGAAGCTAAAAATATATATTTTTTTGATGAGGATTTTAAAAGATATGAATCACTTTTAATAAGTCTTAGTAAAAATGAAGAACAGAGAGTTCAAATTAATTTGCTCAAAGAACAATATACAAAGTTATTTGCAGACAAGGAGTTAATGATAAGGGGTAAAATAGGCTACGAAGATAAATATGGGAATTTATATGATTTTAAAGTCAAATTCACCATCACTACACCTAGAAAAAATCCTCGTGTAGGATTTCAAATATCTCAAGAGTCGATATAGAAGTTTAATTCCCCCGATACGTTGAATATCCATAAGAACTTAATAGCAGCGGAATATGGTAGTGCTCTAAAGCACCATCAATCACAAAAACTACCGGTACTTCAGGGAAGAACGTCCGTTGATTATTGGCCTTAAACCAATCACTCGTTTTAAACGTTACTTTATAAACGCCTTTTTGTAACGCGGTGTCTTTAGGATAAAATTCTTTAATACGACCATTACTGTCTGTCTTGGTTTCATTGAGCTTGACCCATTTCTCACCTTGTTGAGCTTCTAGGGTGACCGTGACATTAGCAGAGGGTAGGCCAGTTTCTTGATTAAGTACATGCACACTCAGCGGATTGGCAAAGCTAAAAGTTGAGAGGGACGTCGCAGCTAAAGCGAAAATTATTTTTTTCATGACACTCACATTAAAATGAATACTTTAATTAATTCTAATAGATTGAAAAATAAAAAAATATTTAAGTTATGTAATAAAAAAAGCCCACCGAAGTGAGCTTGATTGAATCTATTCAAACTTAGCCACGACCGCGGCCGCGACCACGTGGTGCTTTGGTATTTGGACGAGTTGTGCCATTGGTCTTACGACGCGGCTTTTCACTTTCATCCATTTGCCAGATACGTTTGGTGCCAGACTTTTTCACAGAACCATCTTTATTTTTACGAACCATTGGCTTACCGCCCGTACCACCCGGCTTTTTCACATAAGAGCGTGAACGGTATGGTTCTTCCGCAGGAACATTCTGGAAGTCTGGATAAAGTAATGGTTCAATTTCTCTGGTTTCACCCGGTTGCAATCCCATACGAACCAAATCAATCTCACCAATTTTGGTACGGATCAAACGCAGTGTAGGGAAGCCGACAGCAGATGTCATACGACGAACCTGACGGTTACGACCTTCACAGATTGAAATCTCAACCCAAGACGTCGGAACAGAGGCACGGAAACGTACAGGAGGATTACGCTCCCACAACCATTCCGGTTCAGACACTTTTTCAGCACGTGCAGGAAGCGTCATGCCATCTTTCAGTTCAACGCCTTTACGAAGCTGCTCAAGAGCTTCTTCGGTCACATCACCTTCCACTTGCACCATATAAGTTTTAAACTTTTTATTGGCAGGATTGGTGATATATTGGTTGAGACCACCGTGATCGGTGAGGAAAACCAGACCTTCTGAGTCCATGTCCAAACGGCCAGCAAGACGTAAATCTTTGTCGTTGACAAAATCAGCCATGGTTGGGTGCTTTTCATCCGCACGGAATTGGGAGAGGACGTCATAAGGTTTGTTTAGAATGACGATTTTCATAGGAAATAACTTCTATAATTACATTAATTTAAAAAATGTAGAGGTTTATTTAAAAGGGAAACTTAGTTATTTCCCGTATAAATCTCAAAAACAACAAATCTGGATTAGAATATTATGCGTTAAGAACAGTTGAAAGTATTGCCTAATTGGCAATTATTTTAGATTTGTCAGCGGCATCCGGGAGAATACTAATAATGGGATATCAAAAAATCGTAGTACCTGTGGATGGTACCAAAATTACCGTTAATGCAGACCTGTCACTCAACGTACCAAATAATCCAATTATCCCATTTATCGAAGGGGATGGAATCGGTGCAGATATTACACCAACAATGCGAACTGTGGTAGATGCTGCTGTGCAAAAAGCATACGCTGGGAAGCGTTCCATCGAATGGATGGAAGTCTACTGCGGTGGAAAAGCTGACAAAATTTACGGCACCTATATGCCTGATGAAACCCTCGAAGCGTTGCGTGATTATGTAATATCAATCAAAGGTCCACTGACGACACCAGTTGGTGGAGGTATTCGTTCCCTGAATGTAGCCTTACGTCAGGAACTGGATTTATATGTCTGTGTACGTCCGGTACGCTGGTTTGAAGGGGTGCCTTCACCGGTGCATAATCCTGAACTGACCGACATGGTAATTTTCCGTGAAAATTCAGAAGATATTTATGCCGGAATTGAATGGAAGGCAGATTCTCCGGAAGCGAAAAAGGTCATCAAGTTCCTGAAAGAAGAAATGGGTGTAACCAATATCCGCTTTGAAGACAATTGTGGAATCGGAATCAAACCTGTCTCCAAAGAAGGTAGCCAGCGTCTGGTACGTAAAGCGATTCAATTTGCCATTGAGAATGACAAGCCGAGTGTGACCTTGGTGCACAAAGGCAATATCATGAAATACACCGAAGGGGCATTTAAAGAGTGGGGCTATGAGGTCGCATTGGAACGTTTCGGCGGTGAGCTTTTAGATGGTGGTCCATGGGTTAAAATCAAAAATCCAAGAACAGGCAAAGACATTATTATTAAAGATGTCATTGCTGATGCCTTCTTGCAGCAAATTTTGATGCGTCCGGCGGATTATTCTGTAATTGCGACACTGAACTTAAATGGTGATTATATTTCTGATGCGCTAGCTGCGGAAGTCGGCGGGATCGGGATTGCACCGGGTGCCAATATTGGCGGTTCGATTGCAGTTTATGAAGCAACCCACGGTACAGCGCCTAAATATGCCGGGCAGGATAAAGTGAATCCAGGTTCGATTATTCTGTCAGCAGAAATGATGCTGCGTGATATGGGCTGGATAGAAGCTGCCGACCTGATCATCAAGGGGATTTCGGGTGCGATTGCGGCAAAAACGGTGACCTACGATTTTGAGCGCTTAATGCCAGGGGCGACCTTGCTGCGTTGTTCCGAGTTTGGTGAAGCGATCATTGCTAATATGGATGCCTGAAATTGCGATGCAATTTATGAATAAAAAAACCCGCAATTACGGCGGGTTTTTTTATCACTTTATTGGGAAGCAAAGGCTGAACGGTTTAAGGTTAAACGTTAAAATAAGTATCAGGCTGCAAGATCATGTAAGAAGTGTAATGAGCCTAGAAATGATTCGTTCTAAGCTGAATAACTTAGTAAACACTGTATTACATTGACGTATTTGGATACAGCTCAGCGATTGGCTTATTTTGTATAAACGTTAGAGTGATGAATGGAACTTCCAGTGATATAGAGACGTTTCTCCAAAGGAGTAAATCATGGCTAAAGCTAAAGCGAGACATAAGCAGGTCCAACAAAAAGACAAGCAGGACAATGCTCAGAATGAAGAGCAGCAACAGCAACAACAGCAACAACCATCGAAACCATCTCGTGCTAAAAAACGTAGATAATCTCCTATCCACCTGAAATAACAAAACCCTCATTTGAGGGTTTTGTTATTTGAAGGCTAATGTAAAATCATCACTAAAAATAACAGGATTGTGACTTTAAATTAGGCGGTTGTGATTAAGATAAAAGTCATCTATTTAATTTAATGCGAATATTGGTGAAATTTCTTCGGATTATAAGTTTACTGTTATCTATAGGTTTTTTACTAACTGCCTGTCAGCCACCGCCTTCAGGTGAAGCAGCAGGTTGGAAAAGCCCTTATCTATATTGGCAATTACAGAGAACTAAGTTAGAAGCTCCGCTACAGATTCCGGTTGAAGGCGTCAGAGTTGGCCAAATTAATGATACTTGGGGAGCAGCGCGTAGTGCAGGTCGTAAACACGAAGGGACGGATATTTTTGCCAAACGTGGTACGCCAGTATTTAGCGCGACCCAAGGGATTGTGCGTAGGATTGGCACCAATAATCTGGGTGGAAAAATTATCTGGGTGACTGGCCCCAATATGAGTCAGCATTATTATGCACATCTGGGTAAGCGTCCGCTGAATCCCATACCAATTTTTTAATTCGATTTAGGTTTCCAGCAGTGTGGCAGTAACTCTTCAATCTGGGTCACTTTATGTGTCGGTAGCTTTTTCAGCACATCACTTAAATAGGCATACGGATCCAAGCCATTCAGCTTTGCTGACTGGATTAAAGTCATGATATTTGCCGCTCGCTGTCCACTGCGCAGCGAACCTGCAAACAACCAGTTCTTACGGCCCAACGCCCAGGGACGCATCTGATTCTCGACCCAATTATTGCAAATAGGTAGATTGCCATCATCCAGATAGCGGCTTAAAGCTGGCCAACGCTTCAGAGTGTAATTGATGGCCTTGGCGGTGGGAGAACTCGATGGCACCGTCAGATGATGTTGGTTGAGCCATTCATATAGTTGTTGCATCACTGGTTGGCTGTGCTGTTGTCGGTATTCGCGGCGGTGTTCTGCTGTACTATCGGTCTTTTTCCTGAGTTCTGCTTCTATCGCATACAGTTTCTGAATCAGCACCAATGCCTGTTCAGCGATCTGACTTTTCCCAGTTACATGCAGTTCATGGAATTTACGACGTGCATGGGCCATGCAGCCCACCTCAATGACATCGCCTGATTTAAAGCGTGCTTTATAACCACTGTAATCATCACAGACCAGATGGCCCTGCCAGCCTTTCAAGAACGCTTCTGCATGCTGACCTGAACGACTATCCTGAAAGTCATAGATCACCGCCTGAACTGGATTGTACTGTGTAGTGGCATAGGCCCAGACATAACCTTTCTTCGGTTTTTTCTCATTCTCACCCATCCGCATGATGGTGACCGGTGTTTCATCTGCATGCAGCACCTGCTGTTGTAGTACCACCTGTTTTAAGGCATTGGCCAGAGGTTCCAGTTCTACACCGCAGCGACCTATCCAGTCAGATAAAGTTGATCTAGAAAGTTCGATTCCCGCCCGCTGATAGATCAGACGTTGACGGTACAGCGGCAAATGATCGGCATATTTCGATACCAGCACATGGCTGAGCAGTTCAGGTGAAGCAATGCCTTTATCAATCACATAGGCGGGCATCGCTTGCTGAGTCAGGGTGTCACACTGATCACAGACCCATTTGCCACGCACATGCTGTTCCTTATAGAACTGTGCCGGTCTGAAATGCAGTTTTTCACTGATATCTTCGCCGATACGACGTAACTGGCAGCCACAACTGCATTGGGTTGATGCAGGTTCATGCTCAATACGGATGGTGTGTAGATGATCGGGCAGCAGTCGACGTTTAGGTTTATTGGTTTTGGCTTTCTGTGTCGCTGCATCGGTTTTATCTGCATTTAATCGTTCTAATTCCAGATCAACAGCAGCAATATCTTCTTCAACCGCTTCATCCCATAGGTGGATTTGTTTTGCAGTGAGATGTTCGTTTTTACTGCCGAATTTGTGCTGTTTAAATAGTGCGAGTTCATGCTCGTATTTTTGATTGAGAATAGAAAGATGTTGGTTGCATGCTTCAAGATGCTGAACTTTGGCATCCAATTGCTGGTTTGATTTTTCTAATTCTTGCTTTGATTGTGCCAGAGACTGATGCTGCAGCGCCAACTGCTTGGTAAATTCCAGCAGTTGTTCATGGGTCAGTTGGCTTAAGTCAGGCAGCGTATTCATGACCGCAGTATGCCTGAGGTCATGAGAAGAATGAAATAGAACGTTTGGAGAATAGCAGAATGGAACAGTCTGGTTTAAAGCATCGTCACCACCTGCTGTCGTCCAATGCGCTGCCAAGGTAAACCCTGGATCAGTGCCTGTAACTGTTCCGGACTGATCGCCATGCTTTCACCCTGGTGAACCTGCGCCCAGTGGAATTTTCCCTGTTCCAGCCGCCGGGCACACAGCCAGATGCCCAGTCCATCATGTACCAGCACTTTCATGCGATGGCCACGTTTATTACAGAACAGGTAAGCACAATGCGGTTTAATGTAGCCAAAGGCTCTCACCACCTGAGCCATGATAGTATCCATCCCTGCTCGCATATCCAGAGGTTGGGTAGAAAGCCAGATTTCATCAATGCGGATCATGTTGCAAGTGCCTTGAGTAATTCTGCTAAAGCAGATATTTCTGATACTTGCCATTTCAAGCCAATTTCTACTTTTGAGTGGGGTAAAGTAATTTGAACCTTTAACATGTTAGTAGGAGTAGGATCTAATGGTGCAGAGCAAGATAAGGCAATAAATGCAGGTTTATTCGGTAGTGGTGAGCGATCATTCCCTGGCTTAGCATCAATTAAGCGAATCCATTTGGATACAAGATTTGTATTCAATCCATGTTGCAAAGCGACCGAAGCAATTGAAACGTCCGGTGCTTTACAAGCCTGAACGATCTGCTGTTTAAATTCAGCACTGTATGTTCTTCGTTTTTTCGCAAGAGATGCGATGGATGTCTGGTGATTTGTAGTCATAAATTTTAGTCCCCACTTGTTTTTAAGTGGGGACTAAATTAAGGCTTATAGGATGAATTCAGAAGGTGTGTTCAGCGGACGCTTACACATCTGGATGATTATGCAGCGGATATTCAGGAAGGCGACTGGGTCGAAGCAGGTGAAGTCATCGCTTATGTGGGTAATACGGGCAATGCTAAAAATACCCCACCGCATTTACATTATGGGATTTATCTGGGTGGGCAAGGAGCAACCAATCCTTATCCTTATTTAGTTCCTTCTCCATGAGCAGACACTGGCTGAGTTTGTTGTTCAGGCTTGAGTCTGGCAGGACGTGTACACCAGAACAATTGCAATGTTCCTAATAAAAGAACCAATGTGGCCAGTATAAACTGTTGATGATAGCTCAATCCAAAATATTGCAGCGCACTAAAGCTGAGTCCACCGATCAGCTGAATCGAGGCAAAACACAAGGTAGCAATACTCCAGAGCTTTTTATAAGCCAGTCCATACAGTTGCAAAATGGTATAGGAGGTCAGGAAGACCACAGCCGGATTTAGCATCCCAGTGAAAAAGGAAGAGCTAAAAGTAAGCAATGGGCTGGCATCTAGGGTTGCAATAAAAATAGCCACAATATAAAGACTATAAAGAATTTTCAGGGCAACAAAATTACCCCATTTTCTGGCCAGTGCATAAGCACTCAAGGCGCCTAAAGCACTACCTAGTCCATACAGAATCCAGTTGAAATTAATCCAGAACAAGCTCAATCCCAACTGCTGGCTTAAATAATCAATCCAGAAGAGTGAATGCGGTATATAAGCGAAAGCACTACAAGCATAAACTGTAAGTAAACTATAAAAGACGCTATTCAGAGATAGATGAGAGGTAACCGCAGGAGCTTGTGCCGACAAATATGGCTTAAATTTCTGAATCAGTAGACTTAAAACGATACAGATAAGCAAAGCAAAACCACATAAGATTAGCCATGCAGTCTGTATGGAAATTTGATCCAGATAAGGCAGAAACAGGGTCGCAATTAAAACGCCTAGTCCAATCCCACTAAAACCAATAAAGTTGATTTTAAGACGATCCTGAAGTTCACAACACTGCGCGACCACACTCGGCGATAAGATCATCATCAGTCCACCGCTGATCCCTGAAATGATACGCCAAGCGATATACCACGCTTCAGAAAAACCAGAAAACGCACAACACATCAGGCTGAACATGCCAGCAAAGGCTGAAATTTGAATATAGGTACTCATACTGCGGTCTTGAGGAAGACGCATCGCGGTAAAAGCACCGATTAAATAACCCAGCAAATTGGCACTGCTCAAGAGGCTGGCAAAATCTGTACTCCAGCCAAAGGCTTCTCGTGTGCCAAGTAACAGTGCAGTATAAGAAAAACGAAGAATGCCAATGCCCAAGCACATACTAAGACAAAGAAAAAGGCTGAGCTTGATTGTGTTTGAGGACATCCGTGTACTCATAGAATTTTATATTTGGTCAAAAAATAACATGAATCTTCATGATTGAGGGGAAATTGCCTGAGAAGAAACCATTGAGTACAGAAATTTGCTCAAAGAAACCGGTATGATTTTTAAGATTTCATCAGTCAAAAGCCTGAATTTTTTCAGAGAAATAAAAAACCGCGTATCAACGCGGTTTTTTATATTGTCTATTTCAAGAATTAACGCATCTTGGCCAGGAAACGGCCAACACGGGTAATGGCTTCACGCAGTTCATTTTCAGCCGGCAGGAATACTACACGGAAATGATCCGGTGTCGGCCAGTTAAAGCCTGTACCTTGAACCAGAAGCACTTTCTCGGCACGTAACAAATCCAGCATTAGTTTTTCATCATCCTGGATTGGATACACATTCGGATCCAGTTTCGGGAAGCAGTACATCGCACCTTCAGGTTTGACACAAGACACACCTGGAATCTCGTTCAGCATTTCCCAGGCAATGTTGCGCTGTTCATATAAACGCCCGCCCGGACGAATCAGGTCATTAATCGACTGATAACCGCCCAGTGCAGTCTGAATCGCATATTGAGCCTGATGGTTGGCACACAAACGCATCGATGCCAGCATATCCAAACCTTCGATATAGTCTGCGGCACGTGCTTTATCGCCGGTAATGGCCATCCAGCCGGAACGGAAACCAGCAATACGATAGGCTTTAGATAAACCGTTAAACGAAACACAGAGCTGATCGCCAGCCAGAGCTGCTACAGCAACATGCTCGATTCCATCGTAAATAATTTTGTCGTAGATTTCATCAGCAAATAAAATCAGGTCATATTTCTTGGCCAAGTCGACGATTTGTTGCAACACATGACGTGGGTAAACCGAACCGGTCGGGTTATTCGGGTTAATAATCACAATACCACGGGTATTTGGCGTGATTTTGCTTTCCATGTCAGTAATATCTGGATACCAGTGATTTTCTTCATCACATTTATAGTGAATCGCTGTACCGCCAGACAGATTCACTGCTGCCGTCCAGAGTGGATAATCCGGCATTGGAATCAGCATTTCATCGCCATCATCCAGCAGACCTTGCATGGCCATAACAATCAGTTCAGACACACCATTGCCGATATAGACGTCATTGACGTGCATATCCAGGATGCCTTTTTGCTGATAATACTGACAGATCGCCTTACGCGCCGGGAAAATCCCTTTGGAATCTGTATAACCAATCGCATTCGGTAGGTTTAAAGCCACATCGTTGATAATTTCTTGTGGTGCTTCAAAACCGAATGGGGCAGGGTTACCAATATTTAATTTAATAATTTTGTGACCAGCTTCTTCCATCTCGATGGCCGCTCGTAACACAGGTCCGCGAATGTCGTAGCAAACATGATCAAGCTTGGATGATTTCTTGATTTCGCGAGGGGATTGGAAAGTGTTCGGCATTTTGATGTTCTCGGATGGAGTGGAGGTCACTTTTGCATAACGATATAAATAACTTTTAAATGTCTCAGTTGTGACTAGATCGAGATCATGTTCATCTCGAAGTAGTGCAACAATTTTTTCATGCGTAAATCCAAGCTGCTGATATTGTTTGATCACAGGCAGCAGATTTTTAAAAATTACGCTCTTTTTTTGCGACATTTTTTAATCCTGAGCAAATTTAGAGCTAAGAATACCATTAAATTTGCTCACTAAAAAACATTTAATGTAAAAATTGCTTACTTTTATTTTTATATTTGCTTTCTTTTTGCTTTTTTAGGCATTATATGTCTTTTGTAAAATGTTGAATAAAGACTAGAATTTTTAAAATGAATCACGTAAATATAGGATTATCCTATTTTAAATAGCAAGATAAAAAGGTATGTGATCATGGGAAAACTCAATAAATCAGACCGGGAATGGCAAAGAGAGTTATCACCTGAGGAGTTTCGCATTACGCGCGAGAAGGGAACCGAGCCGGCATTTACTGGAAAATACTGGAATACCAAGCAAGATGGCACCTATGTATGCCGTTGCTGCGGCACGCCACTGTTCTCATCTGAAACCAAGTATGACAGCGGCTGTGGCTGGCCAAGTTTCTACCGTCCCGTCAGCAGTTCGGTGGTAGAAGAATTACCTGATACTTCACACGGAATGGTCAGAACTGAGATTGTTTGTCATCATTGTGACGCACACTTAGGGCATGTTTTCCCGGATGGCCCAGAACCGACCGGTTTGCGTTATTGTGTCAACTCGGCTTCTTTGGACTTAGAAACACAAGAAAAAAATGATGAGGAAACCTATCCATGACTAACATTTATCAGTTTGAAGCTGAATTGTTAGATGGCAAAAGCAAGCCACTTGCAGATTACGAAGGCAAGGTGCTTTTGATCGTCAATACAGCGAGTAAGTGTGGTTTTACCCCACAATTTTCAGGATTAGAAAAACTTTACGAAAAATATAAAGATCAAGGTCTGGAAATTTTGGGATTTCCATGTAACCAGTTTGGCGGCCAAGATCCGGGTTCCAATGAACAGATTGGTGAATTTTGCCAGAAGAATTACGGGGTATCTTTCCCGATGTTTTCCAAGGTAGATGTCAAAGGCCCTGAGGCACATGCTATTTTTCGCTATTTAACCAATAATTCCAAAGGTATTTTAGGTAATGGAATTAAATGGAATTTTACCAAGTTTCTGATTGGCCGTGATGGCAAGGTATTGAACCGTTTTGCTCCGACCACCAAGCCTGAAGATCTTGAAGATGAAATTGCAAAAGTGTTGTAAGACTCTGTGTTGTTTTCTCAGTATGAGATGAAGATAGAACTCATCTGATTTCAATTAAAAAACCCCACTGATCTACAGTGGGTTTTTTAGTCATGATAAAATTTAGAGAATGGCTTTCAGACGTTGAATGACTTCTTCACATTGCGCCAGATCGGCAACAAGGGCTAAACGTACATGATTTTCACCCGGATTACCCTGTTCAGTATCGCGGGATAAATAACGACCCGGAAGAACTTTAATATGTGCTTCCTCCATCAGGCGCTTGGCAAAGGCTTCATCATTATCGACTTTTAGCCAGTAGTAGAAACCTGCATCCGGTTTTTTCAGTGGCAGCAGGTGACCGAGTTCTTTCTGGAATAAATCAAACTTGGCACGGTATTGCACCCGGTTTTCTTCCACATGTGCTTCATCATCCCAGGCAGCAACTGACGCCAGTTGATGTTGCACCGGCATCGCTGCGCCGTGGTAAGTACGGTATTGCAAATAAGGTTTTAACAGGCTGGCATCACCGGCAACAAAACCTGAACGCATGCCTGGGAGGTTAGAGCGTTTAGACAGTGAATGGAACACCACACAGTTTTTATAGTCATCCCGGCCGATTTCAGCACAAACTTCCAGTAAACCTACGGGTGCCTGATCAAACCAGAGTTCTGAATAACATTCATCTGAAGCAATCACAAAGTTGTATTGATCCGACAGGGCAATCAGTTTTTTAAACTGTTCTTTCGACAGCACTGCACCGGTTGGATTGCCCGGGGTACAGACAAATAGCAGTGCAGTTTTTTCCCAGACTTCTGCCGGAACAGCATCAAAGTCACCAAGGTAGTTATTTTCCTCAGTACAGTTGATGAAATAAGGTTTGGCCCCTGCGAGCAGTGTTGCGCCTTCATAAATCTGATAAAACGGATTCGGCATCACCACATAAGGTGCCTCTTCACGATTTACCAAAGCCTGTACAAACGAGAAAATCGCTTCACGCGTACCAGAAACAGGCAGGATATTGCTGTCTGCACTGATGCTATTTAGCTGAAAACGGCGCGTCAGCCATTGAGCAATACTTTCGCGTAGCTCAGGCAAGCCTTTACTGTTTGGATAGGTCGATAAATGTTTAAAGTTATCAATAATCGCTTGTTTCACAAACTCCGGTGCAGGATGCTTTGGTTCACCAATCGACAGGGGAATTAAGGGCATATTTGCAGGCTGGATATCCGCAAAAAGCTGATTTAACTTTTCAAACGGATAAGGGTGCAGTAGAGACAAGCTAGAGTTCATGAATAAGTAACCGCGTTTTAATGTGAGTGTTGACTACAAACCTGATGAGAGGCTTCATCCAGTGCAGTTTTAAGTGCAGCTGCAAATTCAGCAGATTCTTCAGGTATCATAGGGTTGCCATCTTTTTTGGTGACAAAAAATATGTCTTCGGCACGTTCGCCAAGTGTAGCAATTTTGGCAGAGTGGATATCCAGGCCTTGCATCATAAATAAACCACCGATTTTGGCAAGTAAACCAGGATGATCGAGAGTAGCGATTTCGACCATATTTTGATTCAAGGCAGGATTGATACTAATATCGACTGTATTTTCAATATCGAAATGACGTAATTGACGCGGAATCCGGCGCTGCATCAGGCCCGGATATTCATCAGAATGACTCAAGGCATCTTTCAGAGCTTCAATCACTGTGGCTTCGCGTTCCGGATCGGTCAATAAGGTACCAAAACGGTCCAGTACTACATAGGTATCCAGACTGAAGGCTTTAGTCGCTGTAATAATCCGTGCGTCTTGTACATCCAGATTCATACGATCCAGAATAGCCACGGTGGTGGCAAACAGGTTGGGTTGATCCTGCGTATAAATAAAGATCTGTACCGCATCCTGCGCATATTTACGGTGCGCCCGCATCAGCACCAGTGGGGCAGGATTATCGCCGTGTTGTAAAATGGCACGGGTATGCCAGGCAATTTCATCTGCTGTTTCTTTGAGGAAATAGTCATCACCAAGTTCCTGCCAGACTTTTTCTACCTCATCCAGTGAGAAGTCCTGAACCAGAAGTTCACTGGCTGCAAATTTAGTATCTTCAATCAGCATTTGATAATCAACCGGACGGCCCAGACCAGAACGGATTACGTCACGTGCCTGAGTATATAGTTGACGCATCAGCGAAGCGCGCCAGGTATTCCACAGCTTCGGATTGGTGGCGTTAATATCGGCGACTGTCAGGGTGTACAGATAATCCAGATGTTCCATGTCACCCATTTTTTCGGCGAATTCTTTGACCACATCCGGATCGGAAATATCTTTTTTCTGGGCAGTGACAGACATCACCAGATGATTTTGGATCAGCCAGGCCACCAGGTTGCTTTCGCGTTCAGTAAAGCCATGGCTACGGCAGAATTTAATCGCATCACTGGCGCCAAGTTCACTGTGATCGCCGCCACGACCTTTAGCAATATCATGGAAAATTGCTGCCAGATAGACGATGTCACGACGGGTCAGACGCTGAAACACTGAACTGACCACCGGAAATTCCTTGGCAAATTCAGGTTCTTTAAAGCGGTTTAAGTTCCGCAGCAGCAATAAGGTATGTGCATCGACCGTATAGATATGGAACAGGTCATATTGCATCAGTCCCAGAATCTGTCCAAAGGCCGGAATGTAATTTCCAAGCACACCATAACGCTTCATCGCGACCATAGTATCGTAGAGTCGATGCGGTGAACGGATAATCGCCATAAATAGCGCTTGATGCACCGGATTATCACGAAAATCCTGATCAATGCGTTTTCCAGCCAGGGTCAGCAGGCGTAAAGTACGCGCACGAATACCTTCGATCTCAGGACGATTGGCTAGTAAATAGAAAATTTCCAGAATTGCGTTTGGATTTTCCGAGAAAATCTTGTGATGCTGCACAGCCAGTTTGCCATCGACCAGTTTAAAGTTCTGGTTGATTTCTTCGATCTGGCGTTCATATTGCGGTAAACGTGGCGTAATGACCGATTCATTAAAATAGGCCAGCAGCATTTCGTTCAGCGTAGACACTTGCTGTGCACTGCGATAATAGCGCTTCATGAACTGTTCAATTGGATAGTTCGGATGATGCGCCTCTTCACGTACATAGCCAAATTTGGCAGCAATATCACGCTGATAATCGAACAATAAGCGGTTTTCATCGCGCTTGGTCAGGCGGTGCAGGTGATGACGGATTTCCCAGAGGAAACTTTCGGCTTCCTCAAGCACACCGAGTTCAAATTCTGAAATAAAACCGAGATGTACCAGATCATAAATGCGATTGACGCGGAAATGCCGTTTGGCAATCCAGCCAATCTGGTTGATATCACGGATGCCACCCGGCGCATTTTTAATATCCGGTTCCAGATTGCTTTCGGTATTGTTGTGCTGAGCATAGCGTTTATGCTGCTCATCCATCTTGGCATCAAAAAAAGTTTTGTCAGTCCAGGTACGTGACACGATACGACGTGGCCATTTGCACAGGTTTTCATTGCCAATAATCAGGCGGGCTTCGATCAGGGTGGTGGCGACGGTCAGATCACTGCTGGCCTGATTGACACATTCATTGATGGTGCGGACACTGATACCGGGTTTGAAATTCCCCACGTCCCAAAGCGATGAAATGAATGTAGAAATCAGTTGTTCCTGTTCCGGGTTAATCTCGTCTTCTGACAAGATCATGATGTCGACATCAGAATAAGGCAGCATTTCACGACGGCCATAGCCTCCGACTGCAAACAGGGCCAAATCAGTTTGATCCAGTTCGGCATGCTGCCAGAGAAACTGCAATGCTTCATCAATCAGGTTGGAACGCGCCAGAATAATATCCCGAATCGACTGGCCATTTTCAAAACTTTCCTGAAGCTGATTTTCGACATCACTGCGCCATTGATTGATGGCTTTAATGTCATGGTTGCTTTTAGCGTAATTCAGCAGTGGATGGGTGTTGATCATGTACAGTCGTCCGTTGGTATTTCAGCTTAGTTTTGGTTGACGCTAACTTGGTTGGCGACCTGGAGGGCCAGTTCACGTGCCTGTTCAATAGTTTCTGCACGTGCCGTGGCAACGCCCATACGACGACGTTTAAAACCTTCTGGTTTGCCAAACAGGCGCAAATCGGTATTGCCGTCTGCTAAAGCAAGATTCAGGCCAGAAAATGAAAGATTACGGCCATCTACTCCAGCATAAATTACCGCACTGGCAGCCACACTATGTCGTGCAGTATTCACCGGCAAGCCTAAAATAGCACGTGCATGCAGCTCAAATTCACTTTGAAATTGGGAGGCTAAAGTCACCAGTCCAGTATCGTGTGGACGTGGGGAAACCTCACTAAACCATACTTTGTCGCCTTTTACAAAGAGTTCCACTCCAAAGATTCCGCAGCCACCAAGTGCTGTAGTGACCTTGTTGGCAATGCGCTTGGATTCTTCCAGCGCGGCTGGAGTCATCGGTTGAGGCTGCCAGCTTTCCACATAATCACCTGAGTCCTGACGATGTCCGATCGGGTCGCAATAAGACGTTTCGATTTCGCCGGTTTCTGGATTTTTTGCACGAACAGTCAATAAGGTAATTTCAAAATCAAAGTCAATTTGTGATTCTACAATCACAGTACCCTGATTGACCCGGCCACCGGTTTGCGCATATTCCCAGGCAGCATCGACTTCATCAAAACGGGTAACACGAGACTGACCTTTGCCTGAAGATGACATCACCGGTTTCACAAAGTTTGGATAGCCGACATCGTCACAGGCCGCGCGGAAGGATTCTAAACTGTCGGCAAAACGGTAAGCTGAAGTTGGCAGACCGAGTTCTTCCGCAGCCAGACGACGAATACCTTCACGGTTCATGGTCAGATTGACGGCTTTAGCAGAAGGAATGACTGTAGCAATGTTCTGGGCTTCTATTTCAAGCAGAACTTCGGTCGCAATCGCTTCAATTTCAGGAACAATTAAATGTGGCTGGATTTGATTGATGAGTTGTTTGAGTTCTACAGCATCTGCCATATTCAAGGTATAGGAATAATGCGCAACCTGCATGGCAGGGGCATGATCATAACGGTCAGCAGCATGAACTTCGACTCCAAGGCGTTGTAGTGAAATCACCACTTCCTTGCCCAGTTCACCAGAACCCAATAATAGAACTTTATAGGCAGAAGATTGAAGGGGAGTACCAATAGTCACGCTCATGTGGATCATCCATGCTTGATTTTATGGACTTTTAGCATAGCAGAACTGAGCCAGCAGTTAAGCCAAGATTCATACAAAATTGTGATATTGACCAACAGTTTTATTTATAAAGTTTTTCTAGATTTTAATAAGGAGGCGCTGTCATTTTCACATCGCTGTCAGACTGCGTTTGCAGAAGATAAATCCCGCTTTGAGACTTGAGCTTTTCTATTTGTGCAACTTGTTCAGTATTGATATTTAGCATCTTTAACAGACGTAATGTACGAACATGCAGGAAATACGCATAGGGCAATACAAAAAGCAGTACAAAGCACAGCAAAAATAACAGTAGCCCAAAAACTGTGAATTGAATGCAGTCTCGCAAGATGGTGGTGAGCTGGAACTGATCTGCTGAAAAGGCGGTAGCTGAAAAAAGAATAAAAAGGAGCGCAAATAAACCAGCAAAAATTTTTAGAGTATTCGGCAGGACACGATGTCTGAAGCTCCATTTACCCAAAATCAATGTCAAAGGATGAAGATGCAGCACGTATTGGCTCTGATTAAGCAGAGCAATAATTTGATGGATGCTATTCTTTTTAATATAAACCACCCGAACTTGATCTGCTGGTTGAGCATGTATTTCGACAAAATGTTCGGTAAAATTTTGAGCATTGATAAAACATTCAAAATATTGTGCCGGCACTTCATGTCGATGGAATACGGTTAACATTTCATCGCGCCGATGATGAATAAAGATTTTGCCTTCAATCACCTGTTTGACCTCAAACATGCGCATCCTTCCTTGTTTTTATTGTTATATAAAAAAGACCCATACTATGAGTTTAGCATAAGTCTTTGTTTCGATTGATCAACGAGTTAAAGCTTAAAAGGGTACTGGAACATAGGTGTAAACCAGGCCATAGGTGAGCGCTGCGGTCAGTGTCGCCATCACAATACGTTTAAACTTAAAGTACAAAACCGTGAGCACAATAAAGCCAACCAGCATCGCAAAACTTTTATTCGGCGTTTCTAATAAAGGCGGCAGGGTGGCAACCACCAGCATGGAGCTGATCGCAGCAATGCCAATTGAACCCAAAGCAATTTTTAACCACAATGCTCCGCGTTTTTGTGAACCTTGCTGAAATTTTTGAATGACAAAAAACGGACCGAAGCGCGAGGCAAAATTGGCGATTCCGACTAAAATTCCGACCAAAATAATCTCTAGATTCATGCTTGATCTCCTGCGTGTTCAGGATCCGGCTGTTTCAAAATATAGTGCTTGAACAAGCCGGCGAAAATACCAGAACTGATACCGATAAAGATCGCGGCGGACAGGTCGATAAAATAACAGGCAATCGCAGAAATCAGAATCGTGATAGCTACAACAAAAGTATGTTTTTTCTCAAAGGCTGCCAATAAGAAACTCAGGAACAGCGCAGGTAACAAGAAATCCAGCGCAGCCTGTAAGAATTGCGGCAGGTTGCTGACCTGATCGGCAAACAATCCACCCAGGAAAGATCCGAGTGCCCAGGACATCCAGCTAAACAGGCTTAAACCGAGCATCCAGGATTCTGACCATTCCTGTCGCCGTTGCGAGAGCTTGATCATGCCGGAGGCAAAAACTTCATCGGTCAAACCCCAAGACCAGATTGCCGTTTTTTTTAAATTGAGCCGGTCTTGAATCAGGTTTTGCAGCGCAGGACCATAAAGCAGATGACGAATGTCCAAGGCAATCACGGTTAATGCCGTCATCCAGATGGATGTTCCACTACCCAAGAGAGCGACCACCAAGAACTGGCTGGCACCTGCATACATCGAGCAGGACAGGAACAGTGCTTCCCAGGCGGTAAAGCCAAACTGAGTGGCTGAAACACCAAAAGCAAACGACACCGGTAAATAAGTGAAGATAATCGCTTGGCTATCTTTTGCACCTTGCCAGAAGCCAGCAGGTTGCGTAGCGAGTTGATTCGGTTCAGACACGACACACCTTAAAGGAGAGTTGAACGATGGGTCAAATGAAGATTGTGTATTCTACGTGAATTTAATAGCATAGTGCCGAAATGTTTAAATTGGCGAGCCTGATATGTGGATTTTCAAGACACGTGCGATGCTGACTGCTGCTTTAATAAGCACGGCAATATTGTTACAAGCGTGTGGGAATGACAGTCAATCGACTGATAAGCCAGAAATTAAACCGGCACCTAAACTGACTAATGATGCGACGACTTATGCCAATGCCGCATGGCAACTGATCAATGAAGTGGATCCACTGGTCTATAATAAAGAAGTGGATCAGCTGGAAACACAGGTACGTCAACCGGCACGTAAATTGAGTACGGACTGGCGCATTAATGTCAAAATGACCGATTCGGTGACCGAAGGCAAATATGCCTTATGTCGTAAAGCCTTGACCAGTCTGGAAATATGGGCGCGGACGACCATGGAAAATGGTAACAGCCTGCAACAAAAACAGGCAGATTATGAGCGGGATAAACTGCAATGCCAGAATGCCATTGCCCATCCTGCACTCGGAAATACCGATCCTAAGCAAAAAGGTACTGCAATTGCCAATATGCAATAAACCTTTTATCCTTATAGATGTACCTATAAAAAGCCAGTCATTCAGACTGGCTTTTTAGCAAAATAAACTTTAAAAATAGGACATCCACGATATTATTGATATAGGTTTGATGATGCTTGCTATGATGAATTTCCATAGTCTTGCTATCGATATGAGGCTCTAGCGCATCATAAGCATAAGGCAGTGCAGGCAAGGTGTAGCTCATTGGCAGGATTCCTTGGTGAGAATGGAATTAGGTTATTTTTCATTAGATTTAAGATACGCTCTAATTCAATATTTTTATATGAGAATAGTTATCATTATTGTTGATATGTATTGATCTTATGCGCTTCTAGCAAGCCTGTTATACGTATGAATCCTCTTTTTATAAGCAATAAAAAAAGCCCCAAGAAGGGACTTTTTCAAACAGCAAATACTTAGACGTTAAAACGGAAGTGTAAAACATCGCCATCCTGAACGATGTAAGTTTTACCTTCTAGACGCCATTTACCTGCTTCTTTCGCACCGGCTTCGCCGTTGTACTGCACGAAATCATCATAAGCGATACATTCTGCACGGATAAAGCCTTTTTCAAAGTCGGTATGAATCACGCCTGCTGCCTGTGGTGCAGTTGCGCCAACTTTTACGGTCCAGGCACGAACTTCTTGCACGCCCGCGGTGAAGTAAGTTTGTAGGCCCAGTAATGAATAACCTGCACGAATTACGACGTTTAAACCCGGCTCTTCCATGCCCATTGCTTCAAGGAATTCAGCACGGTCTTCATCTTCAAGCAATGAAATTTCAGCTTCAATCTGGTTGCAAAGTGGAACTACAATCGCATTTTCTTCAGCGGCCAATTTTCTCACTGCATCTAAATGCGGGTTATTTTCAAAACCGTCTTCAGCAACGTTGGCAATATACATGGTTGGTTTAAGCGTCATTAAACCAAAGCCACGTACCAGTTTACGCTCGTCATCATCTAGGTCCGCTGCGCGTGCCGGTTTACCTTCATCCAGTAAAGGCTGGATTTTTTCCAGAACGGCTTTAGTCGCTAAAGCTTCTTTGTCGCCACCTTTGGCAGATTTTGTCAAACGCGTAATCGCTTTGGCTACAGCGTCCAAGTCTGCAAGCGCAAGTTCGGTATTAATCGTAGCGATGTCATCTAGTGGATCAATACGACCATTCACATGAATGACGTTTTCATCTTCAAAACAACGCACAACGTGAGCAATTGCATCAGTTTCACGAATGTTGGCCAAGAACTGGTTACCCAAGCCTTCACCCTTAGAAGCACCCGCTACCAGACCTGCGATGTCTACAAATTCCATAGAAGTCGGAATAACACGTTGTGGTTTAACAATTGCAGTCAATTTGTCTAAACGTGGATCAGGAACAGGTACAATCCCGGTGTTTGGTTCGATCGTACAGAAAGGGAAGTTTTCTGCAGCAATAGAAGCTTTGGTTAAGGCATTGAAAAGTGTAGATTTACCAACGTTCGGCAAGCCGACAATACCACAATTAAAACCCATGAAATAACTCACAAAAGCGTTATATAAAAATTGCCCCCGATTTTACATGAAAGCGCAGCTAAAGTCAGGTCATGCGCTTGCGGTTTATTGCAATCAAATGCTTCTGGCGACCTAAAATGATTCGCTGAGCTTTCCTGGATGTGTAGTGAGTTCACCAACCATAGAGGAATAATCAGCCAGTATTTTACTTTTGAATAAAAATCACATTGTTTTTCTAAAAGTGAGTGACTAAAGTATCTGAATAAAACAGCGGCCTACACGCCCTGATCCAATAACGATAAACATGGAGCATACATGCGAACTTTATACCAGTTTCCTTTATCTCACTTTTGCGAAAAAGCACGTTGGATGCTGGACCATAAAGAGCTGTATTATGTTGCTCACAATCTGATACCCGGGGTACACCGCGCTTTTGCTCGCCTGAAAACAGGACAGAATCGTCTGCCTATTTTGCGTGATCAGGACCGATGGATCGCAGATTCAACCCAGATTGCTTTATATCTGGATGATACTTATCCAGAACATCGTTTACTGCACGCAGAAGGATATTTTCGAAATAAAGCTTTAGAAATTAATGAAATTACTTTGGAATTGGGTCGTCATGTTCGTCGCTGGATGCTGTCTCAAGCGCTGACTTCTGATCATGAATCTCTGGATATTTTAATTGGTGAGCAGGGCTATCTGCGCCAGTTTGAAAAATTTTCTAAACCTTTATTGAAAGCGATGGTGGCCAAGGGTTATGCATTGAATGAGGAAACCGTGGCGGAATCTAAACAACACATCGATGTTGCGGTACAGCAGCTCAATCAGATGCTGGTCAGCCAAGGTGGGCATTATTTTGTCGGAAATCGTTTAGGTCTGGCGGATATTGCAGTCTGTTCCATGTTGGCACCGCTTCTGGCGATTCCAGGTACGCCGTGGGAAAAAGAAAACTTTGAAACCTTGTCCGAAGAATATCGCGACTATCAGCAGTATTTGAATGAGCTACCACTGGGTGAATATATTTGCCGTATTTACCGAACCGAACGTAATGCGCGGGTAGACTGGCGTGGTGTATAAGTTTAAATGCTACTCTCAGAATTAAAAAACGCGCATGAAGCGCGTTTTTTTGATGAGATTATGATTAACCCCAAGGATTAGGCTGGTCGATATCAATATGTTTAGTAAAATTATTGAGGAGTGAACCAAAATCAAATCCGGATGAAGAACCGCCACTGCCGATATTCTGAATTGTATCTTTAATGCCCGGCAGGAGAGCAGACAGATCAATATTGGAATCAGTCGTACCCACACCTTGGACAAGATCACCGAGGTCAGGCAATTCAATCGAAGAGCCAGTACCAACCAGCTGACCAACACCTTCGGCAATACTGCCTAGGTCAAAGCCGTTTGAAGCAGAGGAAATACTTTCGATCATACCACCCAGATCCAGATCGCTACCGAGATTGAGATTGCCTAATAACCCACCCAAGTCTATGCCATTTGAACCATTCGCAATCAGACCGCTCAGTAAGTCAGTGAAGCCACCGACATCAAAACCACCCGTTGCATTTCCGCCTACAAAGCCGCTAATTAAATTGGTAATAGCACCAAGATCAAAATCACTGCCTGCATTGCCACCGATTAAACCACCCACCAAGCCTGCAATTGCTCCAATATCTATATCACCTAAACCGCCAGAACCACCGATCAGACCACCGACCAATTCAGCAATTTGTGCGATATCAATCTCGCCATTACCACCAATCAGGTTGCTGACCAGACCTGCGATGGCACCAATGTCTACGTCACCTAAACCGCCAGACCCACCAATCAGACCACCAACGAGCTGAGTGATTTGTGCGATATCGATATCGCCATTACCGCCAATCAGCTTACCCACCAGACCTGCAATGGCACCGATATCAATATTGCTTGAACCACCAATTAAGCCACCAACCAGTTGAGCAATTTGCGCGATATCGATATCACCATTACCGCCAATCAGCTTGCCGACCAGACCTGTAATCGCACCAATATCAATATTACTTGAACCGCCGATCAGGCCACCGACCAGTTGAGAAATTTTACCAATATCAATATTGCCAGTGCTACCGCCCAATAAGCCGCCCACCAGTTTAGAAATAGCCCCAAGATCCAGATTGCTGCTATTGCTCCCCATTAAGCTCTTTAATAAGTTGGTGACTTGGGTAATATTAAAGCTACCACCATTGGATTGGGTTAAGCTACTGATCAGGCTTTGAATATTTAAACTTGAGGCATTCGAGCCAGAAAACTGAGTTAATAAATTGCTGAGATATGTCGTACTCAGGCTGCTTCCAGAAAGGAGATTATTTAATAATGAGCTGACTGAAGGTTGAGTATTGGATCCGGTGAGATTGCCAATAAGATTGGTGAGGGTACCTGATGTCGTTCCACCGAATAAGCCGCCCAATAAGCTCTTCGTTTGGGTTTCGATGGTTAAAACAGGACTCACTTTTGTTTTTATCAAGCTTAAAAGTTTAGAAGCCATGACCGTTCCTTGTGTAATATTTTTGAAATGCGCTATTTTTGTTTTTAAAGCGCCTTTGTTTTAATCTATTTTTATACACTTGTAAAAGATGGACGGTTAAGTCGTGTAGGGGCTGACAGGAATAGCCTATCTGTTGCCATGTTTACCCAATTTAAATAATTTAAAAATAAAGATTTAATGTAAAATACCATTGGTCATATTTTTAATTAATGCGATTAACGGTCATTTGATTCAGTATGAAAACCGTATTTATAAAATAAGATCCCATTTGGAAAAAAATTTCAGAATATGAAAATTTTGTGAAAAATAAATAAATATTGTATAACAGAGATGGCGCAAAATTTTCTGCATCTATTGATTATTGATATAAGAGTATAAAAATGGAACTGGATCGTTTCGATAAACATATTCTAGAAATATTGACCCATGAAGATGTCAATTTGAATGAACTGTCCGAACGGGTGAATTTATCTGTCAGTTCGGTCCATCGCAGGATTAAACATTTAATCGATCATAATATTATCAGTGGCTTAAAACGTGAAATCAATTACCAAAAATTAGGTTTCAGTCTGCATGTGCTGTTGCAGGTATCCTTAAGCAAACATGATAGCGATACTTTTGCCAAATTTCTGGAAGAACTGGAAAGTATTCCCGAAGTAATTAATGCCTTTTTGGTCACCGGTCAGTCGGCAGACTTTATTGTTGAAGTCGTGGCAAGAGATATGGAAAATTATAGTGAAATCCTGCTTAAGCGGATTGGAAAAATTGAGCATGTGGTGGCACTGCATTCCAGCTTTGTCATTAAAGAATATAATGTCTTTAACTGTAGCGGATTACTCAATAAAGTTTAATCAAAGCTAGGGTGGTCGACAGCCACAAAAAAACGCACCCTAAGGTGCGTTTTTTGAATCAGTGACAGTTAAGCATCAAGTTCTGCTAAAACAGCATCTGAGAATTCAACGTTGGTATATACGTTCTGTACATCATCCAGATCTTCAAGCATATCAATCATTTTCATGATTTTTTTCGCTTGATCGATGTCTGTGATTTCTGCTTTGGTTGAAGGACTCATCACCACTTCAGCATTGTCAGATTTTAAACCTGCAGCAGTTAAAGCATCTTGAACATCACCGAAAGCTTCAGGTGTAGTAATCACCAGGATTTCATCTTCAGTGACTTCGATGTCTTCCGCACCTGCTTCTAATGCCACTTCCATGATTTGATCTTCCAAAAGAAACATCTTCAAAAGTAATCTCGCCACGTTTCGTGAACAGGAATGCCACCGAACCGTTAGTGCCTAGGTTACCATCAGTTTTAGAGAAGCAATGACGTACGTCAGGCACAGTACGGTTCAAGTTGTCAGTCATGGTTTCAACAATAACCGCAACACCACCTACACCATAACCTTCGTAGGTCACTTCTTTCAGGTCGTCGTTATCTTCGCCACCAGCACCACGTTGAATGGCACGGTTGATCACGTCACGTGTCATATTCACTGATAATGCTTTTTCAACCACAGCACGTAGACGAGGGTTGCTTGCAGTATCTGGACCACCAAGCTTTGCAGCAGTGGTTAATTCACGAATGTATTTGGTAAAAACTTTACCACGACTCGCATCTTGTTTTGCTTTGCGATGCTTAATATTGGCCCACTTGGAATGACCTGCCATGCGAACTATGCTCCTTGTAGATTGGCTGTATGCCTATCAGAATGCCGAAATTCTACCATAAGCGTTTTTTTAAAAAAAAGTGCCTGGATTTGAGATTTCAGGATAAAAACAAAAAAAGTGCAATATCGAGGAAAAATAGAAAGAGGATAGGGAGATTTATAATTCTATTTATACATTTATATGGACAGATGACTTGGACATAAAAAGCAAAATCGCTGATTATGTCCGTGCTTTTCTTTTAAAAAGCTTACTCTGGTATAACGATATCCAGACCAACCTTATCTTTATACAGTTGTTTGATCAAAGCCAGGTCATGCGCAAGGTCTGTCGGATAGATCTTGCCAAGAATGCCACCTTGCTTGGTTCTGGAATTGGCGTATAACAACACGATCGGTACATTGGCAGCCTTGGCAATATGCCAGAAACCGGTACGGATCGGTTTGCGTGCTTCACCCTGTTTGGCTCGTGTCGCTTCGGGAGCAATGACCAGATTGAACTTTTCATTGTTCTGAAAATGTTCCACCATCTGGGTCACGATATCTTTACTGGCCTTGCGGTCAACCGGAATACCACCAACAGCGTTTAATAGCGGTTTGAAAGGTCCTTTAAATAATTCTTTTTTGATTAAGGTATGAACCTTGAGGTCGTAAATCTGGAACAGAGCAATTGACAGTACCGCATCCATCATTGAGGTATGTTCAAATCCAATAATAACCTGTTTATCTTCAAGCACATCTGGTTCGACATGATATTGCCAACCTGCAAGTTTAAATGCAGATTCGCCAAGGAATTTATTTAGCATAAGCACAGATAAGTAAAAGCTGTATGTAGAGAACTGCATAATTTCATCTTGTTCGCCCATACAGTCAATAGGCTTTCCAATAAAATCAGCGAATAATGTAAAAATCTATGATTTATTCATCTTTTTAAGCTGCAAGATTAAGAGTTAATATATATAAATAAAATAATATTAATATCTTAAAAATATTAGTAGATACAAAAAAAGTCTTAAAATGATGAAAAAATGACTATCCAGAGCACACTTTAGTTATTAGACTTTTGTCGAAGAAGAAGACTGATACAGGTCTTTTCTATTTTCTTATTCTTTCTACTCTGAGATTGAAAAGTATGACGTACATGACAGCCTTCGTAGTCTCCTTATTGATTTTTGCGCTTATAATTGTATGGTCTTTGATCGAAATTAAGCAGGATTTACTTACATAAAGACGAAGAAATGAAGTCTGAATTCTAGTCATTCTATCTTCTTGAGCTCAAGGCTATTCCTTTAACAGTGCTGCCTGAGCAATAAAGAATTTTAATACCTTATAGATATACTAAGACCTTAAATCTATCAGTTTTACCCTTAGTAGACCGGATTAAATTCAAGATGACAGGCTCATTTGTCTTAAATGATGCAGCATGTATCTCATTTTTCTATATGCCTCCTATACTGAAGTCTTAAGTAACTGAATTTTGACTAAGACAAGTCGCCCATGATTGCTGCCTAAATGTTCAAGCAGTTATAAAAGCACTTGTCTTTCCAAAAAATCTTAGCTAGTATTCATGACGCCTGAACTTATTGATAAATAAAGTTTTCAGCATATAGGGCCTATAGCTCAGTTGGTTAGAGCAGCGGACTCATAATCCGTTGGTCGACAGTTCAAGTCTGTCTGGGCCCACCAAATTTTATATTTATATAGCTTTATATAAGATCTAAACCCTTAATTCTAATAGAGTTAAGGGTTTTTTATTGCTTTGTTTAAACTTATATAACTTCGTATGGGAACACGCTCTGTGTATCCTTGTTTGTATCCTAAATTTAAAATATAACTCAGGGATACACCAAGGAAAAAATTACTGGAGATTCCATAAGTTATGAATGTTTTTGATGTTAATACTCACGATGATATTCGTCTAAGATCTGTATCGCAGAATACAAAGGTTCGCCGAAAAAAAAGTGTTGAAGAAATTTATAAAACACTTAAACCCAAAGCGAAAGAATATCGTGAGCCTACTGATATTCCAGGTTTGTATTGTAGGGTTAAACCGAATGGCAAAAAACATTGGCAATATCGATATAAGAATGATCAAGGAAAATGGGCATGGATAGGATTAGGTAGTTATCCATCTGTAAGTTATGCGCAAGCACGTGAAAAAGCAGAGGCCATGACGCTAGGTGAAATACTAATTCAAACACAGGTTGAGATTAAGAAAATTCAGCTTGAGGAGGAAAAGGCTTTATTCTCGCATCTTATTTATGAGTGGTTAGAGCGAAAAAAGCAGACTTGGGCTGCTGATACTTATAAAAAGGAAAAACAATCGGTTGAACGACATTTAATTCCTGTCTTTGGACATCGACCATATAAATCAATTACACCAGCAGAATGGTTGGAGTTTTTTACTAACAAGCAAATGAATGAAGGAATTTATAACAGAATTGAAAAGCTTATTTCATGTTGCTCAGGTGCTTATGGTTTAGCAAAATTTAAAAAAGGTATTTTATATAATCCATTGGAAGGGATTGGTGATTATTTAGCGAAAGGGGAATCTCAAAGTATGAAGCATGTAGCTATTCAACAGCTTCCAGAAATGATTTCATTAATTCGAAATTCCTCATCCAGACCGATTGCAATAGGCTTAGAACTTTTAATACATATGTTTCCTCGTCCAGGGGAATTGCGACAGGCGAAATGGGAGCAATTTGATTTTGATGAGGCGGTGTGGATACGTCCCTCAAATATAATGAAAAAAGGTATCGAACATGGGATTCCTTTGTCCAAGCATGTCATTAAATTATTGATGGAGCTAAAGAAAATTTCACCTGAAAGTGAATACTTATTCCCAAGTCGCGATAGCATTAATAAGCCAATTTCGAATTTAACATTTAATGCGGCATTGAATCGATTAGGTTATCGAGGAAAACAAAATCCACATGGATTTAGACATATTGCATCCTCCAATTTGAATAAACGCTATAGTGACAAATGGCAGGTGATCGAATCAGCATTGGCTCATTTAAAAACTGGGGTCAAGGGAGCATATGATAAAGAGGCACACTTGGAAGAACGATATGAAATCATGGAGTGGTGGAGTGGTTATATTGAGTCTTTACTTAAGTATTAATTTAAAAAAGTGGAGACTTTTGTGAGTTTTTGAACGGATGGGATTTGAATTGTTCATTTTTGCTAGGATGGTTTCTCTATTGTTAAATGAGGATCCTCAGTTGGATCATTTTAAAGCGCCTACATCACATACTCGTCGAAGTATTGTACGTACTGTTCAAAAAAATGATGATTTAGATATACCTGTTGGTTATCAGAATCTGAAGCCTCTTCGCTTAAAATACAATCAAGTTTGTGAGTTGCTTAATGTCACCCGAGATTGCTTGCGCAAAATTATCGAAAATGATCCTACTTTCCCAAGATTTTTGAAAGAAGGGGCTTCTCGCCAAGCAGCGGTCTATTTTGATACTGAAGAAATAGAAGAATGGTATAGAAATTACAAAACAAAATGTAGAGGTGAGAGATAATCAGAATTGTAATGACCATCTATGAAATAGATGGTGACTTTCTTCATAGCGAATACATTATGTATTTATAGCCATTATGCTGCTATGCAAAAAAACCACATTATGTGGTTTTTTAATTTCCAGAACTTTTATTTAATAACACATCTAATCATTCTGTTTAATGTTCTCATTCGTCAAAGATACAATGAATTTCTCAATCATTTTACGCTCCAACTCTGGTAGGTCCTGTAAAGCATTAGTAATAGGATCAATCGCTGAGGTACTCATTTTTTCACAGCGTCCCAAGATGTAATCGGATGATACATTAAGCACGACAATGAGCTTATAGAAATTTTCTAAAGAGGGTTTACGAGAGCCTGACTCAAAATGCGCAATCGAAGTTACGGGTATCCCCGTTTTTTCAGCAAGTTCTAGCTGTGTTAGCTTTCGTATCTTTCTAACTTCTTTCAATCGAATTTTAAATTCATTCGGGTCTAATTCAAGTGTCATTATTACCGCCAAATAGACAATAAAAACTTGACGTTTTGGTCATGTTTTTATATAAATATAGATATAGTTTAGATGTTAACTTGCGAAACGAGAAGCAACTAAATCATTACTTGATAAAAATTTAAATTAATAGAAGGTCAAATGATCATGATGGATTATTCTTCGAGTCGCGTTTTGACATCAATGCATCCAAGTATTCGGCATCTGAATATTCGCAATGTAGCTAAAATTGTGACGTCAAAAATTATTCTAAATACGGCGTTACAGCTACAATATAACCCTGATTTTTGTAGGCAGCTTGGCGTATCTACTTATCTAAATACGCATATCGGCTTGGCTTACTTTATTGATGCTCGCTATTTTGAGCATTATGGTTTGCAACCAAAACAGTTAATCAATTTTTCTGATGTTTATGAAAAATTGGTTCAAGATTTTTATGAGTTTTCCTGTTATCAACCAGATCAATTATGATCTGGCAACTGCGTACATAAAATCAGTAGAATCAACAGGCAGTAGCGAAAGATACCGAGTGATTTACCATTTTTCTGAGATATCAGCTCCAACTTAAAGGAGTTACTTAAACTGCTGTTCGTACGACAAGAAGGGAGTTTAGAATGTAGTCTTGCCATGAGCTTCTCCTGAGGAATGTCAGGTGATATCGCTTTATGCCAATATTTTTCTGGAAATAAAGAATAAATACCCCTTAAAAATCGATTTGCTAGTCTTACATCATTAGCATTAAAAATTAATCCTGCATGTGAAATATTGGCTTTCATTTCAAAAATATGTAGTGCATCTAATATATAGATATCATTACAACTATGCTGGTTAAGCTGTTTAAAAAAATATTCTAAAAGTTTTTTGTCTTCGGCAGTTTCAATGTGCGGAAGTACGCGCTCTGATTTTTCGGCATTAATGATGAAACGCGGACGATTTTTACGGTTTTTGAGTTGTTTGAGCCTAAGTATATTCTGTTGCCATGGCATCAGAGTCTCAATTGGAAAATCATATTGTTGTGAAAGAAGCTCTGGTGTATATGATTGATCTAAGGCTTTGAGGATTTTTATGACTAGAGAAAATGGATAACTAGATTTACTGGTTCCATAGAAAAAATTGCTATCTTCTGCTTGAACTAAATCCCCTTTAATCTTAGATGTGTTGATGTATTCATCAGGCATTGTTATAGGTTTTATTTTTATTGTTTGTACTATTTGTTCATCGTAATAGCTAAGTGCTATTTGCTGGTGTTTAGATGATTTTAAGCTTGGACAGATTTTTCGAATAACGGTTCGATCCAAACATGGGTCAAATTTTCTTAATTGATAACCTGCCATTATATAAGCTAGATGCAAATAGCTCCTAAAGGTTTCAGTAGGATCAATATGGCCCAATAAGTGGGCAAGTAGATACCAACAATTTTGAGGTGTTTGAGACGATAAGAGCTGACTACGAATCAAGTTGTAATGCCTAGGTGAATAGTCAGTGAAGACGTTTACAAACTCGTAGTCCATAGTCAAAATTATAGCTAGATTGTTCGTCGCACTATGTCGCAGTGAATGGAAGGTATAGCAATGATTTGGCAAAATTGAATCAAGTGTCTTTTGAAAAGGTGTGGTGACCATGTAGGGTCTAATACGTTCTGCACTATTCCACATCGTGAATAGGTATTGATTGGGGTTATAGGCTATACGGCGTGCCTTGCAGTATTTCTGAAATTGGAGATGCTCTTCTTCGCTAAGTAAAATTTGAACGTTGAGATTGCGCTCAGCACTATCCGTTTTAAGAAAATGCTGTTGATGCTTTGCACGATATGTACGTATCCAAATGGAACTTGCTTTGACACCTTCCACGTCCTTGATTCGCATGCCGAGTATTTCATTGATGCGCATGCCAGTACGAAAAGCTATCGTATATACGATACTCAGCATTTCTAAATCATGTGGGGTATAGCTTGAGTTTTTATATTGACTAAGCTGACTGAGTAGATGTTGAAAAGTTTTTCCTGAAATAATCTCAGCTTTGGGTGAGTGAATACGTAGTCCTTCAGTGCTGAGAGGGAACGATTCAGCGTTAAAGAGCATCTGTTGAAATTGATGGAATCGTTTTAAAAGATCGAATTTTTGTGATCTAGATTTACCTACGCCATTTAACATACGGCTATAAATCGTTTCTAAATGATCGTTGAGATTGAGCTCTTCTAGATAATCTGTACTGTGCAATAACCAAGTCTCTGCGAGTTTTGTGTAGTAGCTATATATTGAGCTATGACGAATTTTTTGCTGTTGAGCTATATGACGCGAGTACTTACTTTGATCGAGCTGATAAAGCTCGGCAATATATTCAATATCTTCTCGTGTAGGATGAAACAAGCTGTATAACCACAGCCCGAGCCTCTTCGCATTTTCTGGAAGATGAGCATGTTGGTTGAGTAAGCAATTTTTTAGATCTGTTACGGTCTGATCACTATTTCTAAAAAATTTTAAAATTTGTTTATGCAATGCAATCGATGAATCTAGAGAGTGATCTGTGCAGGATTTTTCTTCTTTTTCTGCGGGATTTAGCGTTTTAGGTAGAGGTTCTTCAGTTTGTTGTAAATCGAAATTGGATAACTGAGGTGTGAGATAACGTTTAAAAACACTTGGACTTAAACCGCAGGTCTCAATCTCTTCTGATAAGCAAAGACTTAGTGCTGGGCTTAAATCAACCCTATCTAGTTGCATCCATGAATGACTAGCCATCTGTAAGAATTGTTTGAATTGTTTTGGATTAAACGGAAGTGCTAATGCATTAAAAATACAATTGATATAAGTGTAACAATCGTGTTGGATATCTATTGCTTGTGTTTTAAACCTAGTAATCCATAGCAGTGTTAGCCGATCGGGTACAAAATTTCTAGATTTTTTTAAGGGACGTTTAGGGTCATATAAATCACCATAATGTGGTGATTGTGGTTCTAGAAAGATCAGAGGGATTTGTATTCTTGAGATCTGATCAATCGAACCTTGTTGTTTTAAATGTTCTAGCAAAGCTGTTAGGCTCGAAAGATTAGAGATCCCACCATAGAGAATTGCGCAGATCAGTATATTTCCAATGCTTTCATCTATGGTAAAGTCATCCGCCGTATACCAATATCTTAAAAGTTTTTCTTTGATCTGTGAGATGTATTTAGTTTGTTCTAGCCAAGTCTCATTGAATAGTAACGGCGTACGTTGAATAGAAACGAGATGCTTGGTGGGTAAAGGTAAATCAGTATGATAGGCACGATTAGATTGAATAATACGTTTACGGAACTGCTGATAAAATGCCTTTTTTAGAGAAAAACTACATTTTAGTTGGTCTAAGTGTTGGTTAACTTGGTCATAGACAGTAGTTATGCTTTCTGACTGCTGTGCTTGATGTAATTGCTCGAACGACAGAAACTCATCTATGATCGCTTGAATTTGTATACGCTCTTTAATTCGCTTTTGGTCTCTGTTGTTCGCACGGCGTTCATGGGCATACTTTGTTTGTTTAGGCATGTTCATACATTCCATCGATACTGTAAAAATTTTGCATCTCGTTAAGGTAATCAGCGAGGGCTCTATATTGTTGAAGAGACAGACTTGAGAATTTTTGGCCGATTTCTTGTTGGTTTTGCTCATGCCCAAACGTGGCTAAAATTAAATTTTCATCTGCTTTTTCGGTGAGATATGCACGAGCTGTATGCCTAAGCCAATTTGCGTGGTTGATCTCCATAACACGAGTAAATGAGCTTATAAGATGAGGGCTAAGCGCTTGCCATTCTCCATGTTGATAAACACTCAGCAGAGGCTTTTTACTGCTTAAAATTTCTTGAATGTGTGATTGATGCTCTGGATGAAGTTGTTGGAATTCACCTAAATAGCCAATAAATTGACGGACTTCTTGAACTGCAAAATCACATAATGGGATTAAGCGTCCATCTTCATTTCTTGTGTGAATTTCTTTGTCCGAAACCCAAAGCCATTTTTGTTTTAAATCAAAGTTTCGTAAGAAACCTGGGAATCCAATTACAGGTCGAGCAGCAGTGAATAGCAATAAAATGTGCCAAAGCCAAATATTGTAGTGATTGAACATCTCAAGCATTTGGTTTCTGTGTCGGGCTTGAATGATCTGATGTTGTAAGTAGGCAAATATAGCAGTCACTGTCGGGGCTTTGGGAGCTTTGCCGCTACCAAATCTTAATTGTTCATCATCAACGACATGAATTTCTTTTGCTAACGCATTTGAGAGTTGTTGTATTGTTGATTGATAACTTTGCTGTAAGCGGTAGATTGGATATGAGCAATATGAAATAGAAACCGATCGATTGGCATCAATACCCGTAAGTATGTCAGCGAGTTGCTCGTTCTTGGTATGTCTATAAATACAATGATGTAGTAAAACACTTATTTTTTTAGTTGATAAAGACGGAATAAACAGTTCGTGACGGCATTTTTTTAATGCTTGATTGACTTGCTCCTGGCTCACAACAGGAGATTTTTTTAGACCATCTACTAATTCTTTAATTAGTGGTAAGTCGAAGTAGGTCACTTGATTGAGTAACTGTTCTTTAAATTTAAAGTCAGTGTTCTCAAATAGCGTGAATTTTGAACGTAAAAAATATTGGTCGTTTTCTAAAATGAGCTTCTGTCGATTATTTAGGACACGGCGCTGATTTGTCTGTAACTCCAGCCATTGCTCAATCGGAACACCGCTTAAGAAACTGAGTAGAATAAAAAGATACGCTTTATTTTTTTCTGGATGATTCAAATAGACTTGATGGCAATGTTTTACAAGTAAGCTCAGGCTGTTGAAATCTGGATAATGCTTACTACAGCTAAAATTATGTTGTTGTCTAATGATATGCTGTTGTGTCAGTTTACTCACTTGATGTTGCAAATAACTCGATTGGCTTGCTAAAGGCGATACCTGCGCTGTATTGAGTGAGTATTGCTGATTTGGCTGTTCATCCTGTAATTCCTCATAAAAGAGAGCAGGATGCTGTTTCTGAGGCATGTCATATGGACAGTGTAAAATGGCGTTGTGTTCATCCAAATAAATTGGCTCATCGATGTGCTTGGGTGGTGCTGAGTAATGTTTCTTGGGTTTAAGTGCTAAGACATAATCATAGAATCGCCGTATATCAAGCAGTAATAGATACTGAAAACGATTGAGTTTAGAGTCGTTTTCTAATTCCCGTAAACTCTTCACGAAGTCAGCCAAGGTAATCTCATGGCTAGGCAATTGCTCCCATAACCACAAATATTCCTGCTGATACCGATTCAATTGTTTGCCTTGTTGCGATGCGGCATAAGCTTCGTTTGCTAATCTAAATCGATTAAACACTCTAATAATGGTGGTTTGGTGATCCTTTTCAGTCGGATTCGGAATTGCTTTAAGAATACATGCTGCATGTAAATTATGCACAGCCCATCGTTGTATAACAGGATATTCATGCTGATCTACTGAATAGAGATAGGCACAGATCGGATGTTTAGACACACTTGGGGGGAGAGGTAGTTTTGTTGGGAGTTCAAACTTAGAGTCTGCATCGAAGCTGACTGTTGTTTTCAATAAGGGTTTTAATTCAGGGATTAAGACTGTAGGTTTTAAGTGCTGTGCGATAGCATTTTGATAGTCCTGATCAAAAAATTCATGATCTAGCATTCGCTCAATGATGTTTTCAATTTTCATGGTCTAAACTCCAAAATTGTGATGCGCATGGTTGTACGCTCGTGAGTGCTTTACATTTATTTTTGAGTGCTTGAATTCGTAGGTCGTGAGTGCCGTTGATTTGCTTCTGGCGATAAAGTAGCTGATTACGACTGCAATCGATTAACTTAGCGAGTAGGTCTCGAGAAAGACTGCATCTGGGTTTGTCATAAAGCTTTTGATTCACATCGTAAATTGCTTGTTTCGATAGAGACTGATTTAAGTTATGAAGTAGCTTATCGGGATTAAGAGCCTGTGGATTGATCTTGAGCTCAGTCATCAACTTAAAGAGTGTGTTGCTGAGTTGATATTGAACCTGAATGAGGTCTACATCAGCTTCTACAATGCTTCGAGCTTTGATTCGAATATTTTGTTGTTGTGCTATATAAACAAGAAGAAAGTTATCTGTTGCGAATAACTCAGCTGGAGCAGGTGCAGTAGCAGATATTAGGCTCACGTCATGTTGAAAGTGTGTTGGCAGTTGCGAGGCATTTAAAATCTGAGCGTAGCTTTGGTAAATTTTGAACAGAGGCGGGTAAGGACGGATCATGACCTCCTTTGTATAAAACGGTCTTTTATTGGCTAGCTGAGAATTTGCTTTTGTAGGCTTCATTTATTCGCCCTCCTGATTTTTTTAACTTAGATCAAGAAGTACAAAAAACTTTTAATTTTTATAAAAAGATCAAGAAAGTGGTTATAAATGTGGGCGGTTTTTGATGAATTTGAGAGGCTCAAAGCGGGTGGGAAATAGGGTGTATTTGGAATTTTTATTTTAAGTTATTGATTTTATTTGATGTGAATGTGGCTGGTTTCTTCGTGTTTTGTATTATCTCTGTGGTAGTTTAAATATGGCCCAAGGTATTGATGATGCTTTAGTAGAAATTTTAGGTGCTAAACAAATTAATGCCTTACGTAAGGCCGGTCACTACCGACGAGATGTGTATTAATGCTTAGCTAGATTGGCATAAATTCTATTTCTACAATCCTCCATCGATGGGGGGATTTTTTTATGGCCATCTGAATAATTATCGGCAATCACATATTTTTTAATAATTAAGATGTCTTGCACGAAGCAAATTTCAAAATAATTAGATAGACACGGCAAAAATAAAACGCTTGGCAAAATAAGATTGGCATGAATAGTGCATTATTTTAATGCAAATCATTCATTTAATGCTGAATTTAGCATCAATTTAGTTCACGAATCACGATAAAAGAAATTGAGATTGGGTATTTATGAAAATCTATACGGAAAGACTTGAGGGTAATGTCGTACAAGAAAATGTTGAGATAGTTGAACTGACATTTGATACACGACAAAAGAGCCGTTTTCGTGCAACTTTAGCTAACGGGCACGATGTTGGTGCAGATTTACCCCGTACCGGCATTTTAAGGCACGGTTCATATATCGCAACTCAAGAGGGTGATGTACTGCGTGTCGATGCCAAAGCAGAAAAACTCATGAAAGTAGAAGCACCAAGCAGCTTTGATTTATTAAAAGCAGCGTATCACTTAGGTAATCGTCACGTCCCTTTAATGCTCACACCAACGGCGCTGTATTTTGAGCCAGATCATGTATTGGCTGAAATGATAATTGGACTTGGTTTAACGGTATATGAAACCATGCATCCATTTGAGCCTGAAAGCGGTGCTTATGCACAGCATCAGCATGATCACAGATTAAGCCCAATTAAGGCTTTGCATCATGTTCACACCTAATGCTTCACAGCTTTTAAGTCTGTTGACTTTGTCCTCAACGGCACTACCAATTGGGGCGTACTGTTATTCTCAAGGGGTAGAAAGTGCGATTGATCAGAGCTTAATTTTTGATGAAACCTCGAGCATTACTTATTTTGAAGAAGTGCTTGAAATGCTTTTGGTACGGTTTGAGCTGCCCGTTTTGAAACGCCTAATAATATCTTTTGATCAGCCTGAGCAGTTTGAATACTGGGCGCAGTTATATAGAGCAAGTCGAGAAAGCAAAGAGTTATTGGCTGAATCACAGCAATTGGCATTTTCATTAAATGCGTGGATTCGTGATGTGCTGAAAAAGCCTGTGAAATTAAAAAAGCAGATCGGTTTCGTACCCATCTATGCGCATCTTTGTGGGCAACTCGAACTTGATGTTGCAGAGGTTTTGACTGCTTATACCTTTACCGTACTTGAAAATCAGGTGTTGGCTGCCGTGAAAACTGTACCACTTGGACAGATGAGTGGACAACGGATTTTATGGCATGTTCATGGGCTGATTCCAGAGGCAATTGAACGTGCTTTAGCACTGCAAGATGCTGAACTCAGTAGCGCCTTACCTAATTACGCCATGCTCAGTATGGCACACGAAACACAATATTCACGATTATTTAGATCTTAAAAATAAAGGACATTTCACATGACAGAACGTAGCCCATTACGCGTAGGTATTGGCGGTCCAGTTGGTTCAGGTAAAACAGCGCTTACTTTAAATTTATGTCAGGCACTGCGTGAAAAATACAATATGGCGGTGGTGACCAATGATATTTATACCAAAGAAGATTCCAACTTTTTAACACGCCATGAAGCTATGTCACCTGAGCGTATTGTTGGTGTAGAAACAGGTGGTTGCCCGCATACCGCAATTCGTGAGGACGCCTCCATTAACCTAGCGGCTATTGATGACCTGTGCGAAAAATTTGATGGCCTTGAACTGATCATTATTGAAAGTGGCGGTGATAATTTGGCAGCAACATTTAGCCCGGAACTTTCAGATTTAACCCTGTATGTAATTGATGTGGCGGGTGGGGAGAAAATTCCGCGTAAAGGTGGCCCCGGTATTACCAAATCTGATTTGTTAATCATAAACAAAACCGACCTTGCACCAATGGTTGGAGCAAATTTAGATGTGATGGATCAAGACGCGAAACGTATGCGCGGTGAAAAACCTTTTCTATTTTCCAATATGAAAACTAAAGATGGCTTAAATGACATCATCAGCTTTATTGAGAAACAAGGTTTGTTTAAAGCATAAGGGGCATCCACTATGAAGTTATTATTGCAAAGAATTACCTTCACATCGTTGGCATTCTTTCCCTTGGTAGCAATGGCGCATCCAGGCCATGAGCATAGCCATAATAGTTTTATCAGCGGTTTTGTGCATCCATTTACAGGGCTTGATCATCTAATGATGGCGTTAGCATTTGGCGTATTGATTTGGACTGCACACCAGCGCTGGAAATGGGCCGGATTATTCGGTTTATCTGCCGCAATGATTGTCGGTTTTATGATCGGTGCACAATTCAACTTAGCAACAGCAATTGCTGAAAACGGCATTATTGCGTCGTTAATTGTATTGGCTGTTGCTCTTTGGACCAAAACCAATAAAGCCGTTCCTTTTATTGCTGCACTTTTGGCCGGTTTTCATGGCATCGCACATGGTACGGAACTTGGCCAAAGCGGTCAGGCAGTTTTACTGGTCGTTGGTATGGTTACAGCGATGGCATCTATATACGTATTCGGTTTGCTCGTCGGCGCATTTATTCAAAAATATGTGCCTTATGGTAAGCAAATGATTGGTGCTTTGACAGCTATTGTTGCTGTAATTGGTTTAGCTTGATGCCTCATTCATCTCAAATAATAGGGAGATGCAAATGAATGATCTGGTATTAAGCGAAACAAAATTTATATCGACACAACAGCAGCATAACAGCCAACTGTGGTATGCCTGTTTGGAACTTGGTTTTGCCTATCAAGTACAGTCAAATCGAACCGTATTACAGCATCGCAAGCATCATGGGCCTGTACGCGTTCAGAAGATGTTGTGGCCTGAAAAAACTGGTATTTGCCATGCAATTATTGTGCATCCACCAGCAGGAATTGCTGGCGGAGACCATCTGACTTTTGATATGAAAGTTGAGGCGAATGCGCATGCGTTAGTTACCACGCCCGGTGCAGGAAAATGGTACAAAACCAATGGCAAGCAAGCCTATCAGCATATTCATATACATGTCGCAGCACAGGCGACATTTGAATGGTTACCGCAAGAAACCATGCTTTTTGATGGTGCCAATGCAGACTCTGAAACACATATTCATCTAGATGAAATGGCCAGTTTTATTGGGTGGGATATGTTGGTCATCGGTCGACAAGCACATGGTGAAATTTTTCAGCAAGGGCAATACCAAAGCAAATTTAGGCTGTATCGTGCAGACAAATTATTGGTTGCAGATAGTTTAAATTTTAAGGGGCAGGATCGGTGGCTTACATCCTGTTTAGGTATGAATGGACATGCTGTGATGGGAAGTTTCTGGGCAGTAGCACCATCGCGTTTAAGGCAAACAACATTACTGGCTGAACATATCGAATTAATCCGTGAATTGATTATGCGGATGAATCTAGCGGTGACTTTAACCCTGTTAGATGATGTGATTTGTGCACGTTATTTAGGCGATGATGTACGTGAATGCCATGATGCTTTTGCAGCAGTCCGTGCCCGTTTAAGACGCTATTGGTATGACCTAGCAGAAGAATTCCCACGGATTTGGCGCACTTAAGTTTTGCCATCATTGGAAAGTAGATAGGTCTAGCAAGATTAATAGATTAAGTGTTCATTTTACCTTTGGGTTAGGACACTAAAAATCAAAACGTGCGAGAGCGAAAGAAGAATTTGCACGCATTTTGCATTCTACATTTTAGAAGATTAGGAAATTGTTATGGAACTTAATCCAACTGAAAAAGATAAATTATTAATTTTTACCGCAGGCCTTGTTGCTGAGCGTCGTAAAGCGCGTGGATTAAAATTGAATTATCCAGAATCAATTGCATTTATTTCAGCAGCACTGCTTGAGGGCGCACGCGATGGCATGTCCGTGAGCGAGTTAATGCATTACGGCACAACCTTGTTAAGTCGTGAAGATGTCATGGATGGTGTCGCGGAAATGATTGCAGAAGTGCAGGTCGAAGCTACTTTTCCAGATGGTTCAAAGTTAGTCACAGTTCATCAACCCATTGTCTAATAAAAATAAGGAGTAAGCCATGATTCCTGGTGAAATTATTACGCCTGATTCAGACATTGAAATGAATGTCGGACGAGAAACACTGAAAATGCGTGTTGCTAATGCAGGCGATCGACCAATTCAAGTCGGTTCTCATTTTCACTTTGCTGAAGCCAATGATGCTTTGCAATTTAATCGAGAGCAAGCTAGAGGCTATCGACTCAACATCGCTGCTGGAACAGCAGTTCGTTTTGAACCGGGCCAAAGTCGAGATATCGAATTGGTTGCACTTGCAGGTAAACGTGAGGTGTATGGGTTTGCAGGGCGTGTTATGGGTAAATTGGATTAACTATTTTTATGCTCAAGTGTCTTGTTGAACAATTAAATTATTGTTAGTAATAAGTTCAATAAGTACATGAAAAAGCATAAGAGAATTAAATGTTAATAATGAAAATACGCCCAGCAACTGTTGATGATGTTGAAGCCATCGCTGCTGTTATTGAACCTTTTGTCGATTATGTTGTCATGACTGAAGAAGGACGTGAACGCTTTAAACCTGATATGTTGAAAAACATCTTCCAACAACCACTTATTCATTATTTTGTGGCAGAAATTAATGAAGAAATCGTTGGGAATTTGGCGTATATCGCTCCATCTCATGTCATGCATTATTTCTTAAAAGCTGAATATCACGGTCAAGGTTATGGTCGACAAATGTGGGACTTTTTAGAGCAAGAAATACTTAAAAATGATCCCGATATAATCACAATAAATTCAAGTCATTATGCACTCGATATTTATAAAAAATATGGATTTGAAGTGGTCGGTGCGCTAACGGAGAAATGGGGTATTCAATTTATTCCGATGCAAAAGCTGCTAAAGCCAAAAAATCTAGAATAGGAAATATATTAATGAAAATGTCTCGCCGTGCTTATGCGGAAATGTTTGGCCCTACAGTAGGTGATAGAGTTCGCTTAGCTGATACAGAATTGTTTATTCAAGTTGAACAAGACCTCACGACTTATGGTGAAGAAGTTAAATTTGGCGGTGGCAAGGTCATTCGCGATGGTATGGGACAGTCACAATTATTGTCTGATGAGGTCGCTGATACCGTCATTACCAATGCTTTAATTGTCGATTGGTGGGGTATTGTCAAAGCCGATGTTGGACTTAAAAATGGTCGTATCTGGAAAATAGGTAAAGCAGGTAACCCTGATATTCAACCTGACATTACAATTCCTTTAGGTGCAGCAACTGAAGTCATCGCAGGTGAAGGACAAATCTTAACGGCGGGAGGGATAGATACTCACATTCATTGGATTTGCCCACAACAAGTTGAAACAGCACTAATGTCAGGCACAACTACAATGATTGGTGGTGGTACAGGCCCCGCCGCAGGAACATCTGCAACCACAGTAACTCCAGGCCCATGGCATATTGCGACCATGCTACAAGCTATTGATGATTTACCTATGAATATTGGTCTGTTAGGTAAAGGCAACTTGAGTCAGCCAGAACCAATCGCTGAACAAATCAAAGCCGGTGTGGTGGGTTTAAAATTACATGAAGACTGGGGATCGACGCCAGCCGCGATTGATAACTGTCTAAGTGTGGCGGATCAATACGATGTACAAGTTGCCATTCACACAGACACACTAAATGAAAGTGGCTTTCTAGAAGAAACCTTAGCAGCATTTAATAACCGGACCATCCACACTTACCATACTGAGGGTGCGGGCGGTGGTCACGCACCAGATATTTTAAAAGCAATTGGTCAACCCAATGTTTTACCATCTTCAACCAATCCCACACGTCCATATACCGTCAATACCATTGATGAACATTTAGATATGTTGATGGTTTGCCACCATTTAGACCCTGCAATTTCTGAAGATGTTGCTTTTGCTGAAAGTCGGATTCGCCGTGAAACTATTGCTGCAGAAGATATCTTGCAGGATATGGGCGCAATTGCCATGATGTCTTCCGACTCGCAAGCGATGGGGCGTGTGGGTGAAGTAATATTACGTACTTGGCAGACAGCACATAAAATGAAAGTGCAACGCGGCCCACTCGAAGGTGATAATCAAAATCACGATAACAATCGTGTGAAGCGCTATATTGCTAAATATACGATTAATCCTGCCATTACCCATGGATTAAGCCATGAAGTTGGTTCGATTGAAGTGGGTAAATTAGCCGATATTGTTTTATGGAAGCCTGCATTTTTTGGTGTTAAGCCCTCGATGATTATTAAAGGCGGAATGATTGCAGCTGCGCCGATGGGTGATATTAATGCTTCAATTCCAACGCCACAGCCTGTGCATTATCGTCCGATGTTTGGCGCTTACCCTCGTGGCGTACATAACACCTGCATTACCTTTTTATCGCAAGTGGCAATAGAGCAAGGCGTACATGAACAATTGGCTTTAAAGAAGTTGATTAGTCCTTGTAAAGCCACGCGTAATATCTCGAAAGCAGATATGAAGTTAAATACTTATTGTCCTGTAATGGAGGTTGACCCTGAGATTTATGAAGTACGTGCAGATGGTGTGCATTTGACTTGTGAGCCTGCGGAAGTGTTACCAATGGCGCAGCGTTACTTCTTATTTTAATCATTTCCAAAACACTATTTCACAAAGCCTTTCTGAATATGAAAGGCTTCTCTTTTTTAAATTTTAGTATTTTTGAAAAGTAAATAATCTTTAAAATATGAAAATACGACTACCTCTATAAGGGCTAACAATCCAAAAAATGTAAAATTTAATAATTTATGATTATACCCATCTACCAATAAGTGTAAAAAAACAAATGAAATCATGATTCCACAGGCAAGTCTTAAAAGATTAATGCAGATATCAAATAAGCCAAGGGAAAGTTTTTTTAATAAAATTTTCTCTGTACACGACAAATTTCACAGAACCCTTATCCTATCAGGATTCTGCTTTCTTAAAATTGCCAAAATTTCCTTAAACTCTTCTTTTTTCCCAAAACCAATTAAACGCTGAATCGCCATTTGAACATAGTCTAAACCATAGCGAAATAAACTCATTGAGAGTCGTCCATGCTTCTTTATTTTTATCGCTTTTTTTTGATTATGTTGCCATTCACCCGTTAAGTAACACCAACAGAAGCTTATAGCTAACACCGCAATCAATTTTTTCACTCGTCTAGGGTCTGTCAAGCGCGTATTTTCAAGATTAAACCCGCGTCCTTTGAGACAACTGAATAAGGTTTCAATTTCCCAGCGTAATGCATAATCCTGAATAGCATTGGCATTAAACTGAGGAGAAACGACGAGTAAAAGCTCTCCATTTTCTAACTGTAGTGCACTTATATATAGTTTCACCCGACCAACCAAAATCCGTCGTTTACGACATTCAATTTGACCAACTTTAAGATGGCGAAATAAATCACTAATTTTATGATTCTTTCCTAAATGATTGGTGACAATGAAGTTTTTTTAACACGAATGCAGAAGTTGATGTCTTGTTCAATTAACCATGTAAACCACTGCTCACCGATAAACTCTCTGTCTGCGAACACATTCACAATACGGTCTTTACCAAAAATGGCTATAAAGCGTTGAATCAAAGCAATACGCTCTTTCGTATCTGAATTTCCACGTTTATTAAGCAATGTCCAAAGGATAGGTATCGCTATTCCACGATAAACGATTGCGAGCATCAGGATATTAATATTTCGTTTTCCCCATTTCCAATTGGTTCTATCTAAAGTCAGTTGCACTTGGTCGAATGAAAACATATTGAAAATCAACTGAGAAATTTGACGATAATCAAAATACTGACCTGCAAAGAAGCGCTGCATACGTCGATAAAATGATTGTGGTAAACACTTGATGGGCAAGGCTTTAGATGCAGAAGAAAGATTACATGTTTGCTTTAAAATAATCACAAGCATGATGAGCGCAAAGCACTTTAAATGTGACTTGTTCCATTTTAGAGATTTGTTTAAGATAAGATATAACTCATTGAGATGTGTCATAGTATTCGTCGTTAGAAAACAATTATTGTGACATTATTTCAATGAGTTATCTATTTTTGTCGTGTACAGAGCGCTTCATCAGAAAACTGAAGGAACCTCCATTGAATCGAACTAATATTTTTTTTGGTGAATCGCATTCTGACTGGTTGCCTGTCAGAGGCGGAGAATCTGGTGATTTTGTTTTTCGACGTGGTGACGGGCATGCCTTCGCGAAAATCGCACCTGCTTCCCGCCGCGGTGAGCTCGCTGGAGAGCGTGACCGCCTCATTTGGCTCAAAGGTCGAGGTGTGGCTTGCCCCGAGGTGATCAACTGGCAGGAGGAACAGGAGGGTGCATGCTTGGTGATAACGGCAATTCCGGGAGTACCGGCGGCTGATCTGTCTGGAGCGGATTTGCTCAAAGCGTGGCCGTCAATGGGGCAGCAACTTGGCGCTGTTCACAGCCTATCGGTTGATCAATGTCCGTTTGAGCGCAGGCTGTCGCGAATGTTCGGACGCGCCGTTGATGTGGTGTCCCGCAATGCCGTCAATCCCGACTTCTTACCGGACGAGGACAAGAGTACGCCGCAGCTCGATCTTTTGGCTCGTGTCGAACGAGAGCTACCGGTGCGGCTCGACCAAGAGCGCACCGATATGGTTGTTTGCCATGGTGATCCCTGCATGCCGAACTTCATGGTGGACCCTAAAACTCTTCAATGCACGGGTCTGATCGACCTTGGGCGGCTCGGAACAGCAGATCGCTATGCCGATTTGGCACTCATGATTGCTAACGCCGAAGAGAACTGGGCAGCGCCAGATGAAGCAGAGCGCGCCTTCGCTGTCCTATTCAATGTATTGGGGATCGAAGCCCCCGACCGCGAACGCCTTGCCTTCTATCTGCGATTGGACCCTCTGACTTGGGGTTGATGTTCATGCCGCCTGTTTTTCCTGCTCATTGGCACGTTTCGCAACCTGTTCTCATTGCGGACACCTTTTCCAGCCTCGTTTGGAAAGTTTCATTGCCAGACGGGACTCCTGCAATCGTCAAGGGATTGAAACCTATAGAAGACATTGCTGATGAACTGCGCGGGGCCGACTATCTGGTATGGCGCAATGGGAGGGGAGCAGTCCGGTTGCTCGGTCGTGAGAACAATCTGATGTTGCTCGAATATGCCGGGGAGCGAATGCTCTCTCACATCGTTGCCGAGCACGGCGACTACCAGGCGACCGAAATTGCAGCGGAACTAATGGCGAAGCTGTATGCCGCATCTGAGGAACCCCTGCCTTCTGCCCTTCTCCCGATCCGGGATCGCTTTGCAGCTTTGTTTCAGCGGGCGCGCGATGATCAAAACGCAGGTTGTCAAACTGACTACGTCCACGCGGCGATTATAGCCGATCAAATGATGAGCAATGCCTCGGAACTGCGTGGGCTACATGGCGATCTGCATCATGAAAACATCATGTTCTCCAGTCGCGGCTGGCTGGTGATAGATCCCGTCGGTCTGGTCGGTGAAGTGGGCTTTGGCGCCGCCAATATGTTCTACGATCCGGCTGACAGAGACGACCTTTGTCTCGATCCTAGACGCATTGCACAGATGGCGGACGCATTCTCTCGTGCGCTGGACGTCGATCCGCGTCGCCTGCTCGACCAGGCGTACGCTTATGGGTGCCTTTCCGCAGCTTGGAACGCGGATGGAGAAGAGGAGCAACGCGATCTAGCTATCGCGGCCGCGATCAAGCAGGTGCGACAGACGTCATACTAGATATCAAGCGACTTCTCCTATCCCCTGGGAACACATCAATCTTACCGGAGAATATCGTTGGCCAAAGCCTTAGCGTAGGATTTCGCCCTCTCCCGCAAACGACCCCCTTTTATCTACACTAGATTTAAAACAGTTGAACGTATGAAAGAAGCTGTTTCTCAAAATATTCAATCAGACAACTTGAGCCATCAAAACGCCATCAAGAACAAGGAAGAACAAAAAGCCCGAATTAAAAAATTCCGTGATCAGTTAGAGATCGGGACGATCTTATATACCTCATGGGGATATGAGCAAACAAATGTAGACTTCTATCAAGTTATTGAGAAAAGCCGGGCATATTGTGTCATCCGTGAACTTAAACAGGCTTATGATGCAACAGGTTCAATGCAAGGTTATGTTGTGCCTTTACCGAATGAATTTACCAGCAAAGAGCCAATGAAAAAAAAGATCATGGATAACTATATCGTGATTCATCAGTCTGCAAATGCAACAGTATTAGATTTTGAATTATTGCCGACAGGTACAAAAGTTTATAAACGCTGCTATACATCATCATACGCATAAAACAGTTGACCCCCTGAAGGGGGTCAATTCACTACAGAGGAAAATATGAAGCATTCAAAATTAATATATAAAGATTGGCAATTATATTTAAGGCTCTTATTTGAAAATAAATAGGGGTAATAGTCACCCGCATTTTTTTGATGTTTAGATTTCTAATGCTTCAAAAAAATGCGGTTCATTGCGTATCATATAATGAATATTAAGGAACTGAAAAAATGAATAATGCTCAATTCAAAATTGAATGCTTCAGAAATGGTTTATATAGCCCAGAGCAAATAATTGAATTTTACAAGGTAGTCCACACGGAAGAAACTAAGTACAATAGCCGTGATGCTCAACTTTGGATTAATGGGAAAAGCTCTAGGGAATATCAAATTGACCCTAAAGCAATTCAAATTGTAGATATGCTTAATGCAATCAGATCGGAAGTAATTGCAAAAGAAAAAGAGCGTATAGAACTTGGCAATCCAAGATATAAATATCTATTCAAAGGTGAACAAGCACTATGGTCGGAGCATCAGGAATTTATAAATTTACCTGTCAATTTTTATAATTCAATAATGGTTGAGCTAGGTAAAAAAGATTTAATTTATTTTGAATTTTCAAAAAAAGATATTGAATCCTAAACGATAGAGCAGAGCAAAGTGTCTACTTTGCGAACTGAAAAATCTGAAAAATCCTCCCTTCTCTGATTACTGTTGAATGGGGCAAGCGAAGCAGACAAAATCTGTGATTTTGGCTAGCTGACCGCAGACCCGCAACTACTTCCATGTTACCTATAAGCGGGATTAACAAAGCAATCCCGCAGGGTTGCGACTGAAAAAAATTAAATTATATTTTTACCAGTTTGAATATTCTTTAATTTGTAGAGCCTGAATTATCAACTAGAGTTGATTTAGATTTTTTTGATTGTTCCCGATCAGCAATAAATTTGTCACCAGCAATTTTTAAACTGTCAAAATGTTGGGGATTGGATTTATATGATTCAAGAGCCTTTAAAAGAACACCAGTAATAATTCCTTTATCTTCAGTTGGGAAATCTACTATTTCAAAAAGCGCACCAATTGAAATTAATTTATGTTCACGTTTTTTGCGATCTTTAACTTGAGCAGCTTGAGCATCTTTTTTCAAACTAGCTAAAAGTTTTTTTTCATCTTCCTTAATTTTTTCTAATTCTAAACGTGCTTTATGTTTTTTAAATTCATTTTTCATTACACGTTCAAATGAACTAATTTGCTGCTTTGTTGGTGAGCCTGATTCAATACTTTTAACAAGTGACAAAATTAAATCTTCAGTTTGGTTTCTATTCTCTAATCCCTTCAAACGAGAGATTTCATCAGTTACAAACTTTTTTTGATCTTCAGTAAATTTTAGATTTTCGATAGCCATTGCCACTTCCTCATTGTCAATATTTTTAAATCATAGCATAACTAAAAATAGAGGAAATCTATTACAGCACTAAACAACAAAAATCATATTAAATTATTAATTTCTGACTTTTACAATTAAAGAAATATTTATTCTGAGTATGACTTGAATTGAAAAATATTTAGCCAGGTGATCATTTTTTATAGGATTTTTAAAATTTTAAAATTGGCTTTCAGTCCTTTAGTTTAAAAAATATCCTAATGTCTATCTAATAACAAAAAATTACAGTTTATAGCTTAAAAAAATCCTTATTAATCGTGTCACTTATAGACCCTCAGATTTGGGGTTTCTGAACTATGGGTTATCACCTTGTAGCGAATATATATTGAAGTTATCATGACAACAGCAGTTGGAATGCACGCTTCCGCGTTTCTCTCCGAGAAACAAAAAAAGCAGATTCAAAATAGGCGAATTATGGCGATTTATCACTTATCAGTTAAATCAGGTAGGCAATACGGTTCTTCGGGAAGTCGAGGGGCAAGCCATTACGCTTATATAAATCGTGAAGGTAAATACAAAAGAGAAGATTTAGAAAATATAAAATCAGGAAATTTACCAAATTGGGCTAAAGATGCTGCTCATTTTTGGAAGTCAGCAGATAAGAACGAACGCATTAATGGACGTATTTATACTGAATTGGAAATTTCATTGCCTAGAGAATTGAATAAAGAACAACGTGAAGAATTAGTACAGGAATTTGTAGATAAGACTTTAGGTAAAAACTTCACATATTCCTATGCAATTCATAGCCCATTAGCAAGTGATGGTGAACAAAATCCTCATATTCATTTGATGTTTAGTGAAAGAAAATTAGATGGTATTGATCGTGACGAAGTACAACACTTTAAACGCTACAATCCGACTAATCCTGAAAAGGGCGGGGCAGGTAAAGATCGCTATTTTTCATCTAAAGTTTTTGTGGCAGATACACGCTTATCATGGGCTAACCATGTAAACGATTTTTGCGAAAATTTAGGTCTTGATGCTCGTATAGATCATAGAAGTTATAAGGCTCAGGGGCTTGAATTATCCAGTCAAAACTTCAGGGCTGATTATGTTAGTAATCATAAATATTTCATTAATGAAAATATAAAAAATATACGTCATCAAAATGGCGAAATTATTATTGAGCGTCCTTCGGAAGTTATTAGAGCTTTAACTTCTAATCAGTCTGTATTTACTGCCCGTGATCTTGAGCGTTTTGTTATGGCTCATACTGACAGTCAAGAACAATATCTTAAAGCCTATGAAGCTGTAATGACTTGTCCTGATATGGCAATGTTGTTTGGGAAAGATAAGGTTGTATTCTCATCAAAAGAATTGGTCGGAATTGAAGATTCTATTACTGCATTTATCTACAATGCCAATGAGCAAAGTCGAGTACAGAAGCCATTTAATTTAACTGAAAAATTCACTTTAAATGCTGTAAAAATTGCTGATAAAAGAACATTCAATAGAGAGCAAGAAGCAGCCTATTATACTTTGACTTCTACTGATCGAATCTCATTGCTAAATGGTTCGGCTGGTACTGGTAAGTCTTATGTTCTTAGTGCTGTTTCTGAAGCCTTCAAAACTTCAGATTATAAAGTTCATGGTATTGCTTTGCAGGCAATTACAGCTAGAGCTATTTCTGACGATTGTAATATTCCAAGCAGTACAATTGCTTCATTCCTTGCCCGATATGAAAGTGGTAATTTTGAGATCAATAATAAGACTGTCTTGATCTTAGATGAAGCGGGGATGGTCGGCTCAAGAGACATGCAAAAACTTCTCATGATCGTAGAGAAGCATGATGCTCAAATAAAACTTGTTGGTGATAGTTATCAGTTAAGTGCTGTTAGTGCTGGTTCTGCTTTTGCTCATATTCAAGATAACCTTGATAAGAAAAATATTGCTTCATTAGAAAATATACAACGACAAAAATATGCGAAGGAATCAGAGAAAATGATTGAAGCATCTAAGTTGTTATCTAAGCATGAAGTTGACAAAGCATTAGATATTTATAAGACCATTAATGCTGTTAATGAATATGAATCTCACGATCTAGCACTAGCCAAAACTATTAAATCTTGGAGTGAAGATTCTAGCGAAAATAAGTTAATGCTTGCTCATTCAAATAATGATGTGAATGAATTAAACCGCATGGCAAGAAATGTATTAATTAAAAATGGTCAACTTTCTGCTACTGGTAATCATGTTAAAACTGCTTTCGGTGATATTGAAATTACTGTCGGAGAAAAAATTGTATTTAAGCAGAATGATTCAAAATTAAAAGTTAGCAATGGTGAAACAGCAAAAGTAATCGGTTTTGAAAAAGATAATCTTAATAACATTAAATTTATGATGGTTCAGTCAGATAGAAATAATGAGATCATTAAAGTAGATTTAAATGAATACAACCAATTTAAATATGGTTATGCAAATACTATTCACTCATCACAAGGTATGACTGTTGATAATGCCTATATTGTGGCGAGTGAGAACATGAATGCTAATTTAACTTATGTTGCTTTGACCCGACATAAACATAATGTCGAAATTAATTATTCTGCTATGTCGTTTACCACGAATGAAAAAGAATTCGTTAAACGTCCAGATGGGAAAATCTCATATGATCAGAATTACAATCCTGTTGAAAAAGAAGTTACACCTTTTGAAAACTTCAAAAAAGTTCTAGGACGATCAGAAAAGAAAGAATTTTCTACAGACTTCACTTTAGTAGACAAGCAAGAAAAATTGATCAAAGCATATCTGCAAGATCACCGCCACCATATTGAAGATAAGCGGGAGATATACGGAATTAACTCGAAGATACATGCTTTAACTTCAGAGAATCGTACATTCACGAAGGAAGAAATTGTTACCGAGGTTCGTGCGAATCTTAAATCTAAATCTATTTTAGGTGATGAGATCGGTAGCATTAGAGGTATGAAAATTGCAAAAGGTGAGCTTCTCAAACTTGAGGAAGGGTTACAGATCAAGACTGGATTCTTTAAGAAAGAAACCTTTGAGAAGGGAACAGAATTAAAGGTTCTTGATGCCTACAAGATGAAAGATAAACCAATGATTAAAGCTCGAATCAATGATATGGAATATGAGATTCCATTTGAAAAACTTTCTGTTAAGTATTCAGATCGGTACTTCACAGAGTTTAAAGATCAGAGCGCACACCGTTTTACTGCCCGCAATAAAACTGAAGTTTATAGCGAGTACCGTGAGCAGTTATTGAAGCAAAAGATTACTGCACCGGAAGAAAATTTGAATGCTCCTAATCACAAGATGAAGCTGCAAAGCAATCTTAATACTACCCCTAGAAATACACCTAGAATCTAACTTCACCTGGCATAAGCAAGTGAAAATAACAAACCATAAAAGACTTTTTAATGAGTAAAGATGATCATGATAAATTTGTATTATTCCTGATAGTTGTAGGCTTTATCGTGTTAGTTGTTTGCGGTCTTGCGTGGCAGGGAGCAGGCATCTTTAACTTGCCTTTCACAGTGATGCTATGGACTATCATTAGATTAATTATCGTGGTATCGCTTGTATTTATTACTGGAAAATTCGGTCTATCAAGAGAGTTTACTTTCCCCGCAGCAGCAGTAGGTTTAGCTTTTAGTTTATTCCCTGTCCTTGATCATATTGCGTTAGGTTATTCTGCTAAAAATTTCTATGAAACCACTAATTTTATGGGGCAAACGGTTCGGGAATTTGGTGCCAGTAAAATTACGGTCTGGTGGGGTTCGATTTATGCCAAAATAGCCTATGCTAGCCTTGCAGGTTTAATTGGATATGGTGTTAAGGTCGCCACTGATGATTAAAAAAGAAAAACCAACTTGAAGTTGGTTTTTTTGGCACTGTTGCAAATAGAGATTTGAGTCGATGATGTTCCCTTTAAAAAGTACTTAGAGACCGAAAACCCTGTTGATTAGACACACTTCACCCTGAGGCTGACCATAATAAAATGACGATGCTTGTCCTTTACGTAGTGCACGCATGACTTCAATACCTTTAATTGTGGCATAAGCCGTCTTCATAGATTTGAATCCTAATGTGGCCCTGATGATCCGCTTTAGCTTGCCATGATCACATTCAATCACGTTATTTTTATACTTAATCTGCCTGTGCTCAAGGTCTGGTGGACATTTACCTTCCCGTTTTAACCGTGATAAAGCACGTCCATATGTGGGTGCTTTATCCGTGTTGATCACTTGTGGAATTTGCCACTTCTTCACATTATTTAAAATTTTTCCAAGAAAACAATATGCTGATTTGGTATTACGTCTAGAAGAAAGATAAAAATCAATGGTATCGCCACGTTGATCGACTGCACGATACAGATAAGACCATCGTCCATTCACTTTTACATAGGTTTCATCAATATGCCACGAGCTCAGATCTGTAGGATTACGCCAATACCAGCGTAAACGTTTTTCTATTTCAGGAGCATAACGTTGAACCCAACGGTAAATAGTCGTGTGATCAACATTCACACCCCGTTCGGCCAGCATTTCCTGCAGTTCACGATAGCTAATGCCATATTTACAATACCAGCGCACAGCCCAAAGAATGATTTCGCCCTGAAAATGCCGACCATGGAAAGGATTCATATGCTGCACCTTTAGCTAAAACAGTCTTCAGCTTACCATTCGTGGTTATTTGCAACAGTGCCGCTGACGCACACCATCGCCCACCGGGTGGGTCGCTATCTGGAACGGCAAGGCCTGCTGGAACGGGATGTCGAAAACAGCTATCTGGCCTCGGATGCGGTGGATGACGACCCGATGACACCCCTGCTGGGGCACTCGATCACTTACCGTATCGCTGTCGGTTCACAGGCGGGGCGAAAGGTGTTCACTTTGCAAACTCTGCCGACCAGTGGTGATCCGTTCGGTGACGGGATTGGCAAGGTAGCCGGGTCCAGCCTGCACGCCGGCGTGGCGGCCAGGGCCGATGAACGCAAGAAGCTCGAACGGCTGTGCCGGTACATCAGCCGCCCGGCGGTATCCGAGAAGCGGCTGTCGTTAACACGAGGCGGCAACGTGCGCTACCAGCTCAAGACGCCGTACCGGGACGGCACCACGCACGTCATTTTCGAACCATTGGATTTCATTGCAAGGCTGGCCGCCCTGGTACCGAAGCCCAGAGTCAACCTAACCCGCTTCCACGGGGTGTTCGCACCCAACAGTCGGCACCGGGCGTTGGTCACGCCGGCAAAACGGGGCAGGGGCAACAAGGTCAGGGTGGCTGATGAACCGGCAACACCAGCACAACGGCGAGCGTCGATGACATGGGCGCAACGGCTCAAGCGTGTTTTCAATATCGACATCGAGACCTGCAGCGGCTGCGGCGGCGCCATGAAAGTCATCGCCTGCATTGAAGACCCTATAGTGATCAAGCAGATCCTTGATCACCTGAAGCACAAAGCCGAAACCAGCGGGACCAGGGCGTTACCCGAAAGCCGGGCGCCACCGGCTGAGCTGCTCCTGGGTCTGTTTGACTGACGAGCCTGAAGGCCAACGATACCAATCAAAATGCTGCGTTCACAGCGCCGCGGCAGGGATCCGCCGTGCTGGTTGTCGGAAAAGGAGCCGCTAGTGGGAAAGAGGAGGGTAAATTTTCAGCGTTGCTGGCTCCCCGTCAGCCGGATTGGGTTGCATCGCAGGGGTGTCGAAAGAGTCAACTGCGGTCCAAAGCTGTTGGACTTGGGTGAAAAGGGCGTTTATTCTTCCTATACGTTGTCGGCAGCGGGCCAAAAAGGAATACGTCCATGCCCATCGAGGTGAAACCGGCTGTGAGCGCGGGTTCAAGCATATAGCCCGACAGGCGCGTATCCTTGCCGATCACGACACGATGGCGGTGGTCACCGCGACGAAAGACACGGCCAGCCGCCATGCCGACGCGCAAGGCGGTTTCCGCCGTCATCGCGCCTTCGTTGGCTTTGCCACGAATACCGTCTGTGCCGAAATATTTGCGCACCATAAGGTCGATTATCCTGTCGTCGGGTCGCCCTCAAAGGGGACATGCCTGCTGAACCGCGAATATAGAGAAATATCCCGAATGTGCAGTTAACGAATTCTTGCGGTTTCTTTCAGCGCCGCCAATACCGCCAGCCCGTCGCGCAAGGGGCGCGGCTCGTGTGTGCGGATGAAGTCAGCTCCACCTGCGGCGGCGGCAAGCTCTGCAGCGAGTGTCGCGGCCCCGACATCCCCCGGACCACGGCCTGTGAGCGCGCGCAGAAAGGATTTGCGCGAAACAGACAGAAGCACCGGCAAATCGAAGCGCAGCCGCAATTCATCGAACCGCGCCAGCACCGAGAGCGAGGTTTCGGGAGCAGCCCCCAGAAAAAACCCCATGCCGGGATCAAGGACAAGGCGGTTGCGTTTGATACCGGCACCCGTCAGCGCCGCGATGCGCGCGTCAAAGAACGCCGCAATGTGATCCATGATGTCGCCAGCGGGTGCCTCGCGCCGATCTGCCTGCCCGTCTTGCACCGAATGCATAACGACGAGTTTGGCAGATGATTTCGCCAATTGCGGATAGAACGCAGCGTCTGGAAAACCGCGAATATCATTGAGATAGGCCACACCACGCGACAAGGCATAGGCTTGCGTCGCGGGTTGATAACTGTCGAGCGAGACGGGAATGCCATCTGCCTTGAGCGCGTCCAGCACCGGCGCGATACGCGCGATTTCTGTGTCGGACGAAACAGGCGCGGCGTCGGGATTGCTGGATGCCGGACCGAGGTCGATCACATCTGCCCCCTCGGCCATCAGCTTACGCGCCTGCGCAATGGCTGCGTCTGGCGCCAGATACCGGCCTCCATCGGAGAAACTGTCCGAGGTTATGTTGACGATGCCGAAAATGATGAGCGATTTATTCATGGGGGCTTCTATAATAATCTCTGTACACGACAAAAATAGATAACTCATTGAAATAATGTCACAATAATTGTTTTCTAACGACGAATACTATGACACATCTCAATGAGTTATATCTTATCTTAAACAAATCTCTAAAATGGAACAAGTCACATTTAAAGTGCTTTGCGCTCATCATGCTTGTGATTATTTTAAAGCAAACATGTAATCTTTCTTCTGCATCTAAAGCCTTGCCCATCAAGTGTTTACCACAATCATTTTATCGACGTATGCAGCGCTTCTTTGCAGGTCAGTATTTTGATTATCGTCAAATTTCTCAGTTGATTTTCAATATGTTTTCATTCGACCAAGTGCAACTGACTTTAGATAGAACCAATTGGAAATGGGGAAAACGAAATATTAATATCCTGATGCTCGCAATCGTTTATCGTGGAATAGCGATACCTATCCTTTGGACATTGCTTAATAAACGTGGAAATTCAGATACGAAAGAGCGTATTGCTTTGATTCAACGCTTTATAGCCATTTTTGGTAAAGACCGTATTGTGAATGTGTTCGCAGACAGAGAGTTTATCGGTGAGCAGTGGTTTACATGGTTAATTGAACAAGACATCAACTTCTGCATTCGTGTTAAAAAAACTTCATTGTCACCAATCATTTAGGAAAGAATCATAAAATTAGTGATTTATTTCGCCATCTTAAAGTTGGTCAAATTGAATGTCGTAAACGACGGATTTTGGTTGGTCGGGTGAAACTATATATAAGTGCACTACAGTTAGAAAATGGAGAGCTTTTACTCGTCGTTTCTCCTCAGTTTAATGCCAATGCTATTCAGGATTATGCATTACGCTGGGAAATTGAAACCTTATTCAGTTGTCTCAAAGGACGCGGGTTTAATCTTGAAAATACGCGCTTGACAGACCCTAGACGAGTGAAAAAATTGATTGCGGTGTTAGCTATAAGCTTCTGTTGGTGTTACTTAACGGGTGAATGGCAACATAATCAAAAAAAAGCGATAAAAATAAAGAAGCATGGACGACTCTCAATGAGTTTATTTCGCTATGGTTTAGACTATGTTCAAATGGCGATTCAGCGTTTAATTGGTTTTGGGAAAAAAGAAGAGTTTAAGGAAATTTTGGCAATTTTAAGAAAGCAGAATCCTGATAGGATAAGGGTTCTGTGAAATTTGTCGTGTACAGAGTAAAATTTTATGTTTTAAATTAAAGAAATAAAAGAAAAACCAAGAAATTAATCCTATGATAAAAAGAATAATTAAATTTAAAATATTTGGTGTTTTAAATTGATCACCGTAACCATTAGACTTCCTTCATAAATCATTTTTCAATCAATTTAATTGTTTATCTTTCACCCAATCTAAATTGTATATGCCAGCAAGTAAATTAAACCGCAGGTTTAATCTTTTACGACGATTTCTATATACACAAGATAAAATCTTAAAACATTTCATCCTTCCAAATACATGCTCTACTTGAATTCGTCTACGACCAATCTCTCTATTTAACTTTTTTAATTCAGAATGGCTTTGTTGCACAAACCTATCTCTAAAGGCTTATTCCACAATATAATTCTCAAATGAATAAGCCCACACATAAAATCTATCGTACAACCAATTGGTCTTCTTATAACAGTGCATTAATAAATCGAGGAAATCTCTCAATTTGGTTTGATCCCAAGACTCAATGGTACGCTCAACCCAAAGGTAAACATGGTCGAAATCAAACTTATTCAGATACAGCCATCCAATGCTGTTTAATGATCAAATCCTTATTTCGTCTTTCTTTACGCATGGTCACTGGCTTTGTGCAAAGTCTCATTCATCTTTGTAGATTAGATTGGACAGCACCAGACTATTCCACCATCTGCAGAAGACAAAAGCATATTGATATTGCAATTAACTATCAAAAAAGCAGTAATGGTCTCCAGCTACTCGTCGATTCTACTGGCTTAAAGTTTCTAGGCGAAGGTGAATGGAAGCGTAAGAAACACCAACCTGAATATCGTCGCCAATGGCGTAAACTTCATATTGGTATAGATGCTGAAACCCTTCAAATACGCGCTATTCAACTCACTACAAATAATGTGAGTGATTCACAAGTGCTTGGTGATTTACTCGATCAGATTCCACAAGATGAGCAGATTGACTCTGTCTATACTGATGGGGCTTATGACACCAAGCAATGCCGTCAAGTAATTGCAGACCGACAAGCACATGCGGTGATTCCGCCAAGAAAAAATGCGAAACCTTGGAAAGATACAAAGACCAGCTCGCTAGAGCGAAATGAATTACTTCGAACAGTTAAACGTTTAGGAAGAACAATATGGAAAAATTGGTCAGGCTATCATCGCAGAAGTCTGATAGAAACCAAGATGCATTGCATCAAATTATTAGGCGATAAACTCCGTGCGAGAAACTTTCAAAGCCAAGTCAATGAGATTCATGCACGTGTGGCCGTATTAAATAAATTTACAGATTTAGGCCGACCTCACACCCAAGTTGCCACTTAAATTTAGATAACTTGGAAGAAGTTTAGCTTTTGAATGTTTGTGCAACAAAGCCTCTCTTGAATTAAATAATTTTGCTGATTAATTTAAGATCAAATAAATTGTACGTTTTTTGATTTATGACGGAAGTCTAATGTACTAAAAAATGAAAGAAAAAATTCTAAAGTAAAAATATTAATAATTTTTTTATGTTTTGTATTCATTAGACAGTCCAAAGAAAAAATATTTTTTAGATATTAAATTTATAAAGTTAGATGCTCAATATGCACGCGTCATCAGTTGTCGTTCCTTTAGAAAGGAAATAAAACTTGTATACTAAGTTTTGGCGCACTAATTGCTTAATTCATTCTATTTTTTGACTGTTTGATATAACAAATTAGGAAGTGGATGTGACAGCAACATATTTACGTGGGCAAGATCTGATAGACCAGATTCAACAACAAGACTATTCCAGAGATCTGATTGGCTATCATGGAGAACCACCCAAAGTGGAATGGCCAAATGGTGCTCGTGTCGCGGTTCAGTTTGTATTGAACTATGAAGAAGGCGGTGAAAACCATGTAGAACATGGTGATGCAGGTTCAGAACAGTTTTTGTCAGATATTATTGGCGCGGCCAGTTTTCCAGACAAACACATGTCGATGGATTCCATGTACGAATATGGCTCACGAGCGGGCTTTTGGCGCATTCACCAAGAGTTTAAAAAACGCCAACTCCCCATGACCATTTTCGGTGTGGGTATGGCTTTGGCACGCAATCCTTACATTGTGGAAGCGATTAAAGCAGCCAATTATGATGTCGTATCGCATGGTCAACGTTGGTTGCATTATCAAGATATGCCAATCGAACAAGAACGCCAACATATGGATCAAGCTATTAGCGTGCTTGAAACGCTATTTGGTAAAACACCAATCGGTTGGTATACCGGACGTGATAGCCCGAATACTCGAAAATTACTTGCTGAATTTCCTCAGATTCAATATGACTGTGACTATTATGGCGATGACTTACCATTTTGGAGCACAGTGACGAATGTAGATGGTGCAACACGTCCGCATTTAATCATTCCATATACACTTGAAAGTAATGATATGAAGTTTTGCTCGCCGGGTGGTTTTAATAGTGGTGAGCAATTTTATCAATACCTTAAAGATGCCTTTGATGTGTTATATGCCGAAGGTGAAACTGCGCCAAAAATGCTATCTATTGGTATGCACTGTCGTATTTTAGGGCGACCAGGACGCTTTAAAGCACTACAAAGATTCTTAGATTATGTGCAATCGCATGAAAAAGTATGGGTTTGTCGTCGTGCCGATATTGCAGAACATTGGATAAAACACCATGCACCGTAATAAAAAAAATAAAGAAGAAAGAGAGGCTTAGCGCCTCTTTTTTTGTGCCTATAAAAAGCAATTTGTCTAAGAAATAAGGGATTGGCATTGATATTGCAAAACATGTTTTGAACGAACATTAAATATTTTTAGGCGATTTAATAGTGCAACTTGTTGAATTTAATCAAGCATCCGAAGCCGATGTAAAAACATTTTTAAAGCACTGTGTGCAAATTGAAAGCTGGGCGAATGAGCTGCTCAGTCAGCGTCCGTATGCATCATTAGACAGTATTTTGGAATACGCGGCTCAAGCTGCTCGTACATGGTCGTGGGAAGAAATTAAATCTGCTTTAGATAATCACCCGCGTATTGGTGAAAAAAAAGCCCAAGCTGAACTTTCTGAATTAGAAAAGAATTTTTCCAACCGTGAACAATCCGCTATTTCAGCCGATGAAGAAACACAAATGGCATTGCTCAAAGGCAACATCGCTTATGAAAAAAAGTACGGCTATATCTTCTTAATTAAAGCTTCAGGCTTAAGCAGTGAAAATGTATTACAAGCATTGCAGTACCGTCTGCTGAATAATCCAGAAACTGAAAAGCGTATTGTCCATCATCAATTGGCTGAAATTGCCTTATTAAGATTAAAACAGGAGCTAAGTGCATGATCAGCTCACATATTTTAGATACAAATCTTGGGAAACCTGCTGCCAATGTCTTGATTAAATTATTCAATGCAGACGGTATGTTACTTGGTGAAGGGCAAACCAATGCAGATGGCCGTGTGACCGACTTTGGTTTAAGCGAATTTTCTACGGGTAGCTATAGCTTAGAGTTTGCCACAGCGGACTATTTTGAAAGTCTTAATACCGAAACTTTTTTCCCAAAAGCAGTAATTCATTTCTTAGTAAAAGATGCCTCACAGCATTTTCATATTCCTTTGTTGATTAGCCCTTTTGCCTATTCAACATATCGCGGTAGCTAAAAATAGCATCATAAAACGGATCGGGGGATATAAAAATGACAGAACAAAATCAAACAGTTTCACCAGAACATGAATATTTAGGTGCAGGGAAAAGCCTAGCTTATGGCTTACAACATGTATTGACGATGTATGGCGGTATTATTGCGCCGCCACTGATTATTGGTACAGCCGCAGGACTTGAACCTGCACAAATTGGTTTATTAATTGCAGCAGCATTATTTGTCGGTGGTTTAGCCACGATTTTACAAACGGTCGGTGTGAAATACATCGGTGCAAAATTACCCCTAGTTCAAGGCGTATCCTTTGCTGGTGTGGCAACGATGATTGCCATAGTCACTGCAGGTGGTGGGCTTTCGGCAGTATATGGTGCGGTTATTGTTGCTTCATTAATCGGTTTCTTTTTAGCACCATATTTTTCAAAAATTATTCGTTTTTTCCCGCCAATCGTGACCGGCTGCGTGATTACCGTGATTGGTTTGTCATTGCTACCTGTCGCAGTACGTTGGATGATGGGTGGAAATAGCAAAGCGCCTGATTGGGGCAGTGCTGAAAATATTAGTTTGGCTTTTCTAACTTTAGCCATTGTCATTGTGCTGAATATTACTCGAAACGCTACAATTCGTCGTTTATCCATCTTATTAGCAATTGTGCTAGGTACAGTGCTGGCATATGCGATGGGCTTTGGCGATTTCTCAAAAGTCGCAAATGGCAATTGGATTCAATTCCCAAGTTTCTTTGCCTTTGGTATGCCAACATTTGAACTGAGTGCCATTATTGCCATGCTAATTGTGACATTGGTGATTATGACTGAAACTACAGCTGATATTATCGCTGTTGGTGAAATTGTCGGTACCAAAGTCGACGCTGAACGTATTACCAATGGGCTACGTGCCGATATGCTTTCAAGTGCGGCAGCACCAATATTTGGCTCATTCATGCAAAGTGCCTTTGCACAAAATGTAGGCTTGGTCGCGATTACTGGTGTAAAAAGCCGTTTTGTTGTTGCAGCGGGTGGCTTAATTTTAGTTGTATTGGGTATTTTACCAATTATGGGCCGTTTGATTGCTGCAATTCCTGTACCGGTATTGGGTGGCGCAGGTTTGGTATTGTTTGGTACAGTGGCTGCAAGTGGTATTCGTACTTTAGCTAAAATTGATTATAGTGAGCAAAAGAACCTAATCATTGTTGCTACAGCAATTGCCGCAGGTATGATTCCAATTATTGATCACTCATTCTATGCGAACTTCCCAAAATGGGTACAAACCCTGTTCCATTCAGGTATTAGTTCAACGTGCCTCATGGCCATCGTATTAAATATTGTGTTTAACCATCTAAACTTTTTTAAAAGTAAAGAAGTGAATAAAACCAGCAATATTGTTATAGATAGTCATCACTAAGCTATTCAAAATAAATAAAAAAAGCTCACATTAATGTGGGCTTTTTTTATTAAAAAATCTAATATTGGCTTTGTTTTTGCTAAATAAATTACTCAAAACGTATTTATCGCTAGGAAAAACAATTTAATGAAATTTATGCCTCTTTCAGCTGCAATTCTATGCACTATTTCAGCCAACTCTATCTTTGCAGCCCCAATCTGGCAAGACTTCAGCATTACCGGTCTATATGGCACCGACTATCAGCTCATTGCAAAAGAAGACAAACAAACCACTGTGACATTTGAATACGCGTCAAAGCTTAAATATGGTGATTTCTTCATTTTTGCCGACCGTACACATAATGACGTCAGGGGCGATCAAACCTATTTTGAAGCATCACCACGATTGAGTTTAGGCGATGTAACGGGTAAAGAACTTAAATTTGGCCCTGTAAAAGATGTATTGCTTGCAACCACTTGGGAAGCGGGTAGCAACTGGATAATTTTCTCTATGGTATTGGCTTAGACTTTGATGTGCCATATTTTCAATATGCAAAATTAAATTTATATAAAGTGAATAATGATACTAAATCTGATGACTATCAAATGACGCTTACCTATGCCATACCTTTTAAAATTGGCTCAGAATCTTTCTTAGCAGATGCTTTTCTGGATTGGTCAACTGCGGAAAAAGGCTCAGCCAGTGAGATGAACTGGACCAGTCAATATAAATGGAATGTGGGGCAACATATTTCCCCAGATACACGCCTGTATGTAGGCGTTGAGCATTCAGTTTGGAATAATAAATATAATATTAAAGGTAAAGATGAAAATAACGTCAGTGCGCTAGTGAAATATCACTTCTAATTGATTCGTTAAAACCGTACATCGTTACACAACATACTGCACAAGACTTAAAAGCCCCACGGATGGGGCTTTTAATTTCTGAGACAATTTTAAATTGAGGTTTCAATTTCAATGATAGTTTAAATTTATGCCACGATATTGAGTACTTCATTAAACTGATAAACATCACAATTATGTCCAATACCAATACGATCAACCACGGCAAAGTTACTTGGCGCCTCTAAAGTTAATAGAGGGTGATGCCATGTACCTGCATGGTAGTTAACACCTTGTGTACCATCTGAAATAAAAGCACAGAGTTTTGAAATATCAGGCGTTTGATCATCCAATGCAGGTGCCACCACAATTAAAAAAGCCTGACCTTGCATCGGGATAAAAGCTTGTGAGCCATTCGGATGTCGCTCAAGCATCGAAACCGAAAAAGGAATTTCTGTCTGTTTAATATTACGAAAAATACTAATACCTGCATGTGCTTCACCGAAGATTTCAATGGTTACAAGGGCATGATAACGCTCGGTATGTGCATCATTGATATGAAAAAAATCCTGTCCTCCGCAGCAAATCACCTCACCAAAAGGGGCAAAGTTTTCAATGCTCAGGGGCTGTAGCTGAATTGTTTGAACCATGTGTAATTCTTTTATTGTCTATATCAAGTGTAGGAGAAGAAGGATAAAACCACAGTACTTATCCTTCTCGATGTAGAAAGTATTCAAGCTTTCAATTTAGCTTTTGGTTTTACCCCACAAACGAATACGGCTGATACCACCATCTGGAATCATATTAATGCGAATATGCGAGATCTTTTCATGTTGCAAAATTTCGTTTACAAAGCTATGAATATGATCCATTTGCATGTCTTGTGCTTCAAGCAAAAATGGCCAGAACATACTTTGTGGAATTAATTGTGGATCAGTTGCATCTTTAACATATACGGCTTGAATAGAGACTTGGGCTGGAAAGTTGCCTTTAAAGTGTGCCGTATCGATATCAATTTTTTCAATTGCACCAGTTTGACCCAAAGCCAAAATACACCAATCAAAGCCCGGTGCACGACGACGTTTGGTTTCCCAACCATCACCCATATTAATTCCGCGACCTGGGTTAATCAGATTACGTGGATGACCAAAATGTGCATCGCTATAAGCAATTACACGTCCACCATTTTCTAAAGCAACTAAATCAATTGTTGCAGTGTGATCTTGTTGTTGAACGCTCACTTCACCATACACTTTAAAACGAGCAACACCACCATCAGGAAAAATATTTAAACGCACATGAGTAAAAACTTGGTCAGCTGTAATCGGCAAAACATGATGCTGACTTGGGCCAAGTACGTTGTTCTCTAATATGTTCAACCATTCAGCTTGAGCAAGATCGCCATCAGGGGCGTAGCAGGCTTCAACTGAAGCTGAAGCAGGGTAATTCCCAGTGAAGAAGGTAGTGTCAATATCTAAAGCCTTAATATGCCCAGCTACGCCCAATTGAATAATTGCCCAGTCATAACCTGTGTGACGTTTACGGCGCGTTTCCCAACCATCCATCCATTTACCATGGTCATCGAATTTATCTTCAACAAAAATTGGCGCGTCAAATTGAAGCATACGTTTTGCTTCTGCGAAAAATTCATCTGAACATTCAATAATTTTTGCACCAATACGGTCATCTGCCAAATTGGTAAGTGTCTGTAATTGTGCAGGAATATCAAAATCGGGTGCTAATAAAGTCGCCATATATTAAATCCATTCGCTATTTTCTTTCAAAATTCATGCTTTGCGCTATCGTGCTACAAAAAATTTAACAAACGATAAAAACAAGCATTTACACGCGTTTAGATGCACAGCGTGTGCCAACTTTGGATTTTTTTCAGGGCGCTTTATAAAAAATGGCACGCTTTTAGCATTTTATGACTTAGAAACTTATAAAACACAGGGGAATTATAGATGGAAATTACAATTATTGGTGCAGGTATGGCGGGTCTAACTACAGGCATCGCACTAAAAAAATTCGGACACCAAGTAACCATCTATGAACAGGCAGAACAAATTTTACCGGTGGGTGCTGCTATTTCGTTATGGTCTAACGGTGTGAAATGTCTAAATTATTTGGGTTTGACAGAGCAAGTTGAAAAGCTTGGCGGCAAAATGGATAACCTTGCTTATATTGATGGTCTGACGGGCGATGTGATGACCCAGTTTAGCCTTTATCCATTGATTGAAGAAGTCGGGCAACGACCATATCCGGTATCACGTGCGGAACTTCAGAATATGTTAATGGATGAATTTGGTCGTGAAGATATTCATCTAGCTAAGAAAATGATTTCTTTTGTTGAAGAAGGAGAGCGTGTAAAAATTCAATTTGCAGATGGTAGCGAAATAGAATCTGATCTATTGGTGGGTGCAGACGGTACACACTCAATTACTCGTGCCTATGTTTTAGGTGAGCAAGTTGAGCGACGCTATGCAGGCTATGTCAATTGGAATGGTCTCGTTGATGTCTCAGACGATTATGCCGCAGCAGATCAATGGACAACGTTTGTAGGTGAAGGCAAACGTGTTTCACTGATGCCAGTGGCGAATAATCGTTTCTATTTCTTTTTTGATGTGCCGTTAGCTGTTGGTCTTGAAAATGATCGTAGCCAATACAAAGCTTTATTCAAACAATACTTTAAAGGATGGTGTGAGCCTGTCCAAAAGTTAATTGATGCAGTCGATGTGCAAAAGACCAATCGTGTAGAAATTCACGATATCGAACCATTTGCCAATTTTTACAAAGGTCGAGTGGTGATTGTAGGTGATGCAGCGCACAGTACAACACCTGATATTGGTCAAGGCGGCTGCCAAGCGATGGAAGATGCTATCTATTTGGCACGTTCATTGCAAATTAATACCTTAGGTTTACAAGATTCTTTACGTCGCTATCAGAACAAGCGTAATGAACGTGCCAATGAGTTGGTACTTCGTGCCCGTAAGCGCTGTGATGTGACACATATGAAAGATGAAGCGGTGACCCGAGAGTGGTATGAAGAGTTACGTAGAGAACAAGGCAATCATATTATGAAGGGAATTATTAGTAACATTGTCGGTAATCCACTCGACTAAGCTGTAAGACACAAAAAGAAATGTAAAACTAAAAGGTTAGCTTTCAGCAGCCAGTGTGAATATTCACACTGGCTTTTTTTAGCTATTTAGAAACATTAGATTGAAGAGCAAAGGATTAAATGTTTAAGGAAGTTGCTTTAATTGCAATTTGATTTCTTCCATTTTTTCGACCAATAAATTTACCATTATTTGTGAAAGACGAGATGTTTGACGTTTTGAAGCGACGCACAGTGCAATGGTTAAACGATGCATACCTTTTTCACGAATGGGCTTAAATACGATCTTTTTTGAGTTTAAAAGTGGTAATGCATCCATATATGACATTAAGCCAATGCCTAATTGTTGTTGAATTAATGATGTTATCATTCTAATGTCATTACATTCTATCTTTTGTATAGGATTAAATTTGTGATGTTTATAGAGTGTATGTACATAATCACTGATGACTAAGGGCTCACTTGGCATGATATGACGCTCATTTAAAGTGTCAGATAAATAGATTTTATCCATGCCGGCTAAGGTGTGATGTGGTGATAAAACATAGCCTAAAGGAATTTCAATAAAGGATAAGATTTCTAATTGATTGTGACTTTTAGGATTTAAGATAATGCCAAAATCTAATTCTGCATCAATGATTTTTCTCGATATTTCTTCACTGCTATTCATACTGATATTGAGATTAATCCATGGATAGCTTTCAGCCATGCGTTGAATACAATCCACGACAAAACCATCATTTAGGGCAGAAATAAAACCCATTTCAATATTGCCGCGACTTAATCCTTGAATTTCATCAAATCGAATTCGAGTCAGCTGATATTCTTTTTGCCATTTAAGCAAATCAGCATAAAGTAATTCACCTGCTAACGTTAGCTTCAGCCCCTGCGGTAAACGCTCAAATAAAGCAACGCCTAACTCTTCTTCAGCAAGAACAATTTGCCGATGCACTGCAGAGACTGAAATAAAAAGCTGTTCTGCGGCTTTACGTAAACTGCCAGTACGGGCAACAGCCATAAAATATTCAGAAAATCGGGAAAAGGTAATCGACATACAGCTATTCAATCTCACGGGCAGTTTACAAAGTACTTATCCATGCTTAAGCGATTTTCATGCCATAACTTTTGATTTTTTCAATTCATTCTGCTTTTGTGTTCTAAAAAGCAGAACATTGTATGCAAATCATTCTAATAGACAGAAATGCTATCCAAACGTATTTTTGACTTAGAAAAGAACGAATTAGCCCTAGTTACATGGCATAAAAGTTCTGCAAATAATGCGAATGTAGAGATTTAAAAATGAATGCGATTCCTGTACTGAATTTATTTACCCAACCACAATGCAGTTCATTTGATGCAAACGATTGGAATATTTTAGCGCAGCATTGGTACCCAGTTGCACGTACACAGGACGTTTCAGAACAACCGCAACAAGTACAATTACTTGATGTGAAAATGGCATTGTATAAAACTGAAAGTGGAAAAATTCATCTCGTGCGTGATATTTGCCCGCATCGTGGTGTGCCATTAACCAAAGGCTGGGTGAAAGGCGAAGAAATTATTTGCCCATACCACGGCCTACATTATAACGATGAAGGAAAGTGTGTAAAAATTCCTGCACAGCCGGAACTTACACAAATTTCAGATCGTTTTTCACTGACCAAATTTCCAGTTGTAGAAAAATATGGACTTATTTGGACCAGTTTATTTAACCGCGATGTATCGAAAGCCAATTTTCCAGATTTAGACACGTGGGACAGTGAAGAACATCAGTCAATTCTCCCTCCATTTGTCGATATTGCTGGATCAAGTGGCCGTCAGCTTGAAGGCTTTATTGATGTTGCGCACTTTGCATGGGTACATAACCAAAGTTTTGCTGATCGTGAAAATCCTAAAGTACAAAAATATTCGACCGTTCGAACGGATTATGGCTTACATACAGAGTATGTGAGTGATGTCAGTAACTATCCGCATGGCTTACAACATTTAGCACCAGATGATTTTTTATGGAAACGTACTTTCGATGTCTATCCACCATTTTCAGCTATTTTGACTATCGACTTTCCTGAAAATGGCTTACTTAAAATTTTAAATGCGTGCTGTCCAGTTTCGCACAATAAAACGCGATTATTCGTTCCCTTAACTCGTAACTTTGATACTACAGGAGACTTACAGGCAGTTTATGATTTCAATGCACAAATCTTCGCTGAAGATCAGGACATGGTGGAAAGCCAAAAACCAGAAGAACTTCCTTTAGATATTTCAATGGAGGCACATTTTGAGGCAGATCGTTCATCAACCACTTACCGCCGAATTTTGGCAGAGTGGGGATTGAGCAAACGCTATACAGTTTAAAATGGCTTTGTTGCACAAAGATTTAAAAGATAACACTCTGCTCATTTGAACAGAATTCAAGTGACAACTTGGGTATGAGGACGACCTAATTCTGTAAATTTGTTCAATACGGCTATGCGTGCATGAATCTCATTCACCTGACTAGAAAAACTCCTTGCTGTTAATTTATCACCTAATAGTTTGATGCAATGCATCTTGGTTTCAACTAAACTTCGACGATGATAACCAGACCATTTTTTCCAAAGCGTTCTTCCTAAACGTTTAACTGTTTTCAGTAACTCATTCCGCTCTAAAGATCTCAATTTCTGATCTTTCCATGGTTTTGCATTTTTTCTTGGCGGAATGAGCGCATGTGCATCTCGATCTAGAATGACTTGTCTGCAGTGCTTCGTGTCATAAGCACCATCGGTATAGACCGAATCAATTCGTTCATCTAAGGGAATTTGAGCAAGTAAATCACCGAGTACTTGCGAATCGCTCACATTATTTGTAGTAAGCTGTACTGCACGTATTTGCAAGGTTTCAGCATCGATGCCAATATGAAGCTTACGCCATTGGCGACGATATTCAGGTCCATGTTTCTTACGTTTCCACTCACCTTCACCTAGAAACTTTAAGCCAGTTGAGTCGACGAGTAGATGTAGCCCATCACTACTTTTTTGATAGCTAATCGCAATATCAATATGTTTTTGTCTTCGACAAAGCGTACTGTAATCTGGTGCGGTCCAATTTAATCCACAAAGTTTAATCAGACTTTGAACAAAACCTGTGACCATGCGTAAAGAGAGTCTAAATAAAGATTTGATCATTTTGAAATTATAGGACTGAATAAACCTTATAGGCTAGGTTTGTGCAACAAAGCCCTGTGTATCTGATATTTATGCATCTTTCAATTTCTGAAGATACTATTCATCCAATATCCGCTGTTTTCGATTGAGAACAGCATTCAAAATCACAGCACAAAAAGCCGTTAGCAAAATTGGGCTGTTTAACAGAGGTGAAAGATAAGATGGTAGTTGTGAGAAAATAGTAGGTGAGAATACAGGCAACATACCTATGCCGGCACTGACTGCAATGATGTAGAGATTATTCACATTTTGAAAGTCGACACGCTGCAGTACTTTGATACCATTAGATGTCACCATCCCAAACATAAACAATGCGGCTCCACCTAGAACACATGAGGGTATAGACGCAACAAAGTAAGCTATTTTAGGAAATAGACCTAAAAGGATTAAAAACACACCAGCTAAAGCACATACACTGCGATTCTTAACACCTGTGATCGCTAGCAAACCGATGTTCTGAGCATAGGATGTATACGGGAAGATATTAAAAATCCCACCAATCATTGTGCCAAGGCTGTCAGCTCTAAAACCGCGAGTCAATTTTTCCTGATCCACCTCTTCTTCAACAATTTCACCTACAGCCATGAACATCCCAGCTGTTTCAATGAAAATAACCAGCATGACTACGCACATAGTCAAGACAGCCCAAAAGTTAAACTCTGGAATACCGAAGTGAAATGGCATCACCCAACCTAACCATGGGCTTTCATCTATCTTGTCTAAAGAGATGAGGCCAGAAAATGCAGCGATGATATAACCAATTCCCATCCCGATTAGAACTGAAATGTTGCCCAAAAAGCCTTTAACATAACGGCTGATGATAATAATGCTTAATAGAACACAGGCAGCGATAGATAAGTACAATGGATTTCCAAAGTCTTTTACCCCATATCCGCCAGCGGACCATGTGCCTGCAATACAGAGATGGATCCGGAAATTTGAACAACTCCTATAAGTGATACTCTGCTCCTCAAATGATGTTATAAACATCAATATATGGAGTATTTTATGGCACGTAGACCAAGAAGAAATCATTCAAACGACTTTAAGGCTAAGGTAGCACTTGCTGCGATCAAAGCAGAAAAAACACTTGCTGAATTGAGTTCTGAGTTTGATGTTCATCAAAACCAAATTATTGACTGGAAAAATCAATTGATCTCAGCTTCCTCACAAGCTTTCGATCAATCAAAAGCTCCATCAGAACCTCCCATTGATCTTAAAAAGTTACATGCAAAAATCGGTGAGCAGGCATTAGAAATTGATTTTTTAGAAGGTGTGTTGAAGAAACTGGGCCGCTTCAACCACAAAAGTTAATCGATCACTCACTTCAGATTTCAGTATCTAAACAAGCTAAGTTACTGAAAGTCTCTCGTGGTTGTTATTATTATCGCCCAAAACCTGTTAGCTCATCAGATCTGAAGCTGATGCGATGTATTGATGAATTACATATGCAATATCCTTTTGCAGGCAGTCGTATGATGCGTGATTTGTTGAATCGTCAAGGGCATCATATAGGACGACGTCATACACGTACTTTAATGAAGAAAATGGGTATTCAGGCGTTATATTGCAAACCAAATTTAAGCCAGGCTAATCAAGCTCACCGTAAATATCCATATCTGCTCAAAGGATTGGCTATTCAGCGCAGTAATCAAGTGTGGTCTACTGATATAACGTATATCCCTATGGCAAAAGGCTTTGTTTATTTATGTGCTGTGATTGATTGGCATAGCCGCAAGGTACTTGCGCATAGGGTATCGATTAGTATGGAGGTGGATTTTTGTATTTCGGCTTTAAATGAAGCGATTGAAAAATATGGATCACCTGAAATATTGAATACAGACCAAGGCAGTCAGTTCACCAGTGATGCATTTATTGATGTATTGAAATCAAATGGCATTCAAATCAGTATGGATGGTAAAGGTCGATGGGTAGATAATGTGATGGTTGAACGATTATGGCGGAGCGTTAAATATGAAGAGGTGTATCTCAAAGCTTATAGCAGTGTCACAGATGCGAAAAAGCAATTGAGTGCATATTTTGAGTTTTATAATCTGAAACGACCTCATTCGAGTCTAGACAAAATGACACCAAATGAGTTTTACTATGATCAGCTACCCCAACAAAACAAGGTGGCTTAACTAGAGCGGAATATCACTTATAAATACGCTTTTAGTTGTTCAAACAAGTGGAACCACCTCTATACCAATGAGAGATAGACCAATCACAAGAATTTGAGTTCCTGTCACCACAGGAGGGAAGAATCGTATTAACTTTCCAATAAATGGTGAAATCAGGAAGCCAAAGATCCCTGCGATAATGATTGCCCCAAATACACTTAGTAGTCCCATATCTGGATTAGTCCCAATTGCAATCATTGGGCCTACTGCAGTAAAGGTAACTCCCATCATAATGGGAAAGCGAATACCTACATTTTTAAAACCAATAGTTTGAATGAGGGTGGCAATGCCACAAACAAATAGATCTGCAGTAATTAAGAAAGCAATTTCTGCAGTGCTTAACCCTAAAGCTCCTCCAACAATTAGGGGAATTGAAACAGCACCTGCATACATTACCAAGACGTGCTGGATACTGAGAAAAATCATGGAGCTTGGTTTTAAGTTATTGGCTGTGATTGTGTTAGTCATATATGTTTTTCTCCTTCAGCCTAAAAGGTATATTTGACGATGAAACTAGTAGCATTTTGATTAGTTTTAAAATATGGAGTGTCTTCGATTAAGAATTTGTTTTTCCAATAGTCGTATTCAATACCTGCTGCTAATTTTTTTGGGCTTAAGCCTAGATGAGGGCTAAGGTCATATTTGATTTGTGGGTTAAAGTGAAAGTCGGAAGAGTTATTACCTTTGGAATTGACTACCCAATCAATGTATCCATCAAAAATGATTGATGATTTAAGAAATGGGACGGTATATGACCAGGAAGGAGTGATTTGCCATTGTCCACTTGGGGTGTTTCCATCGTCTGGAATGCGATAGTAAAAATTAAGGGTGAAATAATCAAAGCCTTTGATATCTAGGTCAAAACCTGGACCAACTAAATAAGTCCACATATCGTCATAGCCAGGCTGATCTTGAATACTTAAGTCAAAACTCGTAGCTATTAGGACATCTTTCACTGGCCCAAAGCTCAAATTCGTATTGGTTAGTTTTCCTATTGAAAAGCGTGGGGCTATTTCTGTATAGACAGCATTATGTCCTTGGGAAGCAGTCTTTTACCGTCAAACCAATAAGTGTCGACGAATAGAAAGAGATCTCCCCATCTCCAACTGCTCGCATGTTCAAAAGTAATCGTTTCATGTGTATCCGGCTCTACTTCGAAACCTTTACCATAAAGTGCAGAAATACTATTGGATTGCCAATATAACCAAGGTTTTTCTGCAAAAGAGTAAGTGCTGACTGCACAGGTACTTAATAGTAATGAAGTGATAATTTTTTTCATTTGAATGTCCCCGATATTTAAACGTCAGCACGATGTTTGTAAGTAGCATCAAAGCGTGACTGTAGATATTCCATGCTAGTAATTGGTGAATATTTAGGTGGATTGGATTCGCTGTAACAGTTAGGCAGGCAACGGATTACAGTTTTTGGGCTCGGCTGGATGAAGAATGGGAAAGAAAAACGTTGTTTGCCTTTAGGACTTGAAACACGATGTGGTGTAGATTTGTAGATGTCATTGGACCAACGGGCCATCATGTCGCCGATATTGATAACATAAGTATCAGGAATAGGCGGAGCATCGATCCAATTCCCATTCACATCCTGAACCTGCAATCCCCCTACATCGTCTTGAGCAAGAATAGTCACGCAGCCATAATCAGTGTGTGCTCCAGCATTGAAACTCTCTGATTGCGTATTGTCTAATGCAGGTGGGTAATGAATGAGGCGGAGTGCACACAGACTTTCTTGTAGGCAGTAATCAAAATAATTTTGTGGAAGACCAATGGCATGAGACATGGCATTTAGAAGAACTTTTCCTAAGTCCAACATCTCTTCAAAGTAGCCATCCATTACAGTTTTCCATTTCTCGATATTCGGATATACATTAGGACCACGTAATGGTTCTTTATTGATTACATCAGGATGATCTGCTTCTAGGTGAACACCCATGTCATATACTTCTTTAAAGTCATTGGGCAGGTCAGGATTAAGTTGTTCAACACCCAATGCACCATATCCTCTGTGAGAGGCTTTGTGTTTTTGGATGTCTATTTCTAGTTTTTCAAGCAGTGGTTTACTAAAAAACTCTTTAGCTAAACTTTGAACTTCTGCAAGGTGATTCGGTTTATAACCACTGATATAGAAGAACCCCCATTCACGACATGCTTGGTCAATTTGGTTGCATATATCTGCATAATCAGGATGGTTAACGTCATAAAGAGGTGCAATGTCGATAACTGGTAATTTTTTCATGGGAAACTCCTTATTATTAGATATATGTTTTTTTGAACATGTCACGATAATGCTGTTCAACACTGATTGGTGGATATAGCGGTTCTGAGTTTTCCTCCAAACACTCTCGAATGCATTCAATCTGATACTGGTGATTACCGCTGTAGAAGAATGGAACAGAATATCGTTCCCCACCTGAGATGTTGATGACGCGATGGAGGGTGGATCTATATGTATTGTTCGTCCACATAGAGATTAGGTCACCTAGGTTAACGACATAACTATCTTCAATTGGCTCTGCCCAAATCCATTGGTTTTGAGTTTGATCCCACACTTGTAAACCGCGGTTATGATCCTGAAGTAATAGGGTTAACCCTCCAAAATCAGTATGTGCCCCGCATCCTTTTTCATTTGGTTGAGCATTAGAGGGTTGTGGAGGATAGTGCAATAAACGCAAGGTGACTAAATCTGCATCCTTGCAGAACTCTGAGAAATAATCTTCTTCCAGACCTAGTGACGAACCGATAGCATGCATGAGCCTTTCTGAGACTTTGATCATTTCTAGTTGGTATTCCTCCATAACCTCTTTGAATCCATCAATATCTGGCCATTGGTTTGGGCCTTGGTTAAAAGCTTTATGGATGACAACAGGATCTGAAGCTGAGCGTTCCTTCCCGATATAAAAGCCTTCCTTGATATCAGGTGGAGAATCAGGTTCAAGGGTTTGTGCTCTTAATTGTTCATAACCTCGGTTTGCTTCAGAAAGCTCGATGGTCCATTGCATTTTCTGTTCTAGGGGAAGACTGAAAAATAATTTGGAATATTCAAAAACCTTATCTTGTAATGCTTTAGAAACTCCATGTCCCGTAATGTAAAAAAAACCTTTATCTAAGCATGCTTTCCGAATATTTGAAGCAATGTTTTGGTGCGTTTGTATGTCATTATCCAAAAGTCCAGAAATATCGATGATGGGTATAGAGGTAATGTTTTGATTGTTTTCCAGCGCAGTCATGTAGCAATCTCTCAAAAATAATGTTTTCTTTTTTTTATAAAATAATCATGAGACCGCATAGCAATGAATATCGATCAAGCTGATGCCAAAAAGAGAGCTATTCTTAATTAATTAAATAAAAACAATTGCTTAAACTTTTTTAAATGAGTGATGATGCTGAAAAAGCAACGGGATGCACTGAAAATAATGCTTTAGGTCCAAAAAATGGCTGCTACTTAATGGCAAGTTTTTTGCTTCTATTTCAATAGCTCATTCAAATTTATAAATGGATTGGGGCTTTAAAATTGGAATAGGATGTGATGTTAAAATGAGTACACGTGGTCTTCGCTTTCACTCAGCAGCAATTCATTATTTTGATGCTGTACGCCGGTGCGGTTCAATCAGGGAAGCAGCCAGACAATTAAATGTCGTATCTTCTGCTGTAAACAGGCAAATTTTAAAACTCGAAGATGAAATTGGAGCACCATTATTCAATCGGGTGCCTTCGGGTATGGTGCTTACTCATGCAGGTGAGTTGTTTTCAAGACATATCAGTTTAGTACTGAGAGATACTAAACGATTGCAGAATGAATTGGATGCACTGAAAGGGCTTTATAAAGGTCATGTTGAAATTGCGAGTGTTGAAACACTAGCGATTAATTTCCTGCCAGAGATTATTGAAAAATTCCAGGTCAAATATCCTAATATAACTGTAGGGGTTACAATTTTAGGCTCAAAAGATATCCCTAATGAAATCATTGAAAATCGGGTGGATCTAGGCTTGGCTTTTGCCTTGCCAAAGCATAATGATTTGCACCAAATAGCAATATCCCATTTTAAATTAGGTGCAATTGTATCGACTGACCATCCGCTGGCTTCTCAAAAGACGGTGTCATTCCATCAGTGCCTCGACTATGATGTGATTATGCCAAAACCTAATTTGTCTATTTATCAACAGTTGGCGCCATTATTTGCGGGTGCACAACATGCTATTCCAAATTTTAAAATGCAAACGAGTTCTTTGGAATTAATGAAACAGTTAATACTCAGGAATAAGGGAATTGGTTTTCAGACATTCTTTGGGTTGGAAAATGAAATAATTAATAATCGCCTTCGCTATATTCCGCTTAATGATAACAATGGTATCTACTGTGATTTAGGTCTGTATTCACGTAAAGGTCATTATCTTTCTACAGCAACAGACGCTCTCTCCAGGCTTATTACAGATGAAATCCTACAAAGAGGCGAAGCTGGACAATAAACATAACCTGAAAAGTACAACTAAAAAGCTAAGCCCTTATCGAAATCCCTCAATAAAGGCTTAGCTTTGTTTATTTTGGATAAGCAGCATCCACGCCTTTAACGAAATAATTCATACTCATCAATTGCGTATTTGAGAGATGTTTACCTTTTCCCAAAAGTAATGTTCCATCTTGTTTGTAAAGTGGTCCACTAAACACAATATATTGACCGTTACGAATTTTATCTCGGACTGCCAAAACCTTCATTTTTTCATTGTTAGAGACCATTGGACCAAAACCTGCTATATCGATGGCACCTTCCTTGACACCATACCATGTCGATCCCGACTTCCATATTTTGTTATGCACTTGCTGCAAAACAGGAGTATAGATTTTTTCCCAATATAACACTGATGCAGCTAGGTGACCTTTAGGAGCAAACTTACTCATATCTGAGTTCCAGCCAAAGCCAAATTTCCCTTTTTCCTGAGCAGCTTTAACTACAGCGGGTGAGTTGGTGACTTGTGATAATATATCAGCATTTTGCGATATTAATGCAAGTGCAGCCTCATGCTCTTTTCCTGAATCAAACCAAGTGTTAATCCAGACTATCTTGGTCTTAATTTTTGGATTTACAGATTGAGCCCCAAGTGTATAGGCATTGATGTCTCTAATGACTTCAGGAATTGGGAATGGTGCTACAACACCCAAACATTACTTTTAGTCTTATAGCCTGCCAATACCCCTTGCAAGTAAGAGCCTTCATAGGTTCGGATATCATAGACTCCCACATTTTTTGCAGTTTTATATCCGTTCGCATGCATAAAAATGGTGTTCGGGAACTGTTTAGCTACCTTTTCAATGGCATTCATATACCCGAAGGTAGTAGCAAATATAACCTTATTTCCTTGTTGTGCGAGTCTCCGAAATGTACGTTCAGAGTCGGCATTATCTAGAATATTCTCGATATAAGAGGTCTTAAATTTACCCTGTAAGGACTTTTCTGCTTTCAGACGACCTATATCGTGTGAATAAGACCAACCATAATCGTTTTTATGAGCGACATAGACAAAAGCCGCTTGATCAGCGGCCAATGCTGGATTGGCCCCACTGATGAGTAAAAGTCCTAAAAGAAAGACTGGCATTTACGAAAATATTTTTTAAATTAAGTAGGTTATTCATGCTGATTCTCTTTGAAGAGTATCAGTTGAATTTTGTTTTGCCATAAATATTGCCAGTCGCTCCTCATAAATCTCACGAATATAATGGGCAACACTGCAACTGTCGGCAAACATGTTGTATTTCCAATTTAAACCATACGACTCTAAATTGATATTATCAACAGTCATAAGTTGAACTTTAGAATTTGGATTGTTCAAGTAGCTATCAATGATTTTACGAATGACTTCTTTGGTTGGTGCAAGCTTATATGCATGCCAGAAGTCTGTATGCCATTCACCTTCCGTAGGTTGATTAAATGGATACTGAATTCCTCGGCCAGGACGATTTGTTCCTAAGCCATTATATGGTCCTGTTTCAAATGCTAACCAGTTAACTGGATTATTCGGGACTGCAGGACGGATCTGCCCCCATGTAACTAAATTTCGATTCAGCCAATCATCTGCAAAACTATCATTATTAAAAGGATCTAACTTTCTGATAGCTTCAGGATCATCACGCATTTGTGATACAGCAAGCTCAATTTCATTTTCAATTTTAAAAATACAATGGCTGTAATCCATTGCAAACTCAAACGGCACACCTTCTTTTTCTATAAGATCTGCCACCGGAATTACTCGACGATAATCTTCAGACCAGTTATCAACGTGGCACTCTAAGGTAACCGTTATTCCTTTACTTTGAGCGTAGGTGTAGAAATCGATATAAGTTTTAGCAACTTCTTCGTTCGTTACATAATGACCATCTGCATGTTTTGCCCAAATCATCATGTTGTGGAATTTGGCCCCTACAGCGGCACTACGATTAATATCCTGTTTGAATGCTTCCTCATCCTTGCCAATGACATATAAGCCACAACCAGAATAAATAGGGATATTTGTTTTCTGACTTGCCTTGATGTAAGCATCTATTTGACTATCTTCAAGAGGGATACGATCCAGAAAATCAAAGACCTCCGCAGCTTTTAGCATTTCGAACTGTTCGAGAATAGTAGGCTCATTCAGGCTTACTGGTCGTTCTTTTGATGAGTTTTGAATGCCTAAACCAGCACAACCTAGAGGAAACATTTTTTTCATAATTTTGATACCAACTGTTGAATAAATTAAACGGCTTCTTTTTTCGATGCGTAAGTTTTTTGATACATATAGGCTAGGTACTCACCTACAGTCATTTCTTTAGGTTCAGCCTTAAATTGATCACCTAAATTTTGCAGCGTTTTGATTTTGTATTCGTAATCCAAGTCAAAGAAGGTTGGAACCGAATAACGTGAGACACCTGCTTTACTATTGAAAACACGGTGCATATTTGAGAGGTAGAGTCCATTAGTCATGAATTGGACTAAATCACCGAGGTTTACGATAAAAGTATCTGGTATGTGAGGTGCACGTATCCATTCACCCTCACTATTGCGTACTTCTAGTCCACCTACTTCATCTTGCAATAAGAGCGTCAGTAACCCCCAATCAGTGTGCGCACCGCACCCTAGCTGATTGTTTACAATTTTTTCAGATTGAGGAGGATAGTGAAGCATACGGGTAATAATGACAGTTTCATCATAGCCTGCCTCGAAGTAGTTTTCTTCAAGCCCAAGAGAAAGTGCCAATAGGCCAGCTAGATGCTTACCCAGTTTTAAAGTCTGTTGAATATAGGTTTCGGTCTGGGTCTTCATTTCAGGAAGATCTTCAGGCCACTGATTCTGCCCATGTTGTGGATAGCTTTTTTGGACATATGGGTGACTTGAATCTAGATTTTTCCCTGACATGAACCCTTCTTTTAAGTCAGGAGGAGAGCCTTCATCAAGTGTTTGAGCTGCCATTGGTTCATAACCACGAAGGCATTTGGAGTTTTTGAAATCAACTTCTAGTTTCTTTTCAATCGGAAGGTCAAAAAACTGTTTTGCAATGTCTAATTGTTTTTGGAGAACTTCAGAAGCGATACCATGATTTTTAATATAGAAGAAACCTGTTGTTCTGCATGCTTTATGGATTTCCCACGCAACAGATTTCCGGTTTTCCAGGTTATCGGAAAAACTGTCGCTTAAGTCGATTACTGGAATACTTTTAGCCGTAGAAGGTGGTGTGTATGTCAACATTTTTGTGGCTCTTTGAACTTTGTTGTTATCAACTTAATGACAATTTAATTCCGTGCATAGCAGAGAATCTCGCTCAACTCGTTGCCAAAAAGGCAACACTAAATAAAGTCAGAGTAGTAATAGGAGTCCAAGTAATTCAGCATCAATTAAGAATTGTGATGAGTTATAAAATGCTAGTTATTCGTTAAGTTTAGATAAGAAGAACAATAATAAGAAAAGTGTTCTAAAAATTAGAAATACCATTCCTAAAGTCTTTAATAGACAGATAGAAAAGAAAAAGTCATGATGCAGCAATGCTAAGAAGTTTGAATTAATCAATAACTTATAAGAGGGGCAGCGCTAAAATGAATGCAATACCAGTTCTCAATTTATTCACTCAGCCACAATGTAGTCAATTTGACCCAAATGACTGGAATATTCTAGCGCAGCATTGGTATCCGGTAGTTCAAATCCAGGATGTAACGACTCAACCGCAGCAAGTTCAGCTTCTTGATGTCAAAATGGCTATTTATAAAACTGAAAGTGGAGAAATTCATCTGGTAAGAGATATCTGTCCACATCGAGGAGTGCCATTAAGTAAAGGATGGGTAGAAGGTGAAAATATTGTTTGTCCCTATCATGGGCTCAACTATAACGCACAAGGTAAGTGCGTAAAAATCCCTGCTCAACCAGAACTTACCCAAATTTCAGATCGGTTCACCTTAACTAAATTCCCTGTAGTTGAGAAATATGGACTAGTTTGGACCAGCTTATTTAGCCGTGATGAAAGTGAAGCTAATTTTCCAGTTCTTGAAACTTGGGATTCAGATGAACATCAATCAATACTCCCACCATTTGTTGATATAGCAGGTTCTAGTGGTCGTCAGCTTGAAGGTTTTATCGATGTGGCACATTTTGCCTGGGTGCATAACAAGGCATTCGCTGATCGTGATAATCCAGTAGTGCCAAAATATGAAACTGAAAGAACAGATTATGGACTTAAAACGATTTATATCTCTACAGTAAGTAACTTTCCTCATAGTTTGAGACATTTAGAGCCAGAGAATTTCTTATGGAAACGAGAATTTGATGTATATCCTCCATTCTCGGCAACACTTACTGTCTATTTTCCTAACAATGGGATTTTAAAAATTTTGAATGCTTGTTGTCCTGTTTCGCATAATCAAACCAGGCTATTTGTTCCGTTGACACGTAATTTTGATACGACGGGTGACCTACAGGCTGTATATGACTTCAATGCACAAATTTTTGCAGAGGATCAGGATATTGTTGAGAGTCAAAAACCGGAAGAACTTCCATTAGATGTTTCAATGGAGGCGCACTTTGCAGCAGACAAATCTTCAACGACATATAGACGGATATTGGCAGAATGGGGATTAAGTAAAAGATATGTGGTCTAGGGATATAAGATAACCTGATTCTCACGATTGGTTGAAATATAAGGGAAATAGTTTCCCTTATATTTTTAGAGATTGATTTCGCAGAAATACTAATATAAAAGTGACTAACCATTTATCGTAATTTCATTGTCTTAGCTTCTTCTAATTAATAAACTTGATTTTGTTACAATATCAAGTTTATACAGGGAGAGACATAGATGGTAAACCAGTATGGTGGAAGTAGAGAAGGGGCAGGACGTAAAGCTCTTTATGATGAACCTACAAAAGTTTTGCGTGTTCCAGAATCTCGTGTAGTTGAAATCAAGAACTATCTCGCAAACTCAAAGAAAGCCAAGTTCGACGATGTAGCTTCTATTACCTTGGTCAATCCAAGTACCGTTATGCATATCCCCTTGAACCGTACCGGGTTTGTCGGAGACTTTTTTATTTAAGTTAGGCCACCTGACCTAACGGGTTAATCTTATCATAGTACATTGCTTCAAACTCAAAAGGCGATACATAACCCAGTGCACTGTGTACACGCTTTTTATTGAACCAATCTACCCAGTTTAGTGTCGCAAGTTGTACATCTGCTAAACCTTGCCAATCTGCTTTTAGATATTCAATCACCTCTGTTTTGTATAAGCCATTCACCGTTTCAGCCAGAGCATTATCGTATGAATCACCAGTTGTACCGACTGATGCTCGTAAATTTGCAGCTTCTAAACGATTGGTATAGCGAATAGAAAGATATTGAACACCTCTATCGGAATGATGAATCACATTCTTTGGCATGCCTCGATCGTGCAATGCTTGCTCCAATGCATCGAGTACCATATCTGTATTCATCCGTGTAGATACTTTCCATCCAACAATTGCTCGTGAGAACACGTCATTAACAAATGCGGTATATACCCAGCCTGAATGAGTTTGAATATACGTAAAGTCACCCACCCATAGTTGGTTTGGATGATCAGCATTAAAATTACGTTTCACTAAATCATCTGCCCGTTTTTGGTCATCTCGGTTACGGGTGGTTTGTTTATTCTTACCACGCCAAACACCTTGTATACCTAGCTTTTGCATCAATCGAGCAACTGTACAACGTGCAATCACATAGCCTTCACGTTTCAGTTGTTGCCAGACCTTACGCACACCATACCGACCTGAACTTTCTTTCCAAATTCGCTTAATCTCCTCAGCATGCTGCAAGTCATGTAAATCTCGTTTCGCTCGATGTTCTGGATTTACTGTGAGATCTAAAGTCCGGTAATAGGTTGAAGCAGCGATCGGTAAAATCCTACAAATCGCCTCAACACCATATCGATCTTTATTGTTAAGGATAAAATCCACCATTATTTGTGTGGGCGGTCGAGCTCCGCCTGGGCGAAAAAAGCGGCTGCTTTACGTAGAATTTCATTGGCACGTTTTAATTCTTTAATTTCACGTTCCATTTGCTTCATTTTTTCTTGGTCAGATACCTGTTGTACTTTGGCGGGATTTTGTTGATCTAAGTATTTTTGATGCCAGGCACGAAGTGTTTCAGGAGTACAACCAATCTTAGGCGCAATTGCTGTGATTGCAGCCCAAGTAGAAGGATAATCTTTTTCAGATTCAATCAATAATTGAACCGCTCTTTCTCTAATTTCGGGGGTATAGTTTGGTTTTGTCATCGGGATAGTCTCTCAGAATATTGACTCTCCGACAAACCTGGTACGGTTCACTCCTTATTTTTTTAATGTATATAGAGACATGCTTAAAAAGTTAATTTCAAAAAAAAGATCAAGAAAATGGTTATAAATGTGAGTGGTTTTTGATGAATTTGAATTCTTTTTAAACTAGGCTAAGGGTTTGCTTAGATAGATTTTTTTATTTAAGTTATTGATTCTTTGTTTTTGAATGTGACTGGTTTAACTGTGTTTTGTATTTTTCTTATTTTATTTATACGGAAGAGCGGCCAAGATTGAGTCCATCGGAAACTGATGATGGGACGTTCATTATGTTCAGTTTTAGCTAGGGTAAATGCGCATTTAGTTAGGCATAGATATTAACAAAGAACTGGCAACTAACATGAGAGCTGTGCCATATTTGGATCTAAAGATTTTGGTATTTTGACTAGATTTTTATATGACGGCGGCACAACACATAGCTAGATGAGGATAATAAATAATGAATTATTCCGAAAATGATAGTCCGATATATATTGCGTCAGTAATAGGTGAGCGCCTAAAACGCATCCGATTGAATCAAGATATGACACAAGCGGAGATTGCTAATAAAGCTTGGATTAGTCGGAGAGCTGTCCTTAATGCGGAGAAAGGCGACGTTCGACTAGTAGAGCTGATCGCTATTTTAGGTGCGCTCAATATGTTGGGTAATCTAGATCAATTGATACCTGAAGTATCATTTTCACCGATACTGTTGCTTAAGCTCAAAGGTAAAGTTCGCAAAAAAGCCTCAGGTAATAATAAACGAACTCAAAAACTGGTTATAAAGACCGCAAAGCCAGAATTAGATTGGTGATATACCTTCACGATAAAGAGCTTGATAGGTTTGAGGGAGTACCAAAATGGTATGGACAGACGTGAAGGGCTTACTAGAACAAACTTTTAATGATCGGTGTATTTTATATCAACCTTCAATCTGTCCCATTGCTCATTATTGAGCATAAAGCTAAAAATTTCTTTATTTTCAATAATACTTAAAAAACTCATAGGCATACTAATTAATATTCTTTTGTACAGTCTATCTCTAGCAAAACATGTTGTTAATCAGGCACAATCATCACTATAAATTTCAAGTTTTTATAGCCTGAGCGCTAGCGGTATTTTTTAATGACAAATAATAATTTTTCACAAGTAGCAGCTTTTATCTGGTCGGTGGCAGATTTACTGCGTGGAGACTTCAAACAATCGCAATATGGTCGTGTGATTTTACCGTTTACGCTGTTGCGCCGTTTAGAGTGTGTACTTGAAGCCAGTAAGGCAGATGTATTGGCAGCCAATGAAAAAGTGAAACTCATGCCACTGCCAGAAGAAGCCAAAGAAAAAATGCTGCTGAAGGCAACCAATGGCCTGTCATTTTTTAATACCTCCGAGCTGGATTTAGGCAGCCTGGGTCAAAAAGATATTCGTTCAAACCTCAATACTTATATTCAAAACTTCTCCAAAGACGCACGTGAAATCTTTGAACACTTCAAGTTCGACGAATTTATTGGTCTCCTGGATGATGCCAACTTGCTTTATAAAGTCGTTCAATATTTTTCAGACCCTAAAATTGATCTCAGTCCAAAAAATATATCTAACCATGAAATGGGCTTGGTGTTTGAAGAACTGATCCGCCGTTTTGCCGAAGGTTCAAATGAAACCGCAGGGGAACATTTTACCCCGCGTGACATCGTTCGTTTAACTACAGGCCTAGTATTCAGCAAGGATGATGACGTTCTGAATGGTGACGGTATCATCCGCACAATTTATGACCCGACGGCGGGTACGGGTGGATTTTTATCCTCAGGTTCTGAATATGTCTATGAGCATAATCCTGATGCTGTGATGCGGGTTTTTGGTCAGGAGTTAAACCCTGAGTCTTATGCGATCTGTAAAGCAGACATGCTGATTAAAGGTCAGGACGTGCGTAATATCAAATTGGGTAATACGCTATCCAATGACCAGTTGGCGTATGAGAAGTTTGACTACATGCTATCGAATCCGCCATTTGGGGTGGACTGGAAGAAGATCGAATCAGATATTAAAGACGAGCATGAGCAAAAAGGCTTTGAAGGTCGTTTTGGTGCAGGCTTGCCACGTGTATCTGATGGTTCATTGCTGTTCCTGATGCATCTGATTAGCAAGATGCGTAATAAAGACGACAGCACGGCGCAAGGCAGTCGTATTGGTATTATTTTGAATGGTTCGCCGTTGTTTACAGGTAGTGCGGGCAGTGGTGAAAGTGAAATCCGCCGTTATATTTTAGAAGCAGATTTGTTGGAAGCGATTATCGCGCTACCCACCGATATGTTCTATAACACCGGTATTGCGACGTATGTTTGGGTACTCAGCAATAAAAAAGAGACTCAACGTAAGGGCAAAGTACAGCTGATTGATGGTAGTAACCTGTACAGCAAAATGCGTAAGTCGCTTGGCTCTAAGCGTAATGAAATGGGCGAAGATGATATCGCAATGATTACCCGCAGTTATGGTGACTTTGAAGTGACGGATGCACGTGAACTGGATAAACCCGCAGAGGTTAAATCTAATCGTGGTCGTCAATCGGCTAATCCTAAAAATGAAGCTGCTAAAACCTTTTCTAGCAAAATCTTTAACAGTTACGAGTTTGGTTACCGCCGTGTGACTATTGAACGTCCTTTACGTTTATCTGCTCAGGTGAGTGACGACGCCGTCGCATCGTTACGTTTTGCACCGAAGCCATTTAATGCGGTGATGCAAAAAGTGTATGCGCAATACGCTACGGACTGGACAGAAGACACTTATGGTCAGCTTGATGAGTTTGATGTGGAAATCCGTGCGCTGATTAAAGCTGAATTTAGCGAGCTGAAAGAAAAAGATATCAAGACGGTGCTTGAGCCAAAACTGTGGTTAGAACAGCGTAACTTATTAAACAAAGCGAAATGTTTACAAGCCAAGATTGGTACGGCGCAGTTTGATGATTTTAATGCCTTTGATGATGTACTCAAGCAAGCTTTAAAAGTTACCAATGTGAAACTGGAAACTAAAGAGAAGAAACAATTCTTAGATGCGATCACCTGGAAGAATGCCGATGCTGAGCCAGTCGTCAATAAAGTGGTGAAAGGCGCTGAAAATCCGCTTTATGGTCAGTTTAGCTATAAAGGTAAAGTGGTTGAGTTTGTGCAGGATGGTGATTTGCGTGATGCGGAGAACATTGCGCTTGACCCAAGCCAAAGCACCACAGATTTAATCGAGTCTTACTTTAAGCGTGAAGTGCAACCGCATGTGCCTGATGCGTGGATCAATGCCGATAAGCGTGATGCTCAGGATGGCGAGATTGGCATTGTCGGTTATGAGATTCCGTTTAACCGTCATTTTTATGTGTATGAGCCGCCACGTGACTTAAGCGAGATTGATACGGATTTGGATGCGGTCAGCCGTGAAATTATGGCACTTCTTCAAGAGGTGCATTCTTAATGTCGAAGTATCAGAAATATGCTGAATATAAAGATTCAGGTGTTGAGTGGTTGGGTAAAATACCTAGTCATTGGAACTATTTTTCAGGGAAAAGAATTTTTGCTTCTGTTAGAAAATCAGCTTTCGAAACAGATCAGCAATTGGCTGCAAGTCAAAAATATGGAGTCATCCCACAAAAACTTATGATGGAATTAAATGATTCCAAAGTAATGTTGGCTCTAAAAGGAACGGATTCTTTTAGGCATGTAGATGAAAACAATTTTGTCATTAGTTTGCGTAGCTTCGAGGGCGGGATTGAGTATAGTCAATATACTGGATGTGTTTCACCAGCATATACGGTTCTGCAAAACAAGAAGACAATAAGTTATTCATACTTCAAATATCTATTTAAAAGTGCACCATATATTGCAGCCTTGCAATCAACAACTGACAGTTTAAGAGATGGTAAGTCAATATCATATGAACAATTTGGTGGAATTCCTCTTCCACTATGTAATGTTGATGAACAGCAAAGAATCGCCAACTTCCTCGACCATGAAACCACAAAAATTGATACCTTAATTACCAAACAAGAAAAGCTGATTGAACTGCTGAAAGAAAAGCGTCAAGCGGTGATTAGCCATGCAGTCACCAAAGGTTTAAATCCTGATGTAACGATGAAGGATTCAGGTGTGGAATGGTTAGGGCAAGTGCCTGAGCATTGGACGGTATCTAAATTAAAACACTTTGTTAATGTTGTAGACTGTAAACACATTACTGCTGAATTTTTTGATGAAGGTATTCCCTTAGCTAGTATCGGTGAAGTAAAAGGTTGGAAGGTTAATTTATCGAATGCAAAATTGACCAATGAAAAGTATTACCAAGAATTAATTGATGGTAATCGTAAACCGCAAGTAGGTGATATTATCTATACACGTAATGCAACTGTTGGAGAGGCATCGTTAGTTCATGCTGAATTACCAAAATTTGCGCTTGGGCAGGATGTTTGCTTAATTCATATTATTCAAAAACTTTCATCAGAATATCTTTTGCATTTTCTCAAATCTGAAATTATTAAGATTCAACTTAATTCGGCAATGGTAGGTTCTACTTTTAAGCGAATAAATGTAGATGATATTCGTAATTATGTGATTGTTATTCCTCCAATCGAAGAACAAGAATGTATCTTAAAAGAGTTAGACCAAAAAATTGAAAAATATGATTCGTTGATTAATTTTGCTGTGAAACAAATTCAATTAATGCAAGAACGCCGTACAGCCCTTATTTCCTCTGCGGTCACAGGCAAAATCGACGTACGCAACTGGCAACACCCCAATGAGGCTAAAACGGAGTTAAGCCTATGAATATTCTCAGTTGCCTCAAACAAATGTGGACTCAAGCAGATACAAAAAATCATTGCATAAATAATTGCAATGATTCACTATATGCTCAACAACACCCGACAAGGCTAGGCAAGCAATTGCATCCTCAAACTGTCGGGTTACTTGTTTCTGGAGCCCTAAAAAATATAACAATCAGGGCAAGCCAGTTATGAAATCTTTTAACAAGCCTGCCAAAACCTTTGCTGAACAAATTGAGCTATTAAAAGCGCGTGGTATGCAATTTGCCAATGAACAACAGGCACAATTTTACCTAGAGCAAATCAATTATTATCGCTTAGGTGCCTATTGGCTTCCGTTTGAATACACCCATTCACCACATTGCTTTAAACCAGAGACCAGTTTTGAACAGGTTTTAGAGTTATATGTTTTTGATCGTGAATTAAGGCTACTCATCCTGGATGCCATAGAACGTCTGGAAGTTGCCGTTCGGACCCGTTTTGCCTATGAATTGGCACATCGGCATGGTTGTCATGCCTATCTGCAAGGGCAATACTTTAAACCCGCCTTTAGATGGCACAAATTATTAGAATCAATTGCAGGCGAAGTAGATCGAGCAGACGAAGTCTTTATCGAACACTATAAACGTACCTATGATGATCCCGAATTGCCACCGATTTGGGCCACCTGCGAAGTCATGAGTTTTGGTCAACTGTCCAAATGGTATCAGCTCCTGGCACCGATTCAGACACGTAAAGCCATTTCCAGTCATTTTGATTGCGATGAAACACAGTTTGAAGGCTTATTGCAGCATTTTGTCTACTTAAGAAATACCTGTGCTCATCATTCAAGACTATGGAACCGCAAATTTACCAAAACCATCGCCAAGCCACGCAGTAAGCCGATGGGGCTTCGGGTGCAATGCAATTTTGAACCTAGTAACTCGGCAGAGCGAAAAATTTATAACAGTCTGGTATTTCTACTCTATTTCATGGACAAAATCGCCCCGCAGCATACATGGCGTAAACGTCTGATTGATCTGCTTTTGACACATCACAACATATCAAAAACAGCGATGGGCTTCCCTGAAGATTGGCAAAGCCATCCTATTTGGCAAATAGAACAGTAATAAAGAAATTTGAGTATCGAGAGGGTTGGGGAAACATGAGATCGGATGCAACTTTAGAAACCATCTTCCAGCAAGATATCATTGCACAAATGCAATCACATGGCTGGATTGTGGGTTCTGGGCAGGGCTACAATTGTGAAAAAGCCCTGTATGAGCAAGATGTACTCGACTTTGTACAAAAGACCCAACAGGTCGAGTGGCAGAAATTTAAAAACATCTTCCCCAATGATACCGAACGCCATTTTTTAGATACCGTCGTGGCTCAGCTTAAAAAAGCCGATATCAATGCCACCGATGTTGAATCCCGTAGTTATGGCACATTGGGCATACTCCGCCATGGCATCAAGACCCGTGGTACACGCTTTTCATTCTGTCAGTTTAAACCTGAACATGGTCTAAATCCCGAACTGAATCAACGTTATCAGCAAAATATCTGCCGTGTCGTGCCTGAACTGGTGTATAGCCCATATACATCCAAAGCCGAATTAGAGGCAACTGGCAAACAAGCCAAAAAATGGCGGATTGACCTGGTCCTGTTTATCAATGGCTTTCCTGTGGCAACTCTGGAACTCAAGTCCGAGTTTAAACAGGCTGTGCAAAATGCCATGACACAGTACCGAAAAACCCGACTGCCCAAAGACCCTGAAACCAATAAGCCTGAACCGTTGCTGATGTTTAAACGCGGTGCATTGGTGCATTTTGCGGTAAGCCAGTATGAAGTCTACATGGCGACGCATTTGAGTGGTGATAGCACCTACTTCCTGCCATTTAACAAAGGTACTTCAGCCCAAGGTGCAGGCAATGATGTCCCTGAAGATGTCAACGAATATGCCACAGGCTATTTATGGAATGAAGTCTTAACACCTGATAGCTTGCTGAATATTTTGGGTAACTTCATTCATTTACAGATTGAAGAAAAGGAAGACTGGGAAGGGCGCAAATACAAAAAGGAAAGTCTGATCTTCCCTCGTTATCACCAATGGAAAGTGGTGAATAACCTAGTTCAAGATTCATTGGCAGAAGGCACAGGGCAAAAATACCTGATTCAGCACAGTGCCGGTTCGGGTAAATCCAACTCGATTGCATGGACGGCGCATCAGCTTTCCAGTCTCTACGATGCCAATAATAAAAAGATGTTTGATTCTGTGATTGTGGTGACAGACCGAACCATCTTGGATGCACAGCTTCAGGATACGATCTATCAGTTTGAACATGCCGATGGCGTCGTGGGTCGGATTAACAATAAAGAAGGTGATGGCTCTAAATCCGAGAAACTGGCAAAAGCCTTGGAAATGGCGCAGCCGATTATCATCGTCACCATTCAGACTTTCCCGTTCGTACTGCGTGCCATTGAAAACAGCACCAGTTTAAAAGAACGTAAATACGCCGTCATTGCCGATGAAGCCCATTCATCGCAAAGCGGTTCCACGGCGCGTCAGCTCAAAGAAACTTTGATGATTGAAGAGCGTGAAGAAGATGAGCAGCTTTCTTCGGAAGATGTACTCGATGCGGTGATGGCATCACGTAAGGGCAGTGCAAACCTAAGCTTCTATGCCTTTACCGCAACCCCAAAGGATAAAACCTTACAACTGTTTGGACGCTTGCCCGATCCAAGCATGCCGCCGTCTAAAACCAATATTCCTGTGGCATATCACGTCTATTCGATGCGCCAAGCGATTGAAGAAGGATTTATTTTGGATGTACTGAAGAATTACACCAACTATAAAGTCATCTACAAGCTCAAGCAGAAGATCGAAGAAAAAGACGCTCAGGTCGATGCCAAGAAAGCCAAGACCAGGCTGAATCAGTGGGTACGCTTACACGATCATAATATCTCGCAAAAAGTGAATATCATCATTGAGCATTTCAAGAAAAATATTATGGGCTTACTCGGTGGACAAGCCAAAGCCATGGTGGTGACCAGTTCTCGTAAAGAAGCGGTGCGTTATAAACAGGCCTTTGATAAATACATTGCTGAACAGAACTATGCCAACATTCAAGCCATGGTGGCATTCTCAGGCGATGTAGAATTTAATGCCAATGATGCAGACAGTAGCCATCTGTTAGGTCAAAAATTTACCGAAAGCAATATGAACCCGAATATGAAAGGTCGTGAGATGCGTAAGGCATTCGATAGCGATGACTTTCAGGTGATGATTGTGGCAAATAAGTTCCAGACCGGCTTTGATCAGCCGAAACTGTGTGCCATGTACGTGGATAAGAAATTGGGTGGGGTGGAGTGTGTACAGACCTTATCGCGCTTAAACCGGACTTATCCGGGTAAAGCGGAGTCAGGCACCTTTGTTCTGGATTTCTTTAACGATCCACAAGACATTCTGGATGCTTTCCAGCCATATTATCAAACGGCGGAACTGGCGGATGTATCCAATCCTGATCAGGTTTATGATCTGTTTGAAAAGCTGAAAGCCTCAGGCATTTTCCTCTGGACTGAGGTAGAACAGTTCGTTGAGGCCTTCTACAGCAAAAATAAATCCAGTGCAGCACTCGCTAACATCTGTAAGCCCGCTTTACAACGTTGGCAGCATCGCTATAAACAAGCCATCAATGATTATGATGTCACCAAGAACCGTTTAGAACGCTGTAAACAGACAGGTGACGCCGTACTGATTGCCAATGCTGAAAATGAGTTTGCAGAAGCGAAGAAAGCGCGTGATGCTCTGGAAATCTTCAAAAAGGATTTAGGCAGTTTCACCCGTTTCTATGAATTTATGTCTCAAATCGTGGAATATGATGATCAAGAACTTGAGAAGCTCAGTCTTTTTGCGCGTAACTTACGCCCGATGCTGCGTGAACAAGCTGCGGACGAAGATGAAATTGATCTGAGTAATGTAGCAATGAGCCATTACCGCTTGTCTAAGCTTCGTCAGCAGGATATTCAGCTTAAAGCAGACAGTACTGAGCATAAATTGGAGCCTGGGAATGATTTGGGTACAGCCAAGGCGAAAGACAAGAAAGAAGACTTCCTGTCGGTGATTTTAAGCCGTGTGAATGAGATCTTTATCACGGATAAGCTGACCGATAAAGATATGATTAATTATGTTCATACCGTGGCAGATAAGATGTCTGAGAACGTACGGATGATGAAGCAGATTCAGAACAACACGCGTGAGCAGGCGATGCTCGGTGAGTTTGATACAGCATTGGATGACGCCGTATTGGATAGTAATGAAGCTCATACGGAGCAAATGACACAGCTCATGAGCGATCCTGCAAAGATGAGGCAGTTTGCGCATATCATTTATGATGTGTTGGTGAGTAAGGAAAAGGATTTAAGAAGTTAAAGGAACACAGGTTCGGGTAACGCATGCAACAGTTAAAATCAGCAATAACTTCACTGAATGTATACCCATCCAGTAACTTTTAGGGCGATTGCTTTATATGATTCACCATTATGAAGGATGTAAGAAGTGATTTCACCTGAAGAAGAATTTGTCACGTTGATTGAACAGTTTACGATTAAAAATACCAATGATGGGTTGCTGTTCTAAGAGAACTTTAAAGTTTTTACAGATTGTCCGTATAGCCTTGCTAAGGCTTGGAGGAAGTTAAAACCGAGTGAAATCATTTATTAAAGCGTAAAGAAATAGATTTTTAGTTTGGGGAAAATGATGGATTTTTGGGTTGCAGGAGCAGATTGGGATGGCGAAGATCAGACGGCGGAATTTATTGAAAAAGGCATTTGGCAGAATGGCTATACAGATAAATATCTGGATCGCGTAAATGCTATTCAAGCAGGGGATCGAATTGCAATAAAAGCAATTTATGGCCAAAAATATAATATGCCATTTAATAATTACGGTTGTCTTGTAAGCTGCATGAAAGTCAAAGCCATTGGTACCGTAAAGAAAAACTTAAATGATGGACGTACCTTAGAAGTCGAATGGGAGCAACAATTTGAACCTGAAAAAATAATTTACTTTTATACTTATCGCCAAACAATCACCCGTATAAAAAGAAAAGATGTCCAAGACTGTATCTTTTTAGGCCATACTCAGGATTTAACTGAACTTGAAAACCTCTATAAAAAACGATCAGAGAGTAGAAAAGAAAAGCTAACGGATGAATTTATTCTGAAGCAGTTTAAAAATGTTCCGAATTTTAATCACATTGAACAAAATACTGAGCATCGAAAGCTTTTTCTCGAGTTGGCAAGATATATCCATGAAACACCTATGGATTGGTGGGTTGCACCTTCAGAGCGGCCTCCGGTTAGATTCGGCACAAACAATAAATTCAATGGGCGAAATAGTACAGTGAGCTATGTGGCTGCTGTTGGTTTCGATCAAAATGGCACATTCTATATTCCAAATGAAAATGAATCAGAGTTTTCAATAGATGAGTTAGGAACAATTCGATTAACGGCCTCCAAATTAGAAGAACTCAAAAGCATGTCCTTGAACAAAATGGAAACTGATCGAGATCCTTTTGTGGGTTATTGGCCGGAAAACTATAACAATATCGAGATGATAGAGACCGATATGAATCCATCAGAACAGATAAAACAGCCCCTAAACCGTATTTTATTTGGTGCAGCGGGTACAGGTAAAACTTACCATACGATTAACCATGCCTTATCCATTATTGAAAACAAACCTCTCGAAGTTTTAGAACAAGAAGATCGCACGGCGCTAAAATTACGTTTTGATCAGTACAAAGAACAAGGTCAAATTAAGTTTGTCACTTTCCATCAAAGTTTTAGTTATGAAGATTTTGTGGAAGGGATTCGTGCTGAAACGGATGATAATGAGCAGTTAAGCTATGATGTAAAAGCAGGCGTATTTAAAGAGATTTGTGAAGATGCCCAAATAGAAACTGATGCTAAGCAAAATAATGTATCAGCACCGATTGAAGCCAGTATCAATAGTGCAATTGATAAACTCATTACTCAGGCTAAAACAGAGGAAATGATTTTTCATACTAAACGTGGTGCGGAAATTAAAGTATCAAGTAATTCAGCAGGTACGTTATTTGCTTGTACATCTACAGGAAGTAATATCACTTTATCTATTAGGCATATTCGTAACTATTTGAAGACACAAAGTGACATTATTGTGGATCAAAAAAGTTATGAATGGGCTATCGCTAATTCATTACGTTCAGAAGTTGAATATGTAAATTCTATTGAAAAAGTAAAACCTTATGTACTCATCATTGATGAAATCAACCGAGGTAACATTTCCCGTATCTTTGGTGAATTGATTACGCTAATTGAAGATTCAAAACGTCAAGGCGCAGACGAAGCATTGTCGGTGACACTTCCATATTCTAAAGATGACTTCTCTGTACCTGATAATGTTTACATTATTGGTACCATGAATTCGTCTGACCGATCTTTAACAGGTTTAGATATTGCCTTGCGCCGTCGCTTTACTTTTATCGAAATGCCACCAAAGCCTGAGCTTCTAACTGGCGTTGAGGTTAAGGGTTTGGATATTAGAAAGTTATTAGAAGTCATCAATCAGCGTATTGAGGTGTTATTAGACCGAGATCACTGTATTGGGCATGCCAACTTTATGACTTTGCAGAAAGATCCATCTCTTACTAACTTAGCGCAAATATTTAAGCAAAAAATCATTCCTCAGCTTCAAGAGTATTTCTTTGATGATTGGTCTAAGATCAATATGGTGCTCAATGCAAATGGCATGCTGCGATCTAATGGTATAGATAAATCAGTATTATTCCCAAATGTAGCACATGAATCGGAGAGCTATTTTGAGGAGCAGAAAACATGGGAAGTCGTCGATGATGTATTTAATTCAATAGAGAGCTTTACTAAGATTATTAAGCACTAATTGGGGATCGTGATGCCTGATTTTACCGTCCGAGAATATGCCTTCATTAGCGTTGCTTATGAAGGCTGTCCTGATCCAACTTTAGACCATGCTTATATATCTGGGAAAGCATTTGAGCATCTATGTGAGCTCTCAGCATCATTTTCAAAGCACGGTGCGAAAGTATTTGAGTTGGCAGGGCGAAGAAAGCTTAAGCTTGATCAATATGTGGGAGTGATAGAAACCCCATGTGGTACACGGATTGAAATCCTCCCTAAACATGTGGAGCTTAATGGCAGTGATGATCAAGATATTATTCAGCAAGAACGTAAACTGCTTCAGAAAATGCTGAGTGTTTCACTACATTTACCATATAGAGAAGCAGGAAGTGCCAATTTAAACCGCTTTAAACAATCTTTGCATGAATGGATTATGACGCAGTTCCTTGCGTCGTTTGAGCGTTTGGTACAACGTGGTTTACGTTTTGATTATAACCGTGTGCAAGAGGAACAAAAGTTTTTACGTGGACAATTACAGCATGTGAAATATATGCGTCAGCCACTTACAAAGAAACATATCTTTCCGATTGAGCATGATGTTTATGAGGTGAATCGACCTGAAAATAGATTGATACGTACAGCCTTAGAAGTGGTGTGTAAAAAGAGCAAAGACGCAAGTAATTGGAAATTGGCGCAAGAGCTGAGACTCATGACCAATGAGATCCCTCGAAGCCAAAAGATTAAGCAGGATTTTAGACAATGGCAGTCAGGACGTTTACTCGCTTTGTATGCTGAGATTAAACCTTGGACGGAGTTAATCTTAGGTGAATATATGCCTGTATCTACTCAGGGGGAGTGGCGTGGCATGAGTTTACTCTTCCCAATGGAGAAGCTATTTGAGCACTATGTTGCTTATCATCTACGCCGTAACTTACCCGAATATACTGTGAAGACACAGTATGCGACGGAGCATATTTGTCAGCATCAAGAACGTCGTATTTTTAAGCTTAAGCCTGATATTTTCATTGAATGTCTGAATGCAAAACCGATTGTGATGGATACCAAGTGGAAGTTGATTGATCAAAGTGATCGAGCTGGGCGTTATGGTTTGAAAGACAGTGATATTCAGCAAATGTTTGCTTATAGCCACTATTACCTCAAGCATGACAGTGATGTTGTACTTGTCTATCCATATCGGAAGGACAAGTTCACGCAGCCATTGGATGACTTTAAGTTTAGGCTTCCCTCTAGTGCAAAACTACGTGTAGTACCTTTCAATGTAGATGATCCAAAAAACTTCAAAATTATTTAGTCTTTTATCTTGTGAGGTTAGTACCATATTTGGGACTTAAAGCTACTTTTTAGCTAGATAGGTCCCAATTTAAGTACTTATCATTTGTCGTGATTAGGCAAGTATTTATGGGTAATATGCCTTTATTCATTGAGTTCTTTGAGTCTTTGTAAAACCTGTTCCGAGAATGGGAGCCAGTAGTTCCAAGATTTATATGTAGGATTGTATGAACCGCGTCCTTCACGTTTCCATTCTTTTAGCATCGCAGTGATTGCAGGGTTGTATGCACTATTTACTGAAATCATACCACTCGCAAAATGGCGAACATTAAGGTGCATGCCTTTAACTTTAACTTTAAATTTATAGTCCTGCCAATTCGGACTGGTGTTCTGTAGTTCAGGCGTTACTGGTAGTGTGGTGGTTACTTTGAAGGAAGTAGAAGCTATTTGTTGCTGAGTGGATTGTTCTTGCGGAAGTGGGTAAATCCATTTTCTATTGTCTAGATTCTCGAGGATTTGCTGTTTGGCTTCTGTACTTGGAATTGCAATATCATTTCTAAGAAGTGATGATAAATCGACTTCAATACATTTTGATTTAAAAACCTCAATGCGTTTTAGTTTTTCAGCATCAATAAAATGAGTGACTGCGATCTCAATTAAAATAGGTTCGCCATCAAAATAACCAATAAGGTCAGGGCGAATTAAACCGAGAGAAAATTCAGGTAATAATTTTTCGAAGGTCCACCATGCAGCTTCACTATCTGAGTCAGGTAGAGCAGGAAGCATAAGTCCCATAGATTCAACAATAACCTCTTTGGCATATTTATGTAGTACGGATTCAGGGTTAATCGTACAGCTTACTTTATTACTTGCATGAGCAAAATGATGTTCCTTAATCTCACCTTTACGAGCGATAACAGCTTCACCACATTCAAAGCAAGTGCATTGGCATGCGAGCCCACGTTCAACCTGCTTAATATTAACCAATTTATTATTTTCGTTTAATGCAATATACATCGTCATGATTAAAATCCTTTAGGAAGTTGATTTACTCATTCACTATGCTTGTGATCTAATTGTCCAAACACCGTATAAAGGGGAAATACGGGTAAAATGGGGGTTTAAGTGTCTGAATTAAAATTAAAAGTTTTTATTGTGTTAGATGGGATTTTAAAGAAGGACTTAGCAGATAACAGGGCATACGATTGCTTAAAAGTAATCTGTAGCGCATCGATTGATGCTTTAAATGCTCAAAATGAAGAACCAATAACGTATACCAGGTATCAACTAAAACTTATTCTTGATGGTCAGCAATCTGTTGTATCGATGGATTCTAAAGATCTAGGGAAGTGGATGAGTGACAAAAAATTAAGTGCATACATTGATCGTGTCATCACAAAACATACTAAAAAATTTGAAGAGATTGGTTATATTCCAGTTGTAAAAACCAACGATACAATTGGAGGAAAAGGGAATGAGCGCCGTTATTGGTTAGATATTACAGAATATGCTCAGATCCAAAATGAAGAGGATCAAAAGCTTGATGAAGATGAAATTTCTTATGAACGGGTAGATCCTTCAGAAATTAAATTGTCCTGGTTTTACCGATTTATTTTTAAAAATGGTGAAATGAAAAATAAAAGTATAAGAGGACTGTTTATGTTAATCGTTCTTTTTGGCAGTTTTATTTCATGGGCTATATATGTTTGTGCATTTTCATTAGTTTTAGTACGTGAAGGACAAAATTTCACGACTCTTGATTTGTTGCTTATAGTCTGTCTAATTGGATTTTCTTACCTATCATTCAAATATTGGTACATTCCGTTATGGAATTTACCAGAGCATCGTGTCATTAAGGCACCTATGACTTTTATTTCACTTAATGAAGATCATGCTGATATTGAGATGTATCGTGATAGAGAGCGTAATAAATTAACACGTGTAACTCGGTTTAGAGGGATATGTCCGATTTGTTCAGCAGAAGTTATACTTAGAACTGGTCAGCCTGATCATAATTTGCCGTTAGTTGGACGTTGTGTAGAAAGTCCTTTTGCGCATGTGTATAGCTTTGATCGAGTACTAATGATTGGGAAGCTGTTAAGTCGGTAATCATATTGAAATTAAGGGTGATCATTTAAGTCAATGAATTATTCTCCTATTTTGACAATCAATACAAATCAAACGGATCATATATATGTGGTTGGTGATTTGCATGGCTGTTATAGCCTTTTGATGCAAGAACTCCAAAAAAATCATTTTGATTTTCAGAATGATGTGCTTATTTGTACGGGTGATCTTGTAGATCGAGGTGAAGAAAACTTAGCGTGTATTTCATTACTAGACCAACCTTGGTTCTATACGGTGCGTGGTAATCATGAAGAAATGTGTATCAAGTCACCTCATGATCCTAAAATAAAAGATATTCATGCACGTAATGGAGGTGAATGGTTTTATCAGTTATCTCAAACACAGCGGCTAGAAATTATTGAGCTTTTTAAGCAGTTGCCTTTAGTCATAGAAGTTCAATTGGAACATAAAAAGATTGGTGTGGTGCACGCAGACATTGACATACATAATTGGAATGCCTTTAAGCAAGATATTAGTCAAGGCGACTATAAGATCTCTGGTGTAACTTCTGCTTATAGCAATGCACTTTGGGGGAGAGGACGTATCCGTAATCATTCAGAACATTATGATACTGTGGAAAATATTGATGAAATTTATCTAGGCCACACAATTGTAAAAGAACATACTAAAATTGATAATTGCCATTATATTGATGTCGGCTCTTCTTTCACCAAGAAGCTTTGTATTGTAAAAATCCAGTAAACACGGTGATGTGGTAGGGGAGTTCGGTGGTGAAAAAAGTTCAACAGGTCAAAAAAGCAACACTTGAATCATGTATCCTAGCTTGTATCCCGTAATTTTTTAATATTAATTAGTGTAATAAAAACAATAGGGTAGGAGAGGGTTGTTGTCCGTCTGGGCCCACCATATAAAACAACCCCTTACGTGCATTAATCATAAGGGGTTTTTTGTTTTTGGATATTATGAAATCTGAAGTAAGCAATTCACTTAATTGATCGTCGTTCTTATCTCGAAGGACTTAAAATGGGTTGCCTCCACTGATAATGAACTTTTCTAGTTTGCCTTTCAATAAAGATTCTTCGTTACCAGCTTAATAAAAAAGCATCTCCCTCAGATATTACTTTTGTTATCTAAATTCCATAAACATCCTCTTTAATCAAAAAAAAAGTTCATATTTATGAAATAATTGTGATGTAGTTCAAAGAATATCTGCAAAAAAAGTGAAAAGTAGATGAAATGCATTTTACAACTGAAAAAATTATGCTAATTAATATGAGATGATTTTTTAGTCAAAAATCATGATGTTTCAGGACGGAATATCTTAAGAAGCGTATTAAAAAAATGATTAAACAGGAGTTTCAATGATGCTTCAGCTTTTAAGAAAATTGTTTTGTTTGCATATTTATGAGTATGAGCAAATGCAAGAGATCGGGGAACACAGGGAGTGTCGTAAGTGCGGTACGAATAAGGACTAAAGTTTTTGCAAGAAAAGTGAGCAATGGCTCACTTTTTTTATGCTTGTTATGGGCTAATTTCCGTTAAAATTAAAGGGAAATTTCATCACGATGAACAGGCATATGAGTAAAGATTTTCATGCAGATACCTATATCGTAGACAGCAAGCTGGCAGATACGCTGCACTGGCTCAGCCTGCATCAAGATAGTTATGACTCCTTTAGTTATGATGCAGTCACGCAAGCGCTGATGGTGCATCATGCCAATGGAGTAGATCAAATCCGAGTCGGAGATTATCTGAATGCCCGTTATGGCATTTTAATTACTGCACATAACTTTTCTGCGAGTTCATCAACTTAAACAGTGATTAACTTGCCATTGCATCTGTAGCCAGACTGCGAACACTCGGTTTTGGCTGTTCTGCAACTAAACCTAATTTTGCAAAAAGTTGCTGATCCCGGCCTTGGGATGTATTAGGGGTCGTCAGCAGTTTTTCACCAGAAAAAATAGAATTGGCACCGGCCATAAACGCCAAAGCCTGATCCGAATCGCTTAAGGATTCGCGGCCGGCAGAAAGGCGAATATAACTTTTAGGCATTAGCAAGCGTGCCACGGCAATGGTCCGAATCCATTCAATCACATCCAATTTTTCTACATCTGCCATCGGTGTGCCTTCAATCGGCACCAACATATTAATCGGCACAGATTCCGGATGAATCGCCAAAGTTGCAAGTTCATACAATAAACCAATCCGGTCATCACGGCTTTCACCCAGACCCACAATACCGCCGCTACAAACTTTCATACCAGCCTGACGCACATGATCCAGAGTATCCAGACGATCATCAAAGCTACGCGTGCTGATGATATGTGAATAGTATTCACGAGAAGTGTCCAGATTATGGTTGTAATAATCCAGTCCTGCATCTTTCAAGCGTTCAGCTTGCGATCCATTTAGCATCCCCAGTGTCATGCAGGTTTCCAGACCGAGTGCTTTAACTTCACGTACCATTTCCAGCACATAAGGCATATCGCGTTCATGCGGGTTGCGCCATGCAGCCCCCATACAGAAGCGTGAACTTCCTGAGGCCAGCGCCTGTTTGGCTTCCTGAATCACTTTATCCACAGCAATACGTTTTTCAGCTTCCAGTTTGGAATCATAATGCGCTGATTGTGAACAGTATTTACAGTCTTCAGGACATTTACCGGTTTTAATCGAGAGCAGGGTACTCACCTGAACGGTATTCGCAGTGAAATGTTCACGATGAACCTGTTGCGCCTGAAATACTAAATCCATTAAAGGCTGCTGATAAAGTGCTTGTATTTCTTCACGTGACCAATCATTACGTACCGCATCACTACTGTTCATCTCTTTCCCTATCTATGCTTATTTATCATTCGGTTCATCTTAATAAAAATAAGCTTTTGCTTCACTAGCAAAATATGACCTTATATAAATGACAAAGCCCACACGAGGTGAGCTTTGTTTTTCAGTTGCCAGATTATTTATTACTGTGATTTCCATGAATATCCTGGCCATGCAGATCACTACGGTGCTGCTTGTTAAACACGCGCTGATCCTGTTCATGCTGATTGTTTTTTGGGGAATTAATCGGGCCATGTTGCGGCTGCTGCTGTTGTTGCTTCTGCTGGTCATGCTGAAGCTGCTCAAGCAGTTCTTGATTTGGATTTTTTGATGACATCATCTTTCCTCCACTTCATTTCTGACTATTTTTATTTATGCCATAGTCTGAAACACGGATGTGTAAGGCTTTTAAGTGAAACTGTGAATCTAGGTAAAGTTGAAATATATTTTAATAGTGAGAGAAAATTAGCTGGATTTTGCCAGTTGTTCTTGAATGGCCCAATCGATATGTACCTGCACAATTTCATCATGCTGATCACGCTGTTGCTGAAGGGCCGGAATAATCTGCCCATCAAAGGGTGCATTGCCCAAACCAATGGCGATATTGCGCATAAAGCTTTGATAACCCGTACGACGCATCGGACTGCCTTCAGTCGCACTTAAAAAGGTGGCTTCATCCCATTGCCATAAATCCAGTAAACTCACTTGATCCAGTCCATGCCGCGGATGAAAATCCTCTATCGAGGTCACTTGGGCAAAACTGTTCCATGGACATATCAGCTGGCAATCGTCACAACCAAAAACCCGGTTACCAATTCCGCGTCGCAAATCTTCTGGAATAATGCCTTTATATTCGATGGTCAGATAGGCGATACAGCGGCGAGCATCTAACATATAAGGCTCGACAATGGCTTGAGTCGGACAGATGTCGATACACGCAGTACAGGAGCCACAATGTTTGGTCGCGGGTTCATCAAAGGGCAGTTCCAGTGAAGTAAACAGTTCACCCAGCACAAAGAATGAGCCTGATGTTTTATGAATCAGCAGGGTGTGTTTACCTGTCCAGCCCATGCCGGCACTTTCAGCCAGCGATTTTTCAAAAATTGGCGCAGAATCGGCAAATGGGCGTGATTCAAAATCTCCGATTTTTCCCCGGATTTTTGTCGCCAGAGTTTTCAGGCGACCCCGCATGGTTTTGTGATAATCTCGGCCACGGGCATAACGCGCGATAATGGCAGAGTTGGGTGCATAAGAGATATAACGTGGTTCTGGTACCTCGACCAGATAATCCATACGCACACAGATAATGCTGCGTGTGCCGGGAACTAGCAAAGTGGGATTGGCACGTTTTTCCAAATTCTCTTCCAGAAACTTCATGTCACCATGATAACCACGATCCAGATATTCCTGTAAGCGTGCTAATTCTGCTTGAGCATCCGGTTTGGCAATGACACAATCAGAAAAACCCAATTCTAAAGCCTGTGCTTTAATCCATGCTTTTAGCTCAGCTGGATCTTGTTGATAAACTTGAATTTGCGCGTGAGAATCGGGAGTTGTCATAAACCAAAGACAGGGAATAAGAAATGCAGCAACAAGTTTACCATAGCCGCGATCTACAAGCATGGGAGCAGCGCTGGTTTCATCAGCAAAATAGTTCCTACGGTTTAATGCAACAAGTTGCCTGGGGGATTAGCCAGCGGCTGATCACTTTATTTTCCCAGCAAAAAATAAAAAAAATCGCGGTCTGTTGTGGTCAGGGTAATAATGCCGGCGATGGTTATCTGGTGGCTAAATATTTAAAACAGGCTGGTTTTCAAGCTCATATTTATGCGGCTGAGTTAGGTAATTCTAAAGATTTGGCATCGGCTGTGCTGGAAGCCCAGCGGGTTGGTGTGCAGTTTTATTCGCATTTTGATTTTCAATCCGAATATGAGGTCTATATCGATGCCTTATTCGGAATTGGTCTAAACCGTCAGCTGGCTTCTGACTGGCAAAATGTTATTCACGGCATTAACCGGCAAAATGGGCTCAAAATCTCGATCGATATTCCGAGTGGACTGGATGCCAATACCGGCCAGCCTTTGCCTGTTGCGATCAAAGCTGACTATACTTTCACGGGCTTAGGGCTTAAGGCAGGACTGTTTACCGGACAAGGCAAAGAATATGCGGGCAAGATCGAACTGATTTCTGCTATCCCGACAGATACTGAGCTTCAACCAATTGCTTGTCTTTCATCACATCAGATTCAATTGCCGAAGCGTGAAGCCTTTGGTCATAAAGGCAGTTATGGTCATGTCTTGGTTGTAGGTGGTCATGCCGATATGGGGGGGGCAGTGATCATGGCAGCAGAGGCAGCATTTGCTGCCGGAGCAGGTAAAGTGACGATCGTCTGTGATGCAAAACACCATACTGCGATTTTGTCACGTGCACCGAATATCATGCTGCGTGATATCAATCTTTTAACTCAGGAGCAACGCCAAGCACTGATTCAGCAGGTCGATGCAGTCTGTTTTGGCATGGGATTAGGTCGTGATTCTTGGTCAGAGCAACAATATACAGCTTGGTTTGAGCTGACTCAGCAATCTGATCTGGAGGTTGTTTTGGATGCGGATGCCTTATGGTTTCTGGCCAAGCAGCCTCAAGTTTTGAATTCCCAGACTTATGCCACACCACATCCAGGAGAAGCTGCAACTTTGCTAGCATGTAGCACTGCGGAAGTTGAAATGGATCGGATTGCAGCCATTCATGCCCTGCAACAAAAATATCAGGGACAGTGGGTGCTAAAAGGTTCAGGCAGCCTGATTCTGGAAGAAAGGCTTTACATCTGCAATGCCGGGAATGCCGGTATGGGAACTGGCGGAATGGGGGATGTGCTGGCCGGCATGATTGCCAGTCTAAAGGCGCAATTTGCGCAAAAAATTTATTTGCATGAAATTGTGACGCTGCATGCACTTGCAGGTGATGAACTGGCCAAAAATGGCGAACGTGGCTTGCAGGCACAGGATATGAAACATGCGATTTATCAGGTCGTGAATCGCTAAGGAGAATAGTGTGCCAGTCATCAAACTGAATATTTCAGGCCAAGTTCAAGGAGTCGGATACCGTTACTGGTTTGCCGAGCAGGCTCAGGCGCTTGGACTGAAAGGATATGTGAAGAACTTGAGCACAGGTGAGGTGGAGGCCGTTATTGCTGGAACAGACTCCCAACTTCAGGAAATGATTACACGAAGTTGGAAAGGGCCTGCTCGTGCAATCGTACAAGCGGTTATTCAAGAGTATCTGGAATCTGAGCTAGATGCTCAAGACTTTATAATATTGCGTTAAACCTTATCGACGACGGCTACTGACGCGACTCCGGCCGCGTGCCATACCACCCAACGCATTCAATACCGCCATTTTACTCATACTGCCTGAGGCGTGGGCATGACAAATAGCAGCAGCTAAAGCATCGGCGGCATCCTGCTGCGGTTTGATGCTGAGTTTTAGAATATTCATTACCATCATCTGCACCTGTTCTTTATCGGCAGCGCCATAACCCACTACCGACTGCTTGATCTGGCGCGCAGTATATTCAGCGACTTTCAAATCCAGATTGACCAGTGCCGCAACAGCAGCACCACGGGCCTGACCGAGTTTTAAGGCAGAATCCGGATTTTGTGCCATAAAGACCTGTTCTACCGCAGCTTCAGTGGGACCATAAAATTTTACAATGCGCTCCACGCCGGCAAAGATCCGTTTTAAACGTTCAGGCATTTCTGTCGTTTCTGTTCTGATGGTGCCGGCATCAACAAAAGTCAGTTTGGAGCCGTCTTTTTCGATAATTCCGTAACCGGTTAAACGAGAACCGGGGTCAATCCCAATAATTAATGACATGCCCGCACTTTAAAAATAGAATAATGCCCATATTGTTACATAAGCGTATCAAAAAAGCTTGATCCTGATGAAGCAGTTGATTCCAGCATCCTATTATTTATTTTACTGAGATTAGATTAATTTTCATGAAATTATTTCTTATTATCCTTGCAGGCTTAATCCTAGAAGTATTTGTCTGGATTGGCGTGGGTGACCTCGTCGGGAGCATGTGGTACGTATTTTTCTGGTTTGTGGCCGCATTTTTTATTGGTATGAATCTGATCCGTAAATACTCGGCCGGTGTAATGCCACAAATGCAGCAAATGCAGCAAATGCAGATGGGGCAGATGAGTGCAGATCCTGCATTAACAGGAAATTTACCTAAAATTCTGGCAGGTTTCTTTCTGCTTATTCCTGGATTGATTACCGACGTATTGGCAGTATTGATGCTCATTCCAGCGGTTCAGCAGGTTTTTAAGGCTGCTATAATGAAAGCGATGATGAAACGTCAGCAACTCATGATGGAAAAAATGATGGGTGGCATGATGGGCGATATGGGTGGTGCACAAGGCCAGAACCCATTTGCCGAGATGATGCGTCAAATGCAGGATATGCAAAATCAGCAATCAGGTCGCGGTGATTCCAACATTATTGATGGTGAAGCACGTGAAGTGAGACCTGAGGCGAAAAAAATTGAAATGAAAGATATCAATCCAAAATAAATGTTTTATTTAAAAAATTCTATTTAAGCCGAATCTGATGATTCGGTTTTTTATTGGAGCTTTCTAATCTCTTTGAACAAACGTTATAATATATTTTTATAAATTTACCTTATTTTAATGTCTCTGCTTTTTACGATCTGTCTCCTGCATTTTGTTGCTCAACTCAGTCCCGGCCCCGATATCTTACTTATTGCCAAAAGTGCTGCATCCACCACACGCCAGAATGCCCTGAAAATTATTGCAGGGATCTCTGCCGGTATCGTGGTTTGGGTAGTACTGACACTTGCGGGTTTTACTGTGTTAATTGGCCAGTTTCCATGGATCCAGCACGCCTTAATGCTTTTGGGTGGCATGTTCCTGGCGAAGATGGGATGGGCCATGTTAAAGGGTGGTGTGCATAGCTTTAAAAATAGACATCAGACCGACGACGATACGAATGGACAGGTGCAAGCTAAAAACTATTTTATGTTGGGCTTATGGACCAATCTTTCTAATCCAAAAACACTGATCTATTTTAGTAGCGTATTTTCACTGGCCTTAAGTTCATCTGCTTCAGATTATTTGAAAACACAGCTCGCAGTGATTATTCCTTTGCAGACCTTTATCACCTTTGCTTTATTGATGCTGTTGATTTCCCAACCAAAAATTAAAACCTTGTACCAGCGTTTGGGGAGTTATATTGATATGATTTCAGGCGGACTATTTCTGCTATTTGCATTGTGGTTATGGTATGACGCACTTATTCTAATGAATTAAGTGGTATATCTTCATTTAATGCTGGAGATATTGGTGAGGTCGGGGCAGGAGAGGGTAAATGGTCTGGTGTTTTAACCGCCGTTTGATAACGATTAGGCTTTAAGGTGGTTTCAGTATTTTCAGAGCCTTGATAACTGCGACTACGGTTGGCACGTTCGCGTAATCCACCTTTTTTAATTAACTGAACCATGGCACATCTCTCATTCAAATCCACAACTATTGTAAATCAAATCTGGATTTGATGAGGCTATTTTCCGCCTAGCTATTTGAACTATTCAAGATTAATAAAAAGACCTGTTTGAACCAACAGGTCTTTGCTGTGAGGTAAAGAAATTAGCGAAGTCCTTTATCTTCTTCTTTTAAAACGTCCAGTATAGAGTGTTGTACGGGAACTTCTTGTTGTGACTGCACATACAAATGCACCACTTTAAACACAATTGCTGTAACGAGACAGGCGATTAGACACAAAACCCAGAAACCAAAAGGGCTGCGAATATGATGTGAGCCGCAGTTTGAGCATGATTTTTCTGTAGAGTCGACTACTTTTTCACAGCAGGCACAATGATACTGGTAACGTAGCATGATGATCTCCTTGAATTCACAGCATTCCAGTGAATAATTTATTTTTCTAATGTACATCAGCATTTTTTACACATTAGATTCTAAATCAATGCATGAACTATGCCTATGGGGTTTAACAAAAAGGTTACTGAAGCATTGTTTGCATAATAAATATACAGTTAAAAATAATTAATTTAACAGAATTTTTAGAGCTGACGAGTGATGTTGTTTGAACAGTCTAGATTCTGTATAAACAATCATAAGTGCTGAAATTAATTCATGAATTTTAATTAAAATCAGTCGTATATAATGGAAATTCATGCATGAAAGTATGTTTAATATTTAAACAATTATGATAGTTTATGTTATGTAAAGATAAATACTAGAACAAAGAGCAACAGCATGAAAAAAATGGCAGTGTTACTTGCAGCATTATGTACGATGGGGCAAGTTTTTTCACAAACTGATCTAGAAAAAAAAGTAATCACACAGTTTCATCAAGACTTTAACGCGGCTGCATATGAAGAAATGTATCAACGTTTTTCTCCTAAAATGCAAGAAGCTTTTCCTGTTACCGTGCTAAAAAAAGTATCTGAAGATATCAAAAAGCAGCTAGGATCTATTCAAAATATTGAGTTCATTGAGAACAAAGGTAAATCTACAGCGATTTATAAAGTGATGTTTGAAAAGGATCGTCTTAAATTATCTTTGAGCCTGAACGATCAACAGCAAATGACAGGTTTATTATTTAGCCCATATATTGAATCAAATGCTGCTAATAACACAACGGAAAACTATATTCAAAGCTATCCAAAAAACCTTGCAGAGAAAATTTTTGCAGCCACACGTACTTTTCCTGAAAATACTCAAGTAGCGATTGCTGTGTTAGACCCTAGCAAAACACAATATTTGGGTGTGCATAAACATGACAATAAAATTCATGAGAAAGCTAATCAAGATCTTGTTTTTGGCATTGGTTCCATCACCAAGGTGTTTACAGCGACAGTCTTAGCGGAATTGGTCACCCAAAAGAAAATTGGGTTGGAAGATAGTATCAACCGTTATTATCCATTTCAGTTTAAAGATAATATTCAACTGAAATTCAAAGATTTATCCAACCATACTTCAGGATTGGAGGGTTTACCAAGTAACTTGGCAACGGATGACGATTCAAATCCTTATAAAGATTATGATGTAGAAAAACTAAATGCGTATCTGAAAAATAATTTGACCTTATATGCAGACCAGTTAAACAGCAAAGCACCAATTTATTCTAATTTAGGAATAGGTTTACTTGGGCATACATTGGCTTCGGCAGAAAAAACCACACTAGAAAACTTGTATCAGCAATATATTTTTAAGCCATACGGCATGCAAAGTAGCTTTGTGAATCAAGTGCAAGCGGACAAACGTCTTGTACCTGCTTTGGATGTAACTGGCAAACAAATTCCAACTTGGGATTTCGACGTGTTTTTAGGTGCGGGCGGGCTGCTTTCTACGGTTGAAGATATGAAACGTTTTGCGCAAGCCCAACTTGAGGCAAAAAATCCTGCCATTCAGCTGACCCAGCAACCGACTTCAGCCAAAGTTGGGAATTACCAAATGGGATTGGGTTGGTTTATTCGTGAAGGCGAAAATGGCCAGAAAATGATTTGGCATGGGGGGAATACCGCAGGGCATACCTCAATTTTGGTATTGGATCTAAATAAGAAAAAAGCAGTGACCATCTTAGCCAACGTATCTGCCGCTCATCCAGAAATGGCTAATATCGAGCAGTTAGCAGTCGAGTTATTGAAATAGAAACTGTACTTAAAACAAAAAAAGCCAGTCATGATGACTGGCTTTTTTATCGCTGAGATTACTGCCCTGAACGGATAATGTAATCAAATGCAGACAATGACGCCTTGGCACCTTCACCGGTCGCGATGATGATCTGCTTGTACGGCACTGTGGTACAGTCACCTGCCGCAAATACACCTTTCACATTGGTTTCGTTTCGGTCGTTAATCACAATCTCGCCACGGTTGGTTAATTCAACTTGGGTTTCTTTCAGGAAGTCAGTGTTTGGCAACAAACCAATTTGTACAAAGATCCCTGCCAGCTCAACCACATGCTCTTCATCTGTGGCACGGTCTTTATATTTCAGGCCGGTCACTTGTGAACCATCACCAACCACTTCTGTAGATAAAGCATTCTTGATCACGGTAGTGTTTGGCAAGCTGTTGAGTTTGTCTTGCAACACCTGATCCGCACGCAATTTGGTATCAAATTCCACCAGCGTGACATGCTCAACAATCCCTGCAAGGTCAATCGCTGCTTCTACACCCGAGTTACCACCACCAATCACGGCTACACGCTTGCCTTTGAACAGTGGACCATCACAGTGCGGGCAGTAGGCTACACCACGGGTTTTGTATTCCTGCTCACCTGGAACATTCATCTCTCTCCAGCGTGCACCGGTCGACAGAATCACGGTTTTCGATTCCAGTTTGGCACCATTCTCTAACGTCACTTCCACCAGACCATTGGCCGTTTCATCAGCACCTTTGATATTGGATACCCGTTGCAGGTTCATGATGTCGACACCATATTCACGCACGTGGGCTTCCATCTCGGCTGCAAATTTAGGACCTTGGGTCTTCTGCACAGACGTAAAGTTTTCAATGTCCATGGTATCCATGACCTGACCGCCCATGCGCTCCGCCACGATCCCGGTTTTGATGCCTTTACGTGCTGCATAGATGGCAGAGGTATTCCCCGCAGGTCCACCACCGATCACCAGGACATCAAAGGCATCTTTGGCATTCAGCTTTTCCGCATCTTTCGCGGCTGCATTGCTATCCAACTTGGCAATGATTTCTTCCAGTGTCATACGACCTTGACCGATATGCTGGTTGTCCTGGAACACCATTGGTACTGCCATGATCTTGCGTTCTTCCACTTCTTCCTGGAAGAAAGCACCATCAATCATGGTCGCTGTAGTGCCCGGGTTATAGATGGCGATCAGGTTGAGTGCCTGAACCACATCCGGACAGTTATGGCAGCTTAACGATACGAACACGTCAAAGTTAGATTGAACCCCCAGACTCTTGATATTCGCCAGTACTTCATCTGAAACTTTCGGTGCATAACCTGAAGTTTGCAGCAATGCCAGGATCAGTGAAGTAAACTCATGACCCATTGGCAAGCCTGCAAAGAATACACGTGGTTCCTCACCAGCTTTTGCAATCCCGAAACTTGGCGCACGTGCATTGGTCCCGTCAAAGCGTGCAGTCACCAGGTCAGACAGTGCAGCTACTTCGGACACCAGTTCCTGGATTTTGGCTGATTTGTCAGAGCCATCCAAAGTCGCGACCAGTTCAATCGGGCCTTCCAGGCGTTCTAATAGGGTTTTAAGTTGAGCTGAAGTATTTTGGTCTAACATTGCTAACGTCTCCAAAGGAGTAAATGTTTATTTGATAACAGGATATTAAATGAATTGAATAAATAGGTAAAACAGTTTGTTTTTATATTGTTGATCGGATTTACAGATTTATTGAAAAATTCATCATTAATTTCAAAGTTCTATATGGGGGTGAAAGATTAATTTTCGGTGGTGTTTCAAAAAGTATGCTGGCGTTAAACAAATCCGTTATTAAGGTAAAAGAAAGTCAAATCAAAGGCTTTAAAATGATTTTCGAGCTTTTTAGAAAAGTTGCAACTTCTCCTAAATCCACGCCTGATTCGATGACGAATTCTACAATTGTTACCTTCAATACCGACGGTAAAAAACTTACCGATCACTTGCTTGCAACATTGAAATGCTGTGATAAAACTATCCCAATCATCACTCGCAATTCGAGCATATTGAACCCCAAGCTTTTTAAGTCTAGCTTTAAGACGTTGAACCGTTGCTAAATCCCGCTTACCCCAAACATAAGCAACAATTTCTCCAGATTCTCGATGGTAGGCATAAATAAGCCATTGTTTATTTTGCTTATTCCCTACAAAAGTCCAAAGTTCATCGACTTCAAGACATTCGTAGTGGCTTTGTTTAGGCTGAATCTGATAGATCGATTCACTTAAGGTTCGTAATACCTTGCCAATGCTGATACGCTCGACTTCAGCAATATCTCTTACACCGCTTCCTCTGACCATTAAATGTAGTATCTTGCCGGTAATACCTGAGTTACACCCTTGATAGCTTAATGCATGATCACCAATAAATTGACGTTTGCAATCTTTGCACTGATGGTTTTGTTTTCCATCTACTTTGATGCCATTTCTCTTTATATTGTTACTTAGACAGGTAGGACATTTGATTTGTAGCGTTATTTTCATAACTCTATTTTATCAAAAGCCATATTGTTTTTTTCAGCATACTTTTTGAAACACCACCTAATTTTCAAGTAGTTTAGAGCAAGAATAAGGATTTTCAGCTAAGATTAAAACAAGATATTTGAGACTTGAATGATGGAATTACAACGCGGTATTTATCAACATTATAAGGGACAGCTTTATCAGGTGTTTCATGTTGCCACGCACAGTGAAACTGAAGAAAAGCTGGTGGTTTATCAATGTCTCTACGGGGATTATTCAATTTGGGTACGTCCTTTAACGATGTTCACTGAAACCATTACCACTAACGATGATCGTGAAGTGGAGCGTTTTAAATTGATTCAGGCAATTTAAGCCAAACAGAATCAGGGAAGAGTGATGCAAAACTCAGATGAATTTGAAAGATTCATGCAGGAATTATATGAAAAGTTTCATAGGCATGATCTTAAGCAGGCAGATCGCCTGCACCGATATCGCAATATAGAACCAGAATCCGGTCGATTTTTATCTATGCTGATTCGTGCGCAACAATCGAAAAGTATTCTGGAAATTGGGACTTCTACTGGTTATTCCACTTTATGGCTGGCAGAAGCGGCTCGGCAGACTCAAGCCATGATTACAACACTTGAAGTTGATGCAGAACGGGTTATTCAGGCAAAGCAATATGCGACAGAAATAGATCTTGCAGATTTAATCAATTTTAAAGTAATTGATGCTCAGGTTTATCTGGAGGCAGAACAGGAAATATTTGATTTTATCCTGTTAGATGCTGAACGAGATGCTTATGTCAGTTACTGGCCACATTTGAGTCGATTACTTAAAGCAAAGGGCGGGTTACTGGTAGTTGATAATGTCATTTCACATGCAGCAGAAGTCGAAGAGTTTATTGCCTTAATTCAGCAAGACCCACGTTTTATCATGAGTATTGTACCCATAGGCGCAGGTTTGCTGATGGTGGGATTGCGTTAATTCGATTGGCTCTAATCCATGCAAATTTTATTAAAATGTAAATTATATTCGAGATACTTTTCTACGAATGCGGCTTTGTCTTGGCGTCTTAACAGGTTGTCATAAATAAATTCAGGTACGGGATGATACAGCTCGGCATGACCATTACTGTATACAATTTTCAGGTGGCGGCTTGAGGGATTGTATTTCCAAGAAATCACGGTAAGCAGTTTTTGCATATGCGTTCCTCCACTGAATATTTCTTATCTTATCATTTGAACTTATGCCATATGGCTCTGCAGATGTATAGCTCAATTGTAAGAATCGGTAAGGATTATGAGAAAGCGAAGCAAAAGATATGCCTGAATTTTTATATGATGGATCAAGAAAGAAATAGGACTGCAATATTTAAAGTCCTAACAAAATAATTTAAAAAAATAAAATCCAGTATTGCACTGACATAAAAATTCAAACCATAAAAAACCACGCTAAAAAGCGTGGTTTTTTTGAATCAGTTCAATCTAATTAAAATTAGATTTTACCCACTAGGTCGATTGAAGGAGCAAGAGTTGCATCGCCTTCTTTCCATTTAGCTGGGCAAACTTCGCCTGGGTGAGCGTGTACATACTGAGCTGCTTTAACTTTACGAAGAAGTTCTTGAGCGTCACGGCCGATACCACCAGCGTTGATTTCAACGATTTGGATTTTACCTTCTGGATCGATCACGAAAGTACCACGATCAGCAAGGCCGTCAGCTTCGATCAATACGTCAAAGTTTTTAGCAAGAGTCCAGTTTGCATCACCAACCATTACATACTGGATTTTTTTAATTTCTTCTGAAGAATCGTGCCAAGCTTTGTGAGTGAAATGCGTGTCAGTAGAAACTGAGTAGATTTCAACGCCTAGTTTTTGGAATTCAGCGTAGTTGTCAGCAAGGTCACCAAGTTCAGTCGGGCAAACGAAAGTGAAGTCAGCTGGGTAGAAGAATACAACAGACCATTTGCCTTTCAGGTCAGCTTCAGTAACTTCAATGAATTTGCCGTTTTGGAATGCAGTTGCTTTAAATGGTTTAACTTCAGTATTAATTAAGCTCATCATTGTCTCCATGATTGAGGTAGTCTTTGATTTTGAATAAGAGTATCGAAATTTTGGTTGATGCTAAAATGGTATTTTTACATTACAAACATCGGAAAAACCGAATTAAGTAAAAACGCGCCACTTCGGCAAAATCGCTTTGTTCATTGAGCAGCATCAAGATGATGGCCTGATGACAAAATTATCTCTTTTTCCTCGTGCTAGCAAACATGATGTTGAAACCAAAAAATTCAAGGGTGAATCAGGAAAAAAGCATGTTTTCCGCAAAATAATTTAAATATCAATTTCAAAATTAAACTGATGATTAAATCTACTCAGGAAAATTCAAGCGTGTCATATAGATATTTTGATAGGTTTATGGCGCTGAATTGAGGGAAATCAGGCAGCCAAAGCCAATTTGTCCGGCACTTAACAGAACTACGACTATCTGAAATCTAATGAACCAAGTAAAATAAACCTTTCCTGTTTTTTGATGTGGGTGTTTTCTCTGTGCAGAGTCATTTAAATGTAGATCAATGGATAATGGCGCGTGACCGTCACCGTTTAAATCGACTGAAAAAGGGGAAAGACGCAGATGCCAAGCAGTATCAGGAATTATTTGAAAAATCCAATCTGAAAGTACGGCAACGGCTTGAACGTCTTCCGAACATCAAGCTGAATCAGGATCTACCGGTTACTCAGTACACTGATAAGCTGATTGCCGCGATTCAAAAGCATCAGGTGATTATTGTGGCTGGCGAAACCGGTTCTGGTAAAACCACCCAGTTACCGCAAATTGCTATGCTGGCTGGATGTGGCCTGACCGGAATGATCGGACATACCCAGCCGCGTCGACTGGCAGCCCGTAGCGTATCACAGCGTATTGCCGAAGAAGTTGGCGAAAAACTCGGTGAATCAATTTCCTTTAAAGTACGTTTTACGGAACAGGGTTCACAAGACTCAATTGTGCGTTTGATGACTGACGGTATTTTACTGGCCGAACTGACGCATGACCGCTACCTGACCAAATATGACACGATTATTATTGATGAAGCGCATGAACGTTCACTGAATATCGACTTCATTATGGGTTATCTGAAGCAACTGTTGCCGCGTCGCCCCGATCTGAAAGTCATCATTACTTCTGCAACCCTGGATGTAAACCGTTTTAGCAGTTACTTCAATGGTGCACCAATTTTTGAAGTAGAAGGCCGCAGTTTCCCAGTCGAGCTACGTTATCGCCCGATCTCGGAAATGAGCATTGGCGGTAGTGATGATGACGAGTTTGATGACTTTGAAGAAAATCTGCCTCGCGCTGTGGTCAAAGCAGTCGAAGAATGCTTTCAGGATGCACAGGAAAAAGGCCATCCTGAACATGCCGACATCCTTATTTTTGCCAGTACTGAACAGGAAATTCGCGAGCTACAGGAAACCCTGATCAAACATGGGCCACGCCATACGGAAGTATTAACTTTATATGCGCGTCTGGCGCTGGCTGAACAGCAGAAAATCTTTAATCCTTCTGGTGGTGGGCGACGCATTATTATTGCCACCAACGTGGCAGAAACGGCTTTAACCGTTCCGAATATCCGTTATGTAATTGATAGCGGTTTTGCCCGTATTTCACGTTATAACTATCGTTCACGGGTGCAACGTTTACCAATTGAAGCCGTTTCTCAGGCAGCAGCTAATCAGCGTAAAGGCCGCTGTGGCCGTATTGCACCGGGTGTCTGTATTCGTTTGTATTCTGAGGAAGACTTCCTGAGCCGTCCTGAGTTTACTGAACCGGAAATCAAGCGAACCAACCTGGCATCGGTAATTCTGCAAATGCAAAGTCTGGGGTTGGGTTCACTCGAAGACTTCGACTTCATTGAGCCACCAGATCACCGTCTGGTGAATGATGGACGTAAGCTCCTGATTGAACTGGGTGCAATGGCTGAGAAAAATTCTCCTAAAACTGAAGATGATCAAGCAAATCCCTCTCTTGCGTCGCATAACGTCTCACCCTTCGAGAAAGGGAGACTTCAAAGCCGTGGCTTAACCAAGATCGGTCAGCAAATGGCGAAAATGCCGATTGATCCACGTCTGGCCCGCATGATTCTTGGTGGTGCACATTTTGGCGTGCTGAACGAAGTTCTGGTCATTGTGGCAGCGCTTGCAGTTCAGGATCCGCGTGAACGCCCTGCGGACAAGCAGATGCAGGCAGATCAGAAACATGCACTATTCCGTGAAGCTGATTCTGATTTCCTGTTCTATATCAAGCTCTGGGAGACGCTGCACAATAACCGCGAAAGCATGAGTGAAAATAAGCGCCGTACTTTTGCGCGTAATCACTTCCTGAGCTGGCTGCGTCTGCGTGAATGGAAGAAAACTCATGAGCAGCTGGTGGAGTTGGCTAAGGGTTTAAAACTGTCATTTAATGAAAAGAAAGCCAGTTATGAAAATCTGCACCGTGCCTTGTTGACCGGTCTCTTATCGTTTATCGCCAACAAGACCGATGAGCGTAATGTTTTTATGGCGGTGCGTCAGCAAAAAGCACGGATTTTCCCGGCTTCTACCTTGCACAAGACCAATACGCCGTGGGTGATGGCTTTTGAGATGGTGGAAACCTCTCAGGTATATTTACGTACCCTGGCCAAGATTGAGCCGGAATGGATTCTGCTGGCCGCGCGTGACCTGCTCAAGCATCATTATTTTGAACCGCACTGGTCGAAAAAAGCTGGTGTAGTGAATGCCTATGATCAAATTTCATTATTTGGTCTGATTATTGAGCCGAAACGCCCAATCAATTATGAAAAAGTAGATCAGGCGGCCGCGCATGAAATTTTCTTGCGGGATGCTTTAACTACCGGTCATCTAGGGATTACTCCACCATTTTTAAAGCATAACTTGCTTAAACTGGAAGAAGTCGAGCGAGTAGAAGACAAGCTGCGCCGTCGTGATCTGGTTGTTGATGAAGAAACCATTTACCAATTTTATGCCTCGAAAGTGCCGCCTGAAGTGGCCAGCCGGCGTAGTTTTGAAGACTGGCGTGCCACAGTAGAGCCCCAGAATCCGCGTTATTTATTTGTCGATGATGATGCGCTGTGGCTGAATGACCGTCCGACAACACAGCAATTCCCGGACTATTTGCAGAATGGTAGTCTGCGTCTGGCGGCGACTTATCACTTTGACCCGAGTCATGATGAAGATGGTGCGACGGTTAAAATTCCACTGCAAGCTTTGGCACAGGTCGATGAAGGTATCTGGTCATGGGGGATTCCGGGTTGGCGTCTGGATCTGATTGAAGCATTGCTAAAAGCTTTGCCGAAGGATAAGCGCCGTAATCTGGTGCCGATTCCGGATACTGCACAAAAACTCATAGCAAAAGTAGATGCGCAGGATTTACAGAAACATATTTTTAGTTTCTTGGCATTCCAGTTGCGAGGCGATCAAATCACGGAGAAAGATTTCAGCTTTGACCGGGTCGATCAGTATCTGTTGCCTTTTATTAAAGTTACTGATGAAAAAGGCCGTGTCATTGAACAAGGGCGTGATCTTGCTGAGCTGAAAGCGCGCTGCCGGACTGAAACGCATAGTCCGGTCAAACAGCTTAAAGGTGAATTTAAAACCTTCCCAGAAAGCTTTGTATTTGAAGCCTCACAAAAAGTCACCGGTGTCGTGGTCAAGCAGTACCAGGCGCTGGTTCCGACTAAAGCTTTTTCTGCCCTGGAGCAGAAAGATGAATCGGGTGTGGTGATTCAGACTTTTAATGATCAGGCTGAAGCGATCAAAAAACATCGTGAAGGAGTGATCCGACTGGTGCATATGCAACTCGGAGACTTGACCCGCCAGTTGAAAAAACAGATTTCCAAACCTCTGGCGCTGGCTTATTCACCACTCGGTGATAAGGCACAACTGGAACAAATGTTAGTTTATGCCACACTGCACATGTCTATTAATGAATTACCTGTCAATGCGCAAGAGTTCCAAAAACTGGTTGAAGATGTAAAAAAATCTTTCTTGACTTATGGCCAAGTTGCCCTGAAAGAGATCACGGATATTTATATCCAGTGGCAGGAAATCCGCCGGAAATTATTGGTTTTAGATCATTCTGTGTTTGAAAAAAATATCAATGATATTGAAGATCAACTTGATTTAATGAGCCTTTCTGACTTTGTGTATCGTAAACCTTCCGATGTATGGATCGAATTTCCACGTTATTTGAAAGCCTTGATCTTGCGTTTGGAGCGCTTGCCCAATAATCTACAAAGGGACAATTCCGCCATTGACCAAATTGATCAATGGATGGAAAAATTATTCAAGTTTAAAGATGACCCTCGCCTGAAAGAATTGTATTTCATGGTCGAGGAGTTAAGAATCTCATTGTTTTCACAACCGATGAAAACAAAAGCACCTGTGTCTCCAACTCGCTTGCAAAAAGTATGGGATCGTCTTGGAATCAGTTAAGATATAGGTAATTCAGATAAGGAATTTTACATGGGCATCCGTATTACGGGTACTGGCTTATTCCATCCGGAACATGTCATCACCAATGAAGAATTAGTTGAAAGTTTAAATGCTTATGTGGAACTGTTTAATCACGAAAATGCTGACAAAATCGCTGCAGGCGAAGTTGAAGCGCGTCGTGGTTCTAGCGCAGACTTTATTGAAAAAGCATCTGGCGTACAACGCCGTTATGTCGTAGAAAAATCAGGTATTCTTGATCCAAAACGCTTACGTCCTAATTTACGTGAACGTGCAGATGATGAAATTTCACTGCAAGCAGAATGGGGCGTAATCGCAGCCAAACAGGCGATGGAAAATGCCGGTGTGACTGCCGAAGACATTGATATCGTGATCTTGTCATGCTCGAATTTGCAACGTGCTTATCCTGCCGTAGCGATCGAGATTCAAACCGCTCTAGGTATCAAAGGCTATGCCTATGACATGAACGTGGCGTGTTCTGCAGCAACATTTGGTCTGAAACAGGCTTATGATGCGATCAAAGCAGGCGCGCGCCGTGTATTATTGGTGAATGTGGAAATTACCTCTGCACATACCGATTTCCGTTCACGTGACTGTCACTTTATTTTTGGTGATGTGGCAACCGCTTCAATTATTGAAAATACCGACAGCAAAACCGGTTTTGAAATTCTGGATTCTGAGTTGTTTACCCAGTTCTCGAATAACATCCGCAATAACTTTGGTTTCTTGAATACTTCTGAAAATGCTGACATTGACGACAAACGTTTCCGTCAGGATGGTCGTAAGGTATTTAAAGAAGTCTGTCCACTGGTTGCGAAAATGATTACTGCGCAACTGGAAAAGAATCAGATTGAGCCTACAGGTGTTAAACGCTTCTGGTTACACCAGGCCAATGCCAGTATGAATGAACTGATCCTGAAACTGGTCGTCGGCAAAGAAAATGCCAAACCTGGTCTGGTACCGATCATTCTGAATGAGTTTGCCAACACTTCTTCTGCCGGGGTGATCATCGCCTTGCACCGTAGTGCACATGAAGTTGAAGATGGTGAATACGGCGTGTTGTGCTCATTTGGTGCGGGTTATTCGGTAGGTTCGATTCTGGTCCAAAAGCGCGTGGCATAATTCGGGGTAGATAAGGAGCAGACAGCTTGCAGGTCAAACATGATGGGCAATGGATTAGACGCTTAAGTGCCTTATCTAAATTATATTTTACCCCTACATTTTTAGGGGCTGAATATATTGATGCCAGTCGGCCTGCAATGTATGTCGGTAATCATTCCATGTACGGCATCTTTGATTCGCCGATGCTGATTGATTACCTCTATAACGAACATAAAGTGGCTGTGGTCAGTATTGCGGATCATAGCCATTTTTATGTGCCCTTGTGGCGTGAAGCCGTGAAAAAATTTGGGGCAGTCGATGGCATCCAGCATTATGTACGCGCTGTGATGCAGCAGGGCTATTCCATTCTGGTGTTTCCGGGAGGTGGGCGCGAAGTACTCAAACGTCAGGGTGAACAGTATCAACTGATCTGGAAACAACGCTACGGGTTTTTAAAGCTGGCTCAGGAATTTAACTATGATATTGTCCCTTTTGCCGCGCTTGGTGGGGATGAAGTCTATGAGATTGGCTTTGATGCCAATAAGATCATCCAGCATAAATATTTTCAAAAACTTCTCAAAGTACCGCAACTCAATAAATTATTACGTCAGGGTGATGTGATTCCATCTTTGCCTAAACGTTTATTCCCAAAACGCCTGCCATTTTATTTTCAGTTTATGCCACGACAATCGATTGCTGAGGTTCAGACTCAGGAAGAGCTTATTGCATTTCGACACAGCTTGCAGCAACATATTTATACTGGTTTAGCCGAGCTTAAGGCGCTACGTCAGCAAGACTAAAAAAGAAAAATTCTTCCTGTAAAATCTAGGCTATGATCTATTGAGATGTTCTATTTTTAGCAATGAGGATGCAGGGACTTTTTTATAGTGCAAGTGATGCCATAATGTATTTTTAAGTGTTCATTGATTGGCGATCAAGGACTCAGCATGATCCAATATAAAAATAAGATGATTCTAAGATGACCGAGGTGTACGTATGGAACAGGAAAGCTTGGTAGCATCTTTAAGGTTATTGGCACAACAATGTTTACGGATTTCTCCAGAGCTGAACCAGCTTTATCTTGATCAGATGGCAATAATTGGTCATCTGAATGCACAAAATTTAATAAAAATTCAGCAGGATCAGTGCCGGATTGAATTGCTGGATGGTCTGTTTTATATCCAGTTTCATACTCCCTATGCACTAGACTCTGGAGCTGCACCTGCTTTGGTTGACAGTCATTTTTATTTTCAGCAATGTAAGGCAGAAGCCCTGGAGGAATTCTTTTTACAGGATATCTATTTCCTGACTGGCGATTTAAAACCACAGCATTCGCTGTATTTACGCGACAAAGCCAAACAGTTACGTCAGCTTATCCTGGCTCAGGTTTATGCGTGGGTTAATGGCCTGGAACGGGTGTCCGAATTTTTGCAGCAAATGTCGATTGTTCAAGCTGAGATTATCGACCAGCAGCTGATCAAGGCCGGGTTGTATACAGCACCTGTCATGCAAAACTTTATTCAGGATGAACAAGAGATTCCACAGCAGATTCTTGAAAGCTTGCAACAGGCTTTTTCTTTGGAGTGTCTACAGCAGGATGAATTCCTGTCGATCCAGTCATTGATGGACAGTCTGGATGAGTTCTGTTTTAGCGCCGCACAGTTTTTGCCTCCGGCACTGTTCCGGATTATGTCGCTGTCTTTTGAAGAGCGCTTTAATCTGCATGAATTGAATGATCATACTGATTATATCTGTTTGCTATATCGGCATGCTGAGGAGCAAAGTAATTTGCTCGGTTTTGTCCGATTGATGAACCGGGACGTGTGGCATCGGGATGATTTATTATCCAAACGGAATTTCCTGGAAAATCATCCGTATTTATGGCAGAAAAAAGTAGCCCGATTGCCACTATTTGATTGTCATCGTGCCGTGAACTGGATCTTCAAGCAACCGGCCGAGGTACTGGACTGGATCAGTAATAATATCCAGCATAGCAGTGTACGCGTTGCAGTAACTGCCTTAAGTTTTGTAGACAGCCATCATATTCATCCCCAGATTATTATGGCGACTTTGCAATATTTTCAATATGTCTCGGCGCGACTGTTTATTCATAGCATGCATGAATATGCAATCCAGCATGACTGGTTTCAGCATCAGTATAATCAGGCGGTGGTATTAAAAGGCACACGCCAATCGATTGAGGATCAGCGGATTGCGATTAGCCCTTCAATTCTGTATCTGGACGAATGGATGGAGCTGCTGCGCAATGTGGTTAAAATGGATGATCAGCTGACTAAAAAGGTTTATCTGAACTTGAGCCGGATGATGCAGGCTTATATGCAGCATTTATATAAAATTACGGCGCATTTACCCGATGAGGTTCTGGTGTATATTCAGCCTCAAAGCCAGCAGAACCGTGATTTCTATAATGTTCTGCACCGCTATCGCATTCCTTTTACTGAGTTCAGGCAGCTGTTTTATTTGCAAAGCGGGCATGTACGTGAGTCGCTTTTTGACAGTTATGTGCGTGACTATCTAGTAGAGTATTTTTCCAGTCATACAGAAATACCGAAAAACCTGAGCTGGACCAGTTTGTTTAATCAGGCGGTCGTCTGGCATGATCAGATTCAAAAGCAGGAAATGATCGCCAAGCTGAAAAAACAGTTTGCACTGGTGAACTGGACACCAATCACTCAGGTTTCATTTTTACTGTATTTCAACTGGCGTTTTGAAGAGCTTAAAACTTTAGAGCGGATTTTAGAGGAATCTAAAATTTTCAGGAACTGTCTGGCGGCAAGCTATGCTCAGCAAATTGTGGAAGGGCAGTATGTGGCCTTTCGTATGTCTCATCCGGCTGTGCGTCTACCCTTGATCTTGGGGTGTCAATTGGTGAATGGACAGGTGATTTTTGATCAGCTTGAATATCCGAATAACCAGAAAGCAGAAGCTGAATACAGTAATATCGCCATGCATTTTATTAACTGGCTCAACTTGCAGGCCTGACAGTTCAATACAGCTTGTTTTCCTCCATGACGCTTAACTTTTCCGCTAAAAATCGTTAGGCTATAGCCGTTCTTTTACGGTATTGCTCTTATGAAACAGGAAACTGCCCTTAAGTTACTCAAAGCAGGAGAAAATGTCTTTTTAACCGGTTCTGCCGGTGCAGGAAAAACCTATACGCTGAATCAATATATTAATTATTTAAAGGCACGTAAGGTCGCCGTCGCGATTACCGCATCGACCGGTATTGCAGCCACACACATGAATGGTATGACTATTCATACCTGGGCAGGCATTGGCATTAAAGACTTTTTGTCTGAAGAAGACTTAAAGCGGATGAAAGAGCGCAAATACTTAAAAGAACATCTGGAAAATGCGCAAGTCCTGATTATTGACGAAATTTCAATGCTGCATGCCAAGCAGCTGAATCTGGTCAATCAGGTACTGAAATATTTCAAGGAAAGTGATGAAGCTTTCGGTGGTATTCAGGTGATTGTAGCAGGGGACTTTTTCCAGTTACCACCAGTCGGTAAAAATGATGAGCGCAACCGCGACAAATTCTGCTTTATGTCGGATGCCTGGGTCGAAGCCAAGTTTCGCGTTTGCTACCTAACTGAGCAGCATCGTCAGGGCAATGATTATTTGAATGACATTCTGAATGCGATCCGTGCGCAGGCGATTAGCCATGAACACCGCACTGCTTTACAGGCCACGCGACATCAAGAAATTGGTGATACCTATACGCGCCTGTATACGCATAATATGGATGTGGACAGTATTAACTTTAAACATCTGAATGAAATTGACAATGATCCGCGCCAGTTTGATGCGCAGTGTGATGGCAATGAAAAGCTGATCGAGACTTTAAAATCGTCAGTGCGAGCGCCTGAAGCCTTAACCCTGAAAAAACATGCCAAAGTCATGTTTGTGAAAAACAACTTTGATATGGGTTATATCAACGGCAGTTTGGGCGAAGTGATCAGTTTTGAAGAAGATGATGAATATGGTGTGCTGCCTAAAGTCAAACTGACCGATGGCACTACATTGGTGGTTGAGCCTGAAACCTGGTCGGTAGACAATGAGGCCGGTAAAACCATTGCCAGTTTCCAGCAGATTCCATTGCGTCTGGCCTGGGCGATTACCATTCATAAATCACAAGGCATGACCCTGGAAGCTGCCGAGATTGACCTGAGCCATACTTTTGAAAAAGGACAGGGCTATGTCGCGTTGTCCCGTTTGAAAAGCTTAAATGGCCTACGATTAAAAGGTTTTAATGAGCAGGCTTTGGAACTCGATAGTCTGGCAATTAAAGCCGATCGCCGTTTTCAAGAACTTTCTGATGAAGCCGAAGCGAATTTTGAAAATGTCGATTTGACGGCACAGCATAAGGCCTTTATCCGACATTGTGGCGGGACTTTGAATGAAGTTGAAATCCAGCGCAATGAGAAGAAAATTTCCAAGAATGGGGGTAAGCAAAGCTATGCCGCTGCAACGCTAGACGAAACGCGTGAACTGTTTGAAGAAGGTTATGAAATTGCCGATATCGCGACTGAACGTGGTTTGACCCCGGCAACCATCATCAATCATTTGGGGCGTTTGCATAAAGAGCAGGGGCTGGATATCTCGCTGGCACATCCGGGTGAGGAAGTGGTGGAGCAGGTTCGCAAGATTTATAAACGCCTGACCAAGCGTCAAAACTCGGAGCATTTTAATGATGACGGTTCTATTAAGTTGCGTCCGATTGTGGAATTGACCACGCCTAAAATGGCTTATGACCAAGTGCGTCTGGCACTACTATTTGTAGAATAATCATTAAAAGTGATGTTTAAGAGTTCTTAAGATGCACAGTTTATTCGTATACGGCACGCTTCGTCCGCAGCAACCCAATGCCCCTGTCATGGAGCGGATTGGGGGGGGGCTGGAAAGCCGGTTATATTCGTGGGTATTTGCAGCAGCGTGGTTGGGGTGCTGAGCTGGGTAGCCCGGGTATTCAGCTCAGTGATTCGGGAGAGATTGTTCCGGGTTATGTATTCATATCCGAGAATCTTCCCCAATATTGGGATGAGCTGGATGCATTTGAAGGCGATGAATATCAACGTATCCCGGTTAAAGTATATTTGGAAAATGGTCAGACGATAGAAAGTTTGGTCTATGCTTTGAAAGATTAGACTGGGGTGTGTCATTTATTGAATTTCAAATTTTTATCAGGTCAGAGCTTCAAAGATCATAACTTTCCTTTGACTTGGTTTCAAAAGATTGAATTAATAAAGTATTCCGTTGATCTGATAGTATCTTCTGAGCAAGCCTGAAGCATTGCTTTAGAGCTTAGCGCAAGATAATCAACGGGTGGTCTGCATATTTCCGGTCATGTGATGTATTTTTGAGAAATTATTGCATACTGGGAATACGCGCTGATGATTTGTACATTTATTGTGTACTAATCAATAACGATAAAATCCCAGCCGCAATTAAAGGACCGACTGGAACACCGCGTAATACTGCTACACCTGCTACTGTGCCTAATAACAGTCCGGCCACTACATCTGGCTGATTGGACATCAGCTTCACTCCACGTCCTCCCAGCCAAGCGACAAAGACCCCAATCGCGATTGCCAGCAAAGACTTCCAGCTCAGGAAAGATTTGAGAATACTTTCCCCTGAAATTTTGCCACTGGCAATTGGTGTCAGAACACCAATGGTCAGAATAATAATGCCGATATTTAAACCGTGCGCCTGTACATAAGGCAATAAACTGCTGAGAGGTGTGATTTTTAAAACAATTAATACCGCTGCAGCAATGGTGACGGCACTATTGTGACTGAAAATACCGCAAGCCAGTAAAACCAAAAGAACAATCAGATTCAAATCAAGTTGCGACATAAGGGGGAGAGATAGAGTGAAAAATAAAGCTATTGTAGAGCTTTTCAACGCATGATACCTAGAAAACAGCGGAAGAAATCAAATTCAGGACTGTTTCAGGATAGAATGCACAGGTCTTCACTCGATACAGGTATAAACAGATGCTATTGGAAAAAATGTTGCAGTCACAAGGTTTCGGCTCCCGCAAGCATTGTCAGCAACTGATTAAAAATGGTGCTGTTTCAATTCAAGATGAAGTGGTTGACAATCCTAAATATAACCTGGATTTAAATCACTTAAATTTCGAGGTTTATGGGAAAAGTCATACCTATCGGGAAAAAGTGTATATCGCCTTAAATAAACCACAAGGCTATGAGTGTTCGCATCAGGCGACGCATCATTTTAGTGTATTTGACCTGTTTGATGACATTCTGCTGAATCGGGGGATTCAGTGTGTGGGACGTCTGGATCAGGATACCACTGGACTATTATTGCTGACCGATGATGGACAGTTTCTGCAAGCGCTCACCCATCCGAAAAAGCATGTCGCCAAAGTTTATCAGATGCAAACTGCGGATCCAGTCACGGATGAACAGATTCAGCAACTAGAACAAGGTGTCGAATTGAGAAATGAAAAAGGTATTTTTGCGGCTACTGAAGTGACTCGATTGGCTGAAAATCGTCTGCAAATGACCATTCATCAAGGGGTCTATCATCAAGTAAAGCGCATGCTGGCTGCCGTAGGCAATAAAGTTGAACAGCTACATCGTGCACAGATTGGTGCTTTGGCCTTGCCTGAACTGGCTGAAGGAGAATGGTTGTATTTAAATGCAGAACAGGTGGCGCAGGCCAAATTCCGCTCAGAATAATAAATTTTTTATTCGCTTGAAATGTGATGAAAAAAATAGGACTTACTTCAGGAAACAGTGATAAGTCTGAAATTCATCATCCTTGATAAATCCCATAGATTCATACAATTTATGCGATTGATAATTATTTTTTTGGGTTTCCAGGGTGATTCTTAAGGCCTGTTCATGTTTGGCAAATAAAATCGCGGTATCAATCAGTTGTTTGGCTGCGCCCTGACGCCGAAAAACCGGGGTGATATAGACATCATCCAGAATATAATAGGTCGAGCAGGCCACTGAAGAAAAACCCAGATACAGGATAATAAAGCCGGTAAAAGTATCATCTTTGGTATTAATGAAAATGACGGTTTGCCCATCTTCAAAACGCTGTTTTAAAAATTGGTAAGAGAGTTCAGGATTGGAAGACGTACCATAAAACTGTCGATATTCATCAAATAATACCGCCAGCTGATTCAGGTCTGCTGACTGGGCGCGTCGTACGAGCATTGCATACTCCATGCTAATTTTTTATTGATTATCAGCATCAAGCATAGCGAAGTTTGGGAGTGGCAGGCTTTAGAAATTGTTCGGAAATGCAACAATGTTAAATTTTGTCGCTTTCACCCAAAATGGCATTCAGTTCTTCAAATAAATCAAGATGATCATCATCCAGCTGAATCTCCTGATCATCGAGTAGATTCAGGGCAGAACTGGAAAGCGCATTTTGCTCGATTTTCGCTTCATTTTGTTTCAGCTTGCGCAGCCGAATCAGCTGTTCCAGATTGATATTCTGATTTTCAATCGAGAAGGGGATTGATTTGGTAATCACCACTTGCTTGAAAAAAAGACGTACTGCCTGAGCTGGCGTAATCCCCAATTGCTTAAATACTGCAAAGGCTTGTTTCTTCTCTTGCGAGTCCAAGCGAATTTGATAAACTTCAGTTTTTCTCATAATATTTTTAAAGCTTTAAATTACTTAACTTTTCGCCTTTATTCTAATCAATTACGTTTGAAATTCAATCTTAAAGCAACCGATTTTAGAAAATAATCTGTAATGACAAGCTATTTACAGTGTCAATTCAAGTTGCGAGCTGAAATTCATGCTTTTCTGCGTGATCGGATCGATGAATTGAATATGTTTGGCCAATAAACTTAAAGGTGCATAAAAATCATCTTCCGCCTTGTGCGCTACCTGTGGATAAAAGGGATCATGACGGATCGGAATACCCAGATGATTCAAGTGCACCCGTAATTGGTGCTGTTTGCCAGTATGCGGTTTCAACTCATATTTAGCCCATTCTGTATTATGTTCCAGCAGGTCAATCGCCGTCTCGCTATTTGGCGTTCCGTCTAACACGTGCATGGTATAAAAGGGCTGTCCCTTTTCCATTCTTAATCGCGTGATCAATGGAAATTTTAAATCAGGATGATAGGCCGCAATCGCATGATAGGTTTTTTGTACCTGCCGTGTAGCAAACATCTGCTGATATAGGCCACGTGATTCCACGCATTTGGAAATCAGAACTACACCTGCCGTTTCACGATCTAGCCGGTGAATGGGTGTTAAATGTTCATTGCCGGTCTGCTTTTTAAGCCGAACCAATAGCGTTTCCTGCACATACTGTCCGGTCGGACTCATGGTCAAAAAATGCGGTTTATCGACCACCATGAAATGCTCATTTTCAAATAAAATCTGATGTTGAAAAGGAACATGCACTTCATGTGCCAAAAAACGGTAATAAAAACAGTGACTATTGGCCTGAAATGGACTTTCTGTGTTTAATTGATTGCCCTGAGCATCATAGACCAGACCCTCGTTGAAACGGGATTGCCATTCATCTGCTGCGATATGCGCAAATTGCGTGCATAAATAAGCAAAAACTGTCAGGGGTGCATCCGGACTGGCTGGCAAAAATACTTTACTGGCACTGACCCCATTCAGCATAGGCGGGTTAAATTCAACAGTTGGTTGCATGGCAGGCAGATTAACCTCTTAAGGAACAGATGCTGTGAAAAAATACAGTTTCTCACACGGGTGAATAGGCTTTTAAAGCGTGGCGATGCTATCATATTTATTCTTTTGCATCATGTCGTGAGTAATATGCCTTATTCATTTAATGTCACTTTAAATCATGAAGACGATACCCAAAAACTGGCCAAGGTTCTGGCGGAGAATTTCCCTGCGGGGGTCGTGTATCTGATTGGTGACCTAGGGGCAGGAAAAACGACGTTAACACGTTATTATTTGCAACAGCTGGGTCATAAAGGTTCAGTGAAAAGTCCAACTTATACACTGGTCGAACCCTATCAAATTAATGGTCAGGATATTTTTCATTTTGACTTGTATCGTCTGAATGATCCGTATGAACTGGAACTGATGGGCATCCGGGATTACCTGGAAACACCGAATGCGCTATTTTTATTTGAATGGCCATCTAAAGGTGGTGATGAAATTCCGCAAGCTGACCTGATTATTGAAATTTTAAAATCTGAAGATGAACTTACCCGTACTGCAAGCCTGATTTCATCGAATCTTGCTTTACGAGAGGCTCTGGAGCGTCAATTTTCACATGTCGAATGATTTAAGTCTGCGCCGTATTCGTGCCCTTGATCCTGCACTTGCCAACCAGATTGCCGCAGGTGAGGTGATTGAACGTCCGGCTTCTGTGGTCAAGGAGTTACTGGAAAACTCGATTGATGCGGGGGCGACAGAGCTGATCATTCGGGTCGAACAGGGCGGCAGTACTTTAATTGAAATCATCGACAATGGACGCGGAATTCATCATGAGGATTTACCGCTGGCCGTGATGCGTCATGCCACCAGCAAAATCCAGAGTGCTGATGAGCTGTATGCGATTAGCAGTCTGGGCTTTCGTGGCGAAGCACTGGCGTCGATAGCAGCAGTTTCACGCCTGACCATGATCAGCAGTCAAAGTGACGAGGGCATCGGTTATCAGGTCGAAGTCAATGGCACGGCTTTTGATCATCAGGAAATTCAGGCTGTTGCGGCCTCAAAAGGGACGCATATCCGGGTTCAGGATTTGTTTTTTAATGTGCCTGCACGGCGTAAATTCCTGAAAAAACCGGGCACTGAATTTGGTCATATCGAAGAAATTGTGCGCCGTATGGCACTGACGCATTTTGATATCCGTTTTGTGCTAGAACATAATGAAAGCATCAAACTGAATTTACCCGTGGCGGATAGCGGCGCTTTGCGTTTTCAGCGGGTACAGCAATTGCTTGGCCGCCAGTTTACTGAAAATGCCTACTGGATGGATGCAGACAGTATCAACATGCGTTTGTCTGGCTGGCTTGGCCATCCTTCAGATGCACGTGCACAGGCTGATTTGCAGTATGTCTATGTAAATGGCCGGATTGTCAAAGACAAAACCATTTCCCATGCCTTACGGATGGCCTATGACGGCATCCTGCATGGGCATCAGCATGCGGCTTATTTACTGTTTTTAGAAGTTGATCCAGAAAATGTGGATGTAAACGTCCATCCGACCAAGCATGAAATTCGCTTCCTGAATCAACGTGAAGTACATGAGTTCGTACGGCATTATGCCAAAGAAACGCTGGCACAATTCCAGACCGCAACTGCAGATTTAGCCGAGGCAATGAAACAGGATGAGCAGCCTGGCTTGACGGCCCCGCAACCGCGTTATCAGGAACAGTTCAGCCTGCATCAGACTGCGCATTCTCAGCCACAGGTGGTGAGAACGACATCTGCCTTAAGTGAAAATGAAACTTCAGATGTGCTGACCGATTTTGCATCTTCAGGTCCACAAACAGTGCATTATTCCCAAGATTACCGTAAATCTTATTCTGGTTCACAGCAGCTGAATAATGCCTTGCAAAGTTATTTAGCACCGCTCAGAGAAAGTTCGGAAACCGAAGTATTTAGTCCTGAGCAGTCTTTTCAGACACATGTAAAGGCCAAAGTGGATGAGCATCCATTGGGCATTGCCATTGCCCAGTTACATGGTATCTACATTCTGGCACAAAATACCGAAGGTCTGATTATTGTCGATATGCATGCGGCACATGAACGTATTGTTTTGCAGCAAATGAAATCGGCTTGGGATAAACCTGAATTCTGGACATCACAGCAATTGCTCATTCCAAAAGTCGTGAATATTAGCCGGATGCAGGCCATGCGTGTCGAAGAGCTGAAAGAGCAGTTGGCACGTTTGGGGCTGGAAATCGATCAGTATGGTGATGAGCAAGTTATCGTACGTGGTGTACCGGCTATTCTACACAAGGCCGATTTCGATGCCCTGATTCCTGAATTATTGAATGATTTAGATCCGGGGGATCAAGCACAAAGCCTATTGCAGAAGCGTGACCAAATTTTGGCGGGAATGGCCTGTCATGGTGCAGTGCGAGCGCATCGTATCCTAAGTTTGTCTGAAATGAATGCTTTATTACGGCAGATGGAACAAACCGAATTTGCCAGTCAATGTAATCATGGTCGTCCGACTTGGCGCGCCTTTCCATTGGCTCAACTAGATAAACTTTTTGCTCGAGGAGAGTAGTTTTACATGTCCAATCAATTGCCGGTCATCAATTTAATGGGGCCAACTGCAAGTGGTAAAACCGCTTTGGCATGTGAACTGTATGAGCAAGGGGGATTTGAGCTGATTTCGGTCGATTCTGCACTGGTTTATCGGGAAATGGACATTGGTACAGCCAAGCCCTCCAAAGAGGAACTGGCGCGCTATCCGCATCATCTGATTGATATTATTAGTCCACTTGAAGTGTATTCTGCAGCCAACTTTGTCGAAGATGCTTGCCGCCTGATTGATGATATTCATGTGCGTGGTAAAACCCCGATTCTGGTTGGCGGAACCATGCTGTATTTTAAGGCCTTGCTTGAAGGTTTGTCAGATAACCTACCAAGTGCAGACTATGCTATCCGGGCAGAGATTGAAGCCAAGGGTGAGCAGGAGGGCTGGGAAGCGGTTTATGCAGAATTATGTGCAGTCGATCCGATTGCCGGTGAAAAATTCAAGGTTAGCGACAAGCAGCGCATTATTCGAGCCTTGGAAGTTTTTAAATTGACTGGTGAGCCGATTACAAAACTACAGGCAGAACAACCTAAAAACTTACCATATCGTTACAGTTTCCATAATTATGCACTGATGCCAGATCGGTTAGAATTGCATGGGCGTATTGAACAACGTCTGGAAATTATGTGGAAAAGCGGTTTTTTAAATGAAGTTGTGAATTTAATTGAAAAATACGATTTTAATGAAAATTTACCTTCCATGCGTTCAGTGGGTTATCGTCAGGCTATGGAATTCTTAAAAAATGCTGATAAAACCAAGGAAAAGCAACGGGAAATGGAGGATAAAGCTTTATTTGCGACACGACAACTTGCAAAACGTCAATATACGTGGTTAAGGTCTTTGCAAGAAAAGCATAAATTTACAACATATTTTACGCTACAGCAGGCTCAAGAAGACTTGCGAAACTGTCACGGATAAAGCAAAATTTAGGGACTATCTTTTTTATAATTTTTAATTGAAAAATAGAGATAGTTTTTGCGCTGATTTTTAATTTTTTTGGAGTTATAACATGTCTAAAGGTCAAACTTTACAAGATCCATTCTTGAATTCTCTCCGTAAGGAACGTATCCCAGTATCTATCTTCCTGGTAAACGGTATTAAATTACAAGGTCATATCGAATCTTTTGACCAATACGTGGTTTTATTAAAAAATACAGTAAGCCAAATGGTTTATAAGCATGCAATTTCAACTGTAGTACCTGCACGTAATCCACGTCCTGCTGGCGCGCCTGCTGGTCCACAAGGTGCGGGCTTCGGTGGTCAAGGTGCTGCAGGTGGCTTTGGTGGCGGTCAAGGTGCTGGCGGCTTCGGTGGTCAAGGTGGTTTTGGCGGTCAAGGCGGTGGCTTCGGTGGTCAAGGTGGCTTCGGCGGTCAAGGCGGTGGCTTTGGTGGTCAAGGTGCCGGCTTCGGTGGTCAAGGTGCCGGCTTCGGTGGTCAAGGTGGCTTCGGTGGTCAAGGTGCTGGCTTTGGTGGTCAAGGCACTGGTTTTGACAACGACACTAAATTTGAAGACTCTTCAGACGATGAAAACAATCGTTAATCGAGTTTGAAAATTAAAAAACCTCTCTATATGAGAGGTTTTTTTATATCTGTACGTTTTAAGTTTTTTAAATAAAAAGCCAACGAGATGTCGTTGGCTTTTTAGGATTATGGTAAGGCTTAACGGTTACGTTTAGGATCCAGTTGAGGATCTTTGATTTCTACATAAGCATTATTGCGCGTTTCACGTAACCAGCTATCTAATTCGGCATCAAATTGACGTTCACCAAGCAATTGGCGAGCCATACGTTCCTGATATTCCTGTGTCATATCTTGTTGGCGTGTTTCACTCACTTGCAGAATATGCCAGCCAAACTGGGATTGAAATGGTTTACTGAACTGACCTACTGGGGTGCTTTTCATCTGCTGTTCAAATTCAGGTACCATTACCCCTGGGCTAACCCAGCCAAGACTTCCGCCATCACGAGCCGAGCCAGTATCATTGGAGAACGTTGAAGCTAAAACAGTAAAATCTTCACCTTGTTTGAGGCGGTTATACAGACTATCAATCATTTGTTTGGCATTTTCAGGACTGACCACTTCAGACGGTTGAATCAGAATGTGTCGTGTTAAATATTGAGGAACAAGGGCTTTCTGTTCGCCACCTTTACGTTCCAAGAGCTTCAGAACATGTACACCATCAGCGACAGGAATCAGTTCAGAAGTTTGACCTGGTTGCAGGGTGGTCACGCGTGCAGCCAGTTCTGCTGGAATTTCTGACAGGTTTCTCACACCCATATCAGCAGCTTCGACTTTAACGCCGCCAGTGCTGTACTTTTTGCTGATCGCCTGAATGTCATTGCTGCTATTTAATTCTTGCTTTACCTTTGTTGCAATTTGTTCAGCATTTTCACCGCTTACCCGTAAATGCAGTACATGGACCTGACTGCCAAGCAAAGCTTGACCTTGCGGGGTATTTAGGAAGTTTTTAACATCTTGATCTGTAATTTGAATACGTGAAGTCACGATTTGTTGACGTAAACGATTCAGTGCTAAATCTTCAGCGATACGGTTTCGTAAAGAAGCATAGGTATTGGGCGCCATGGCATCCAGTTTCTGCTGGAATGCTTCCAGACTCGGTGAACCAGAATCACGGGCAACTTTCAGGACGGCTTCATTTAAAGCTTTTTCATCTGGACGAATATTATAACGTTTAACTTGTTCAAGCTGTGCCTGACGAATAATCAGTTGCTCTAAAGCTTGTTGCTCAAGATATTGTTGTGGTGGAACTGCCTTTTTCTGTTTTTGCAGCTGATGTGAGATTTCGGCTACACCTTGAGCCAGGTCACTACGTAGAATGATACTATTGTCGACTACAGCTACAACTTCATCTTTAGGTTGGGCAACAGCAAAAGTCGTCATCGCTGAAGAAAGGCATAGCGCAAGTGCGGTTGCTTTAAAAATTTGTTTTAACTGTTTTGTCTTCATTAACGTTCTGTCCAAGTTTGATTGATATTGTTAAAACCTAGAATACGATTTTCTAGTAATGAGGTGAGTTTGCTGCTTAACCCACCTAAGCCTTTCAGGCTGACTTCGGCCATAATGGCGCGTTTGGCTTTGACGCTTGAATCATTAACGTCGTCTAAGTCATTGTAATATGAGCGACCGTAAACAGAAACTCCCCAACAGCATGACTCATAGTTCACGCCAAGTAAATATTCCCGTGCGACACTATTGTCGAGGTCAAACTGGGCATGTCCAACCAGACGCCAGTTGTTGGCAATCGGCTGGATAAATGAACCCACCACATGATCATAGCTCTTTTGACGGTTCGGAATATCTTTGCGATAGAAATAGCCTAGGTTATAAAGATTGCCTTGCTCACCGGTATAATAAACCTGCAAATCTCGTTGGGCATTCGATCCATTCGACATCCAGCTTGAGTTCAGATTAACGTGAACATTATTTGACAGCTGGCTGGTCAGTTGAATTACAGGGCCAGTATGACTTTCACGGTCGAATTCATCTGCATCATTTTCCAACGTTACACGGCGATCTTCAAAGAAAAAGCTCTGTCCAACGCTGGCACGCAGGCGCTCCAGACCTTCTTCATTAAATAGGCTATAGCTCAGACCTAAGGAGGCAAAGTTATTGTCTTCCAGGCGGTCATTACCATAAAAGCGACGCGCACTGAAAAGTTGATCATAATTAATCGAAGCGACGACTGAATCAAAGTTTGGCTGATTCTGCTGGTTCTCATAAGGTGAATACGCATAGAACAGACGAGGCGTTAAGGTCTGTAGATACGTACCTTCTTTTTCAAAAATTAAGCCGGTGTCCAGCGTGAATTGTGGCACCACAATTGAATTATTTTCACTAGACGTGCTACGGCTTTGGGTTTTTTCATCATAGAAAGTATTGATGTTGCGTACAGTCGCCTGAGGAATGAAGAATGACCACGGGGTAAAATGATTATAACGCACGGAAAAGTCATTATAGATCCGTGTACCACTCGGTTGATATACCTTCTCACCCGTTGGGTCAGTATCAGCGAAATTTCTCAGATCCTTCTGGAAATATGCTGTGTCGTTATTAAACTCAAGTTGTAATCCCAATGGATTGCCAGTTTTGTAATTGACTAAAAGCTGTGGCAAACGTGCATAAGGACGGTCTTCATCCAGTACAGTTGGATCTAGGGTTTGGAAGTCTTCGACTTTGAATTGTGCCTTTAAGCCAGGAATACCATTTTTATAATTGACTTCCCAGGCACGGCGTAAGTTCAGGTCAGTTTTAGAGTTCGGGTTATTGTCCAGATCGGCAAAGTAATCTTTGTCTGAAGCGTAGTTATATTCAAGGTTGGTGGAAAGCTGATTATTGATCTGCCAGTTATGTAAGAAATGCAGGCTTTTACGGTCTTCGTCGCTATAGCTTTCATCGGAAGGTAAATAACCTCCCCAAATACGGCCTTCACCATAATTCTCAGTCAGATAACGGAACTCGCCATCCAGCATTACCCCACGATCGCCAATATAACGCGGCGTAATTGTCGCATCATATTGTGGTGCTAAATTCAGGTAAACCGGAACACCCAGTTCCAGACCACCATCATTGGTAAAGCCAAATGTCGGCGTCAGAATACCGGTAGTGCGGCGGTCATCAATCGGGAAGTTGAAATAGGGAACCGCTAAAACCGGAACATCTTTAACATACAACTTGGTATTCCGGGTTTCACCCCGTCCGGTTTCCTGATTCAGCTTGATCTTTTCTGCCTGGATTTTCCAAGTCGGTTTTTGCTCAGGTGGACAGGTGGTATAGGTCGCATTTTCCAGTTCTACCGTCTCGGTCGAGGTTCTGGCGATCTTTTCTGCCCGACCATGCGCATGTTGCTGCTCGGCAATATAGAAGCTGTTATTTAGGTCGCCTTCTTGGGTCTTTAAATTATAATTAATATCATCACTTTGTGAGAGCAGGCCACCCTGAGCAAGTTGTACCCGACCTTCTGCTTTGGCATAGGTCTGGGTTTGATCAATCGTTACGCGTTCAGCACGAATCTGGCGACCTTGCTGGTCAATGATGACATTGCCTTCTAAATAAGAGTCACCTGCTGGATTGTAGTGACCATAATCTGCAGTAATGGTGGATGTAGCCTGATCTGGCGCAACGGTTGCTGCATCTGGAGCAATCGGGGTCACCCAGGTGCCTTCACAATAAGCTGAACTTAAGTATTTTTCCTGCCGCTGCTGTGCCTCAGCTGAGGATTTGTCGACATAGTATTGCGAAAAGAATGCTTCACCTGGATAGGTCTCATTTATGCGCTGTTTGAGTTGTTCTGCATTTACATCGGACGAGACATTTGATGCAGCATAGCCGGAGGCTGAGCTGCCACATAAAAGGGTTAAGATCGCAGTCGCTAGAGGATTTATTTTAAAGTGATGCTTCATTTGTCTCATTAACCAATCATGCTTTTATCGCAATTAATTATTGTCGCATCATAGAGAAAAAGTTGATAAGTAGCTACACTTAGCACTTTAAAAACTCAGCCTGTATTAGAATTAATTGCAAATGAATACACAACGCGAACAATTGATACAATCTTGGATTGCCTCTGTACTCGGTTCAGATCAATTTGAAACTCATTTTTTAGCAGGTGATGCCAGCTTCCGTCGTTATGCACGAATCAAACTGAATAATAAAACATTTATGCTGATGGATGCACCACCAGAAAAAGAAGATTGTGTGCCTTTTGTGACGATAGATGAGTTTTTTGATGCACATGGCGTGCGTGTTCCGCATATCGTGGCAAAAGACCTGGAAAATGGCTTTTTACTGCTCGAAGACTTTGGTGATGTGCTGCTGTCGAATCTGCTGAATGACGAGACTGTAGATGCCTATTATGAGCAAAGCTTTAAGCAGCTCATTCAACTACAATCGATTGCTGGAGAAGGGCATTTCCCGGCATATTCTTATGAAAAACTGATCTCGGAAATGGAATTGCTGACTGACTGGATGTTACCAGCGTTAAAGGTTCAACTGACTGAATCAGAAAGCGCCTTGATCAAACGCACTTTTGCGATTTTGGCGAATGCCGCATTGGCACAGCCACAGGTGATCGTGCATCGAGATTTCCATAGTCGTAACTTGATGAAAATCGACAATGAAACCGAACTCGGTGTGATTGATTTTCAGGATGCTGTGATTGGTGCGGATACTTATGACTTGATCTCGATTACCCGTGATGCCTATGTACAGTGGAATGCCGATCGTGTGTATCGCTGGTTCAAAAACTTTTATGACTTGTTGCCAGCATCTGCTAAAGAAGAGCGTGACTTTGAACAGTTTAAAAAAGACGCCGACATGATGGCGATTCAGCGTCATATCAAGATTTTAGGTATTTTTGTGCGTCTGTTTGAACGTGATGGCAAGTCAGGTTATCTCAAGGACTTACCACGTGTGATGTGGTATCTGCTTGAAGAATCTAAGGCTTATGCAGAACTAGAGCCATTCATGCAGTTTATGCGTGACAGAGTGATGCCTGCATTTGAAGCTAAATATGGCTCATATGAGGTGGCTGCCTGAATGAAAGCGATGATTTTGGCCGCAGGACTCGGTAATCGTATGCGGCCGCTAACGCTGCATACGCCAAAGCCTTTGCTGGAAGTTGGGGGCAAGCCCTTAATTGTCTGGCATATAGAAAAACTGGCGGCGATCGGTGTCACTGAAATTGTCATCAATACCGCATGGCTCGGCGAAAAACTGGCTCAAGCTTTGGGTGATGGTTCGCAGTTCGGTATCAAGATTTTATGGTCACATGAGGGTGAAGGTCTGGAAACCGCTGGGGGGATTATCAATGCTTTGCCGCTACTCGGTGATGAACCTTTTATTCTGTTAAATGGTGATGTCTGGACCACGATGGATTTTGCACCTTTACTGGATATTGATCTAAAGGATAATTTGGCGCATCTCGTACTTGTGCAGAACCCTGAACAACATCCAGAGGGTGATTTCACGCTTGCAGAAGGGAGAGCTTATACTTTTGATCAGCAAATCGAAGGTGAAAACCTGACGTTTAGCGGTATATCTGTACTTGATCCGAAGATGTTCCAAGGCTTAGACACTGGCAAGCGTCCTTTAGCCCCATTGCTAAAAGCGGCAATGCAGAATCAGCAGGTTCGCGCTTCTAAACTGGCAGGCATTTGGGTAGATGTGGGGACCCCGGAGCGTTTAACGGCACTGGATACAGCGATCCATGAAGGGAAGTTTGCTTAAGTGAATATTCGCTAAGCACTGCCTACTGTGCCAATATAGAGAAAACGGTATACTTCCACCTAACTTTTTCGAGCGTAGATTGTTTATGCACATGTTTTTTCAAGAACTAAAGCAGGGTAGCCAGGCTTTGGGTTTAGAGCTATCTGATGAAGCTTTAAATTTATTACTCAAGTATCAGGATGCTTTGGTGTTGTGGAACAAAGCATACAATTTGACTGCAATCCGTGATCCTAAGGAAATGCTGGTCAAGCATCTGCTCGATAGTCTGAGCATTCTGAAAGATCTTCCAGCGGGTCGATTATTGGATATCGGCACAGGTGGTGGTATGCCGGGCATGATCATTGCTTTATGTCAGCCTGAGCGTGAATGTGTATTGCTGGACTCAAACGGTAAAAAAATTCGTTTCCTCAAGCAGTTTATTGCTGACCTGAAACTTAAAAATGTCATTGCCGTGCAAACGCGTGTAGAAAACGAAGACAGCATCAATGAACTGGGTCAATTTGATGTAATTACCAGTCGTGCCTTTGCATCATTAACAGACTTCGTTGATGCTTCTAAGCCATATATGCATGAGCAAACAATTATTGCCTCAATGAAAGGCTTAATTCCTGAAGATGAAGTTGTTACTTTAAAAAATGAATTTAGTTGTGAGATTATTGAACTTAAAGTTCCGCGCTTAGACGAACAGCGTCATTTACTTCTATTAAAACGTATTTAAGATTTTTAAAGGGATTGGGGGCAACATGGCACAAATTATTGCGATTGCAAACCAAAAAGGTGGTGTCGGTAAAACCACAACCGCAGTAAATTTGGCGGCATCTTTAGCTGTGTTAAAAAAACGTGTTTTGCTGGTTGATATGGATTCGCAAGGCAATGCGACCATGGGGTCTGGCATTCAGAAGAATGACCTACTTTATTCGGTTACTGATGTGTTGCTGGGTGAAGTGCCGATTGAAACGGCGATCTCTAAGGCGGAAGTCGGCTACAAGGTTCTTGGGGCAAACCGTGATCTGGCTGGGGTTGAGTTGGCGATTGCAGAGCAGGAAGGGCGCGAGTTCATTTTGCGGGATGCATTGCAGGAAATTGAAGCTTCATTCGACTATATCATTGTCGATTGTGCACCGAGTCTTAGCCTGATTACTGTCAATGCTTTGGCAGCCGTGGATGGTGTGCTGATTCCAATGCAGTGTGAATATTATGCACTGGAAGGTCTGGCGGATTTAACCCAAACCATCGATCGGATTCAGCAAGCCTTGAATCCGGACCTGCAAATTGTTGGTGTATTACGCACCATGTACGATGCACGCAATGCCTTGACTCGTGATGTCTCTGAAGAATTAGAACAATATTTTGGTAAAAAACTGTATGAAACCGTGATTCCACGGAATATCCGTCTGGCTGAAGCACCAGCACACGGTTTGCCGGTGATTTATTTTGAAAAAAGCTCAAAGGGTGCAGTTGCTTACTTAAATCTGGCAGCTGAAGTATTAAAGAAAAGCAAAGTGAAAAAAGGAAGTAAAGCATGACCGTCAAGAAACGTGGACTCGCCAAAGGTCGTGGCTTGGATGCCTTGCTAGGCTCAATTCAAAAAGAAAAATTACAACTCGAAGCCCAAGGTCTTGATCATGGTCAGTTGAAACAGATTGATGTGAATTTGCTCAAGCGTGGTGAATATCAGCCACGCCGTTATATTAACGAGCAGGATTTGCAGGAACTGGCGGCATCGATTGAAAAGCATGGCATCATGCAGCCCATCGTGATCCGTCCGGTTGACGATGAGCGCTATCCATACGAGATTATTGCGGGTGAACGTCGATGGCGTGCTGCACAGCTGGCGGGTTTGACCGAGGTTCCTGCGATTGTACGTGATCTGAATGATCAGGTTGCGATTGCACTGGCCTTGATTGAAAACATCCAGCGTCAGGATCTGAATCCGATTGATCAGGCGATGGCTCTGCAACGTTTCCATGAAGAATTTGGCTTAAGCCATCAGGAAATTGCAGATACCGTGGGTAAAGCGCGTACGACAGTGAGTAACCTACTTCGCCTGCTTAGCCTGGCAGAAGAAGTGAAAGACTTTATGCAGCAGGGTTTGCTGGATATGGGGCATGCACGTGCGATCTTAACCTTAAAAGCTAAAGATCAGCTCAAAGTTGCAGATATCGTAATTGAAAAAAGTCTGTCTGTTCGTCAAACCGAGCAGTTAGTCCGTGATTTCAATACACCTAAACAAGAAAAAGTAAAAGAAGCTGTAGCACCGGATATTCAGCAATTGACTCAGCGCCTTTCAGAGCGTTTCAGTGCAGATGTTAAAATTGACTATAACAAGCAAGGTAAAGGGAAACTGGTTATTAGCTATCACTCTTTAGAAGAACTTGATGGCATTCTTTCTATTTTAGAAGATGAATAATTTATATATTTTTTTTATTGGGGAATAAATTAGATGTGGGAATTGGTTAAAGCAGGTGGTTGGCTCATGCTGCCCCTGGTCTTGTGTTCTATCTTTATGCTGGCGATTTCGATCGAGCGCCTGATCCGCCTGAAAAAGAACGTAGTACTTCCGTCGATCCTGTTGATGGGGCCTTCGCAAAATACAGCACAAGTCATGCAAAAAATGAATCAAAGTGCGACCTTAAAGCAAAGCACTTTGGGCCGGGTATTGGCTGCGGGCTATACTAGTAAGCCGCAGGGTGAGCAGTATGCTCGCGCGCAGATGGAAGTGGTGGCGTCACAGGAAATCGGTTATCTGGAAAAAAATATTAATTTTCTGGGCACGTTGAGTGCAGTTGCGCCTTTACTCGGTTTGTTGGGGACCGTACTTGGGATTATTGAGTCTTTCCTGATGATCGATGTGGGAACTGGAAGTGATCCGGTCTTGATGATGCCCGGTATTTCCAAGGCTTTAATTACCACGGCAGCCGGTATGCTGATTGCAATTCCTGCACTGTTTGCTCACCGTTATTTTCAGCGTCTTGTTCAGGAATATGTGGCTGAACTTGAGCAGCAAGCGACTTTGTTTCATGCGGATCTTTTTTATCGTAATCATGCAGACATAGATCAAGACATGCAAAAAGCCAGCTAGGAGGCGGATGATGAAATTCAAACGCAACCAGGTGGAAGATGTACATATTAATCTGACACCGATGATTGATTGTCTGCTGTTTATTCTGGTCTTTTTACTTTTGTCGACGACATTTAGCCAAATGAGCCGAATGAATCTGACCTTGCCGGATGCGCAAGGTGTACCGCCTAAAAGCTATGATCAGAAAGTTGAAGTGATTGTGGATGCCAATGGTCATTACGCAGTCAATGGTCAATCCTTGGCCAGTAAGGAAGTCGCGGATTTAAATACTGCAATTAAACAGATTTCTAATGAACGCCGTGATTTAATGTTTGTCATTGCAGCTGACGCAAAAGCCAGCCATCAGGACGTGATTCGTGTCATGGATGTGGCCGGGCAGCTCGGCTTTGTAAATATTAATATCAGTACCAAAGTACCCACCCGAGGTTATTAGTGAAGCACGATTTTAAGGTCTATCTTCGCCTTTTAAGTTATTTAAAACCGTTTTGGGGCATTGCATTGCTTGTCCTGCTGGGTTTTTCTATTAATGCCGCTACGGAAGTCTCTGTCGCTAAATTACTAGAATATATTATTGAGGCGATTCAAAATAAAGACCAGAGTTTCACATCACTTTTCCCGTTTTTAGTGGTCATACTCATGTTCTTCCGGGGCCTGGGTTTGTTCATGGGTGGATATTTTACTGCGGTAATTTCCCGGAATCTGGTATTCAACATCCGTCAGGAAGTTTTTGCAAGATTCCTGCGTTTACCGTCCCAGTATTATCTGGATAATACCAGCGGGCATATTACTGCCAAAATCATGTATAACGTTGAACAGCTAACCGCTGCTTCAACTGAAGCTTTAAGAACCTTGTTGCAACAAGGTTTGATCACTCTGGCATTATTAGGCTACCTGTTGTATACCAACTGGCGTCTGACCATGTGTATCCTGATTTTTGCACCCGTCATTGGCTTTATTATCAGTAAAGCTGCAAGACGGATGCGTAAATTATCGCAGCAAGTGCAAGACACCATGGGTGATGTAAACCATGTGGTGCAGGAAACGGTGAATGCCAACCTGATCGTCAAGGGTTTTGGAGGGCAAAGTTATGAGCAGGAACGCTTTAAACAGAACTCGCTGGAAAACTTGCGTCGTGGCTTGAAAATGGTCGCTGTACAACAGTTGAATAGTCCTGTGGTTCAGCTGATCATGTCGATTTCACTGAGTATTGTGATGTTTATTGCCTTACGTCCGCAAATTCTGGGTGATACCTCTGCGGGTGAATTTGTCGCTTATATTACTGCGGCGGGTATGCTGGCAAGACCGATCAAAGCCTTGACGGATATCAATGAAAAAATTCAACGTGGTATGGCTGCGGCTCATTCGGTATTTGAATTGCTGGATATGCCTGAAGAAAAAAATACCGGGACTTTAACGGATAGCCTGAAAGGCGATATCGAGTTTAAAGATGTCAACTTGATTTATGATGATGGCCATCGTGCTATTCATGACTTTAATTTGCAGGTCAAGGCCGGTGAAACAGTAGCGCTGGTAGGACGTTCTGGTGCAGGAAAAAGTTCTCTGGTGAATCTGCTGGTGCGTTATCAGGATGCAACTTCTGGGCAGATCTTGCTGGATCAGAAACCGATTGAAGATTTTGAAATTACCGCCTTGCGAACCCAGATTGCTATGGTGAACCAGCAAGTCGTACTGTTTAATCGTACCGTGCGGGAAAATATTGCTTATGGTCAGCTCGAAGGTGCTTCCGATGAAGATATTATCGCGGCAGCAAAGGCAGCCTATGCGCATGATTTTATTATGGCACTACCGCAAGGTTATAATACTCAGCTGGGTGCTCAGGGTTTAAACCTGTCTGGTGGCCAGCGTCAGCGCATCGCCATCGCGCGAGCAATTTTGAAAAATGCCTCTATTCTGATTCTGGATGAAGCGACCAGTGCGCTGGATAACGAGTCGGAATACTTTATTCAGCGTGCCTTTGATAAAGCCATGCAGGACCGTACCACCATCGTAATTGCACATCGTCTATCGACGATTGAAAACGCGGATCGTATTGTTGTCATGGATCAGGGTCGTATTGTTGAGCAGGGCAGTCATGCCGAACTGATTGCGCTACATGGTGCTTATTATCAGTTGCATCAGCGTAACTTTGAGGAACAGTAACTTATGGCACTGGCACAAATCATTCAGGATGCTTGGAATGCACAGGCAAAGTGGCTGGTGGTGCTGCGTCCTTTGTCATGGTTGTATCGCCTGGGGTTTGTCAGCAATCACTGGCTTTATCAAAAAGGCATTAAAAAAAGTTATAGTGCACCAATTCCCGTTATGGTAATTGGTAACATCACAGTCGGTGGTAGCGGTAAAACACCTTTGTTGATTCATCTGGTGGATTATTTAACCGAGAAAAATGTTCGGGTAGGCGTGATCAGTCGAGGCTATGGCGGCCAAGGTCCATTTCCTGCCTATGTCGACTTTAATACCTTGCCGGAGATTGTCGGAGATGAGCCTGCCTTGATTGTACAGGCAACAGGTGTGCCGATGGCAGTTGGTCCCAACCGGCAGAAAAGTATCGAGTTATTGCTGCACAAACATGAACTGGATCTGATTATCTGTGATGATGGCCTGCAGCATTGGGCCTTGAATCGCCAGATTGAGTGGATTGTGCTGGATAATAATCGCGGTCTGGGTAATCAGAAACTGCTTCCAGAAGGTTATCTACGTGAACCAGTGACCCGTTTGAAAACGGGAACCGTAATTGAGCATTCGGCTAACCCAAGCTCTGAACTGCATATGCATCTGGCTGCATCACAGCCTTATTTGCTTAATCAGGACAACAATAAAATCTTTGATCCTCAAGCGGCTTTTTATGCGGTAGTCGGCATTGGCTTTCCACAGCGGTTTTATCAGACCTTGCAAAATTTAGGCATAGAACAATTTCAGTGTCATGAGTTTCCAGACCATCATGACTATGACATTGAAGATTTACAGTTCGATGATAACAATCCGATTATTACCACTGAAAAAGACGCAATAAAAATTATGGCGCTACTTAAACAATATCCAGATTTTAAACAGGATATCTGGGTGGTGCCAGTCGATGCAGTCCTATCGCCAGCCTGCTATACAGTCTTGCAGCAACAGTTACAACAATACGGTATTCAAATTTCTTAAGGCTCATTCATTATGAAACACATTGTTATTCCTGCACGTTTCGCCAGTTCACGTCTGGCGGGTAAACCGTTGCTGGACATTCATGGTCGTCCCATGATTCTGCGGGTAGTGGACCAAGCCAAAAAAGTGCAAGGTTTTAACGATCTGTGTGTGGCAACTGATGATGAGCGTATTGCAGCCGTTTGCCGTGCTGAAGGCATTGATGTGGTGATTACCTCAGCGGATCATCCTTCAGGCACAGACCGCTTGAGTGAAGTGGCTCGAACTAAAGGCTGGGCCAGTGATGACATCATTGTCAATGTACAGGGGGATGAACCTTTACTGCCAGCGCAACTGGTAAAACAGGTTGCTCAACTCTTGGAAGATCAGCCTGAATCTTCCATGTCGACGCTATGTGAGCCGATCCATCAACTGGATGAATTCAAACGCGACAGCATTGTAAAAGTCGTAATGTCAAAACAGCAGCAGGCACTGTATTTTAGCCGTGCTACCATTCCTTATGACCGTGATGGCGCGAAACTCGCTGAACCGAAGCTGCATGATCAGGCCTATCGTCATTTAGGTCTATATGCCTATCGGGTAAAACTGTTGCAAGAATATGTGACCTGGGAAATGGGTGTGCTGGAGAAACTGGAATCTCTAGAACAGTTACGGGTACTGGAAAATGGACACCGTATTGCCATTGCGGTGGCTGAAGCCAATTTGCCGCCAGGGGTAGATACTCAGGAAGATCTGGATCGCCTGAATCAGATGGATCTTTCCCATTTTGCCTAAGAAGAGTCAAATACATGCCTTTTGATGTCAATGCACATATCTATCCATGGCAGCAACAGGTTTGGGAAACCCTGACCGGGCGCTTTCCCAAGCTTGGACATGGTTTATTGTTTTATGGAAAAAAAGGCTGTGGTAAAGAAGCGTTTACCCAACAGTTTCTGGCTTGGGTGTTATGCCTGAATCGTCAGCCTGCCAGGCCATGTGGTGAATGCAGTAGCTGTCAATGGTTAAAGGCAGATACCCATCCCAACTATGTGCATATCAGTACCGATGACGACAATAAAAAACAGAATGCCAAAATCAAGATCGAGAAGATTCGCGATCTGCTGCCTTTTGTGCAACAGACTGTAGATGGCTGGCGCGTGATTGTGATTGAGCCGGCAGAAGCCTTGAATATTGCCTCTGCCAATGCCTTACTCAAAACACTGGAAGAACCCGGTGATAATACGGTCATTATTTTACTGGCGAATCATTATTTAAAATTGCCCGCGACTATACGCAGTCGTTTGCAGCATTTTGCTTTGGACCGGATTTCCGCAGAACAATTTAGCGATTATGTCCAGAATCAGCTCCCAGATGCAGGTGCTAGCCAACAACAGTTATTGATGAACCTGTCCAATCAGATGCCGTTACAGGCACTAGAGGTTGCACAAAGTGCCTGGCTGCCACTACGTCAGGAATTCCTGCAAGACTGGCAAAAACTGGTCATGCAAAAAAATATGCCGATGGCAATTGCGACCAAATGGAATAAAAACCTGAATTTTGGTGACTTTGCTCAAATGTTTGAATACTTGTTGTCCGATTTAATTTGTGTCAAGCTAAATCAGACGGTGAAAAACATTGACCTTGAATTCAATGTGCTTGCCGAACAATATTCATTAGAAGCACTTTTTAAAATTTATGAAGATTTTCAGCGCGCTAAACAATTCCTTGAACAGAATGTCCAAAGCAATCTGGTTATTGATGAATTGTTTATCAAGCTGATGAATCTTTAATTAAGGGGAAATCACATGCAACCACGTATGGGCGGTATTATTCAGGCCAATATTCCTGACATTGAAACACTGTTTGCCAGCTATATGCCTTATGTTGTGGGTGGTGGGCTTTTTATTCCTTCCAAGCAGCCGGTCAAACTGGGCGAAGAGGTTTTTGTATTGACGACTTTGCCTGACCAGACCCAGAAAATTCCTTTAACCGGTAAAGTCATCTGGGTCTCGCAAAAGCAGAATGGCATCAAGCCACAAGGCTTTGGCATCCAGTTAAGCGGTGAAAAAGGCGTTTATTTTAAAAATGAAGCAGATCGTCTGGTTGCAGGTCTTAAATCTGAAGGACGTAAAAGTTACACTATGTAGTTAATTTACCCTTGGTAGGAACGCATCGTGTTTGTAGATACTCATTGTCATTTAACCCTGCTTGATTTGACACCATATCATGGTGATCTGGATCAGGCATTGGCTCAGGCTCGTGAAGCCGGTGTTTCCAAATTCATGAGTATCTCGGTCGATCTGGATGATCATATCGAGCTGGCCAAAATTGCCGCGCGTCATGCAGATGTCGGATATACCGTTGGCGTACATCCTTGCGAAGATGCTGCAACCATGGCGCGTGCCACGACTGAATATCTGGTCGAACTGGCGCAACCGGAGAAAGTCTGGGCGCTCGGTGAAACCGGTCTTGATTATTATCACAGTACCGATTTTATTGCAGAGCAAAAGGCCTGTTTCGCCCGGCATATTCATGCGTCACAAATCACCAAAAAACCTGTAGTTGTTCATACCCGTTCCGCCAAGCATGATACCGTTGATATTATCCGCGCGGAAAAATCGACTCACGGGATTTTGCATTGTTTTACCGAAGACTGGGAAACCGCCAAAGCGGTACTGGACTGCGGCTATTATGTTTCATTTTCCGGCATTGTTTCCTTTAAAAATGCGCAGGATCTGCGTGATGTCGCCAAACAGGTTCCGCTGGATCGTGTGCTGATTGAAACCGATAGTCCTTATCTTGCGCCAATGCCGTATCGTGGCAAATCTAATGAGCCTAAATACGTTCCTTATGTAGCCAAAGCGCTTTGCGATGTATATGATAAGTCGCTAGAAGAAATGGCTTTTATCACAAAGCAGAACTTTGAAAATCTTCTGAATTTAAAGTAAATAAAGTTATATAAAGTACAAAGAGAGTTTATAGGGTGAAGATGGATCGTCAGGCTCAGTTTCGAGCAAGAGAAACCTTGATTTTTCAAGTTGCAGAACAGCTCCTGTTGGAAAATGGTGAAGCAGGAATGACGCTAGATGCGCTGGCTGCCGAGCTTGATCTGGCCAAAGGGACACTTTATAAACATTTTCAGAGTAAAGATGAGCTGTACATGCTGCTGATTATCCGTAATGAGGGCATGTTGCTGGAAATGATTCAGGATAGCGATAAAGCCTTTCCTGAACATCTGGCCTTCTTTATGCTGCATCATTTGCATCATCCTGAACGTACTGTGCTGTTTCATCAAATTGAAGAACGCCTGTCGACGACTGGGGTTGGAATCCAGCACCTGTTTAGCGAACTTTATCAGGTGCGCAAACAGCGCTTACGCCTGATTATCCGTATGACAGAAACTTATCTGGCATCGATCAACAGCCGCATGTCGGTACGTGATTATCTGGCTTCGATCTGGTCGCTGACCCATGGTGCTGCGGCAATTCTCAATTCCAGTTTCTATCAGCGTTATTTGGGTTCGCGCGATACCTTACGTGTGGCCTATATCGATCAGGCACTAGCTTTGCCTAAGCAGGTTCATTCTGCAGAGCAGCTTGCCTAAGGTCGTCCTATGATTAGATCACCTCACAGTGCAGTTCGTGGCTTTACCTTAATCGAATTGATGGTGGTGATTGTGATTATGGGGATTATGGCGTCACTAGTGCTGCTCAATACTAGTGGTGTCGATCAGCGCAAAGCGATGCAGGCGCGTGAAATTTTATTGGTGGACTTACAACGGGTTCTACGCGAGGCCAATGACCAGTCCAGAATACTTGCGCTTGACGTTCAATCAGCGACAGATGTCACGCCATTTCGCTATGGAATTATAGAATATCGTTCAGCAGCGCAGACTGAACAGAACCTGCAAAATGAGAAATGGCAAAGTTATGTAGATTTTAAATTGCGTAGTTTGCCTGATCATGTTTCCTTTCAGATTCAGGCACTGGAACAGCAGCGTTACGCCAGGGCACAAAACCGTGACCTGACTCAGGCAAATTCACCTCAATTGATCTGGCTCGGCAATGGTGAAGTCAAGCCGGTGCGGATTCAGTTCTTTTTAGAAGACCGTGAAGTGGGTGCTGCGATTGAGATTGATCATCTGGGTAAAATCAATGAAATCTAGATATTTCAAGCAGAATACTGGATTTGGTGCTATCAGGCCGAGTATTACTCGGCTTAATCGTGTGCACTCTGAACAGAGTTCGTTATCTTGCGCTCGGACGAAACGTTGTTTCATTTATCCTCGCTCAGGTTTTACCTTGTTGGAAGTCATGGTGGCCTTGGCAATTTTTGCGACCGCAGCCATGACCTTGACCAAAGTTGCAATGCAATATACCCAGTCAACCTCGAATGCCATTCTGCGCACCAAAGCACAGTTTATTGCCCTGAACGAAGTGGCTCAAATGGAAATCAATCAGCAATGGATGGATGGTACGGCCTCCAAACAGCTGACCCAGCAAGGCGAAACCTGGCAAATTGACAAGCGCAGTGAACCGACGATCAGTCCCAATGTGCAGCGTATTGAACTACAGGTCAGTCTAGTGAATCCGGATACTGGCCAGGTTGCATCCGGGATCAGCAGCTTGATGTTCTTTAATCATCGCATGAACAATACGCCATGAAGCCTAAAGGATTTACCCTGGTCGAATTATTGGTTGCCATTGCAATCTTTGCGGTGCTGTCTGCTTTGGGCTGGAAAGTTTTTGATTATATTGTCAAAACTAAAGATCAGAATGTGATTCATGAACAGCGTCTAGGTCAGTTACAACAAACCTATCAGCAGATTCTGCGAGATACCGTACAGACAGTCCCCTTAACGGCCAACATCAATGGGGATATTCAACCGGCTCTAGTGCTGCAGAACGGACGCTTTAATTTCAGTAAAACCGGGGTAACTGATCCTTTGGAAGAAGGGATTTCCCCAGATGAGCGCATTGAATATCAGTATCGAGCCGATGAGCAGAAGCTTTATCGCCTGAAATACCGGAATCTGAATCAGACAGGTCAAGATCAGCCAGAATCCAGTGTTTTATTGTCGGAAGTAGAACAATTCCAGATCGTCGTACTCAATCCGAATGAGCTCACGCAATGGCCAGATGCTTCTGCTGATCTGAATCTGTTAGAGCATAAACAGCGTTTGCCTAAAGGGATTAAAATCAATTTAACCGTGAATGGCGTTAGCTATGAATGGATGTTCAGTTTATTAAATACGGACTTTTTGCTTGATACTCAGAACACCGGTCAACCCAGCTCAGAATAATAAGAAATGAAAATGAATAAAGCGATCATGATCAAGCAGCAGCAGGGCATTGCACTGATTACCATTCTGGTGATGGTAGCGCTAGCGACTATTTTGGCTGCCACGATTGCCCAGCGTCAGGCTGCAACTGCTGAAAGCACTGCTTATTTAATGCGACAAAACCAGTCTCTCATGTATGCCAAAAGTGCCGAGGCCTTTTTTTCTGAATTGCTGGTCGATGATGCTGAAAATGCTGCAGAGGTCGACCATCTGCAGGAAACCTGGGCGCAACCCATGCCGGCTTTTCCGGTAGATGACGGTTATGTCTCCGGAATTGTGCAGGATGAATCGGGAAAGTTTAATTTAAATAGCCTGATCACCGCCGAAGGTACGGTGAATGAAAATGCCAAGGCATGGTTCGAGCTGATTCTAAAACGTGCCGGTTTGCCGGCACAGCTGAGTGAAGCAGTCATTGACTGGCAGGATGCAGATGAGCTGGTCAGTGGAGGTATGGGCGCCGAATCTAACTATTATCAAGGCTTGCCCAATGCTGCTTTGCCGCCGAATGCAAAATTTCATAGCGTGGAAGAATTAAAGCTGGTACGCGGTTTTGAAGAGAATAAATATAAGTTGATAGCACCTTATCTGAGTACTGCACCGGTGCAGGAGAGTCCGGTCAATATTAATACGGCTTCAGCTTTTCTTTTGGCGAGTATAGATGAAAAGCTGGATGTGAATGCGGTGCAGCAATTGCTGGATCAGCGTCAGGCCAATTTGGAGTATTTTTCCAATGTATCTGATTTGTGGTCACTCGAGCCTTTCGCTCAGGTTGATGCGGATAAGCGTAATCTATTTAACAGCCTGCTTGGGGTTCAATCCAATTATTTTAAAGCCCGAATCGAAGTGGTTTTAAGTGAGCGTAAGCGCCAATTCAGCAGTGATCTGGTTCGTCAGGACAAACAGGTTTATGTAGCCTATCGTAGCATGGCGCCATTTTAATTTTAGCTCATGAATTGTACAGGCTGGATAAGCGCAAATGCCGGGCTGATGCCTTTTCCCTATCATGCTAAACAGCAAAATTAATCCTCAAAGCTTTACTTTTGCTTTATAATCAAAATTAATTCACCTATTTTTTGACGACATTACGGCATATGTTAATTCGTAAGTTATTTAAGTTTGAGAATGCTCATATTGTGCGTAACTGCACGTCAGATCGCTGTAAGCGTTCGATCCATGGCCATAGTTATAAAGTCGAGTTATTGCTAAAAGCCTCGAAGCTAGATCATGGTCAAATGGTCTATGACTTTGGTCTGCTTAAAGGTGTGATTAAGGATTTCTTTGATTCTTTCGATCATGCCATCTGCTTTTGGCAAAATGACGATCCGGAATATATTCAGGCCTGCAAGAATTTCAGTGCGCGCTGGGTGTCTTTGCCGGTATCGCCATCAGCAGAACAGTTTTCACGTATTTTCTTCTTTCTGGCACAGCAGGTGCTGGCATCGACCGTGACTCAAAATGGTGAAGGCGATGTCGAAGTCTATTCTGTGATTGTGCATGAAACCGACACCGGCTATGCACAAAGCTTTTTAGAAGATATTCAAAATGAACAAATGGGCATCCTTAGTCTGGAGCAACTTGAGTTCTCTGAACAAGTGCAGGCTGAATGGACAGATCCGGACATGTTTGCCAAGCTCAAACAGGGCACACCATTTCATAACCCTACAGTAGATTTACAGGTACAGATTTAAAGTCTGCGTGACTTTAAATCCATTGACATAGATTTAGGATTGAAGAATGTCTTTAAATGAACAGCAACTGGCCAAGCTGAATAAAGTTCAGTTGGATGAAAGCTGGAAATATGGATTGAGTGAATTTTTGCTCAGTCCAAAAATGGATGAATTAAAAGCATTTCTCGTTGAAGAAAAAAAAGCAGATAAAATCATTTATCCTCCCAATCATCTGATTTTTAATGCGTTAAATACCACGCCGCTAGATCGGGTAAAAGTGGTAATTTTGGGGCAAGATCCTTATCATGGCCCAAATCAGGCGCATGGATTAAGCTTTTCCGTGCAAAAGGGAGTTGCATTACCACCATCTTTGCGTAATATTTTTCATGAGTTACATGCTGATGTTGGGGTTGAAAGACCGAAGCATGGTGACTTGACGCATTGGGCAGAGCAGGGTGTGCTTCTGTTAAATGCAGTACTGACCGTAGAAGCAGGTCAGCCGACTTCGCATCAAAAGCGCGGTTGGGAAGAATTTACCGATCACGTCATTGATGTATTAAATGAACAGCGTGAACATATTGTCTTTATTCTTTGGGGCGCATACGCACAGCGTAAAGGACAGCGCATTAATCAAGACAAGCATCTCGTGTTAAAGGCAGCACATCCATCGCCTTTGGCCGCAAACCGTGGTGGTTTTTTTGGTTGTAAAGTATTTTCGAAATCGAATAATTACCTCAAACAACATGGCATTGAGCCTATAGATTGGCAGCTGGACGCATGAAATATTCTCCCCTTACTAAACATTATCATCCAGATTTGATTGTTGAAGAAGCGCACAATGGTTGGCGTATCGTTCGTTTAAATCGCCCGAAATCTTTGCATGCGCTGGATGAATCGATCGCTTCCGCACTTCTGGAAGTATTTCAGGACTTTCATCATGATGACAGCGTAAAAGCAATCTGGCTGGATTCAACCACACCGAAAGCGTTCTGTGCGGGTGGGGATGTACGTAAACTGCGTCAGTTAGTGATTAATGATGAAGTCGCGGCTGCCAATAAGTTCTTTGAACAAGAATATGCACTTGATCTGTTATTGCATAATTATGCTAAACCCGTTTTAGTCTGGGGTGAAGGTTATGTGATGGGCGGTGGCTTGGGCTTGTTTATGGCGGCACCTTTCCGTTTAGTGACGCCATATTCACGTTTAGCCATGCCTGAAATTAATATTGGTTTGTATCCAGACGTGGGTGCAACACGCTTCTTGGCAGATCGTGGTGCGATTGGTCTATTTACCGGCTTGACCGGTTCGATCATGACCGCTGCGGGCGCTTACGGGATTGGCTGGGCAACGCATATTTGTGATGCACAGCGTGATTCAGTTTTGGATAAAGTCATTAATATCGACTGGGAGCATTATCCTGCAGGTGATTTCCGTGCGATTGATGACACCCTGAACAGTATGCACCGTCCGGTCGGCCCGGGACCGTTGCAAAACTCTCTGGACGTGATTCATAGTGTTTGCCGTGGTATCAACTTTGAGCATGATTATGAGTCGATTATTGGCCTGAGTGATGCGCGCAGTGACTGGTTGCGTCAGGCTAGTGAAAATCTGAAAAAAGGTTCACCAACCACCGCAGCCTTGACCTGGCTATTATGGCAATGGGGTAAGCAGGTACATTCCTGGAATGAAGTTTTCGAACTGGAAGTTCAAATTTCTGACTGGAAAATCCGTCATCATGACTTTGTTGAGGGTGTACGAGCACGTCTGGTCGACAAAGACCTTAGTCCTGAGTGGAAAAAAGGTGCAGATATGAACTTGAAAGGGATCCTGTCTGGGAATCCTCCAGTTACGACTATTGAAAGCTGGAATGAGCTGCTCAAGCATTATGGTGTGATTTAAGCCTCAATGTCCGAAACACAATTTACAGATGAATACTGGATGCAGCGTGCTTACGAGCAGGCTGCACTTGCTGCTGCACAGGGAGAAATTCCTGTCGGGGCAATTATCGTCAGTCAGAATCAGATCATTGGTCAGGGATTTAATACGTCCATTACATTAAATGATCCGACTGCGCATGCTGAAATTGTGGCGCTGCGTGATGCCTGTCAAAACATCCAGAATTATCGTTTACCTGATGATGCGGTGCTTTATGTGACTTTAGAGCCGTGCACCATGTGTGTTGGTGCGCTGGTGCATTCACGGGTTTCACGGGTAGTATTTGGCGCATTTGAAGCGAAAGCAGGTTCACTGGTGAGTGCGCGTCAACTGTTTGAAACCGGTTATTATAATCACGTATTTTCTTTCCAGGCAGGCTGCATGCAGCAGCAATGCTCTGAACAGCTCAGTGCATTTTTTAAGTTGCGTCGCGAGCAGAAACGACAATTCAAGTTACAAGAAAAGTTATTAAATACGCAGAAGTAAATTTACTTTATCCGCTAAAATTTTCCCACTTTCAAATATCTGCAATCTTCAGGAACAATAATGAACAGCATCCAAGTAAAAAAAGAATTCCCAGCAGCCCTTGATGATGTCTTCAATTTGATGTCCAAACATGCCACCTATAATATTGCCTTCGCACCGATGCAGGTCGAACGAATCAAGGATTCTGCGGATGCTGAACATCCTGATGGACTCGGTTCGGTACGTGCAATGGGTATGGGGCCAATAAAGCCGCTGAAAGAACAAATTACCTTGTTCGAGCCAAATAATCGCATCGAATACCAGATTATTAAAAATCCGTTAATCAAGCATCATTTGGGTATTATTGAATTTGAAGCACTGGCTGATGACAAAACGCTAGTAACTTATACGATTGAATTGCAGGCACGTGCGCCTTTTGTGAGTAAATTAATCCTTGCACAGTTACAGGCAGCGATTAAACTAGGCCTGACAAAACTCGCAAAATCTGTTTAAACAACAACGGGAAAGCAATGACAGTTCAAATTATTACCATTGATGGTCCAAGTGGGTCTGGCAAGGGCACGTTAGCAGCGAAACTGGCTGCACATTATCAGTTTCACTTATTGGATTCTGGTGCTTTATACCGCCTTTTGGGTTTGTCATTGCATCACCATGATTTGCTGGATTCTCTAGACACGAAATTGCCAGAATGCGTACAAATCGCAACAAATTTAGATATCCAGTTTGTCAGTACCGACACTGGAGTGCAGGTGTGGCTGGATGGTGAAGATGTGTCCCAAACTATTCGCACTGAACGGGTAGGAGAGTTTGCTTCAAAAGTTGCAGCAATTCCTGAGCTTAGAACAGCGATGGTTTCACGCCAACATGCCTTTGCGCAGGCACCGGGTCTGGTAGCAGACGGACGCGATATGGCGACAAGTATCTTCCCGAACGCCCAGGCAAAAATATATTTGACGGCCTCGGCTGAATCCCGTGCGCAAAGACGTGTAAAGCAGTTGCAGGGCATGGGGCTGGATGTTAAAATAAGCGACATTTTAGCTAATATCATCGCTCGCGATAAACGAGATATGGAACGCACTGTCGCTCCACTCAAGCCTGCGGATGATGCTTACATTATCGATAGTTCAGATTTGAATATCGATGAAGTATTCCAGCTGATGACCACTTATGTGGATCAGCAGTTAGCAAACTAACCCAATTTTATCAGCAAACGCATAGCTTGATCAGTTTTATATGGACTATGTAGATGCTTAATTAAACCGGCCTTGTCTGATCCAAGACCGCTGACTTTATCGGAAATATCATGACCGAATCTTTTGCAGCCCTCTTTGAAGCAAGCGAATTAAACCTCAACGTTGAAAAGGGTGCAGTTATCCAAGGCGTTGTAGTAAGCATTGACTCTGATTGGGTAACTGTTGACACTGGCCTTAAATCTGAAGGCGTTGTTGACCGTGCTGAGTTCTTAAATGAACAGCGCGAACTTGAAGTTCAAGTTGGCGACACTGTAGACGTAGTTGTTGAAGCACTTGACAATGGTATGGGTCAAACAGTTCTTTCTCGCGAAAAAGCTAAACGCGCAGAAACTTGGACTAAACTTGAAAAAATCTTTGAAGACGGCGAAATCGTTACTGGTGTTATCTCTGGTAAAGTTAAAGGTGGTTTCACTGTTGACATCGGTCCAGTACGTGCGTTCCTTCCAGGTTCTTTAGTTGATACTCGTCCTATTCGTGATACTACTCACCTAGAAGGCAAAGAGTTAGAATTCAAAGTAATCAAACTTGACGCTAAACGTAACAACGTTGTTGTTTCACGTCGTGCTGTTATGGAAGCTGAATCTTCAGCTGACCGTGAAGCTCTTCTTGCTCAGCTTGAAGAAGGTCAAACAGTTACTGGTACTATCAAAAATCTTACTGACTACGGTGCATTCGTTGACCTTGGCGGTATTGATGGTCTTCTTCACATCACTGACATGGCTTGGAAACGTATCAAGCACCCTTCAGAAGTTGTTGAAGTGGGTCAAGAAGTTACTGTTAAAGTACTTAAATTCGACCGCGAACGTAACCGTGTTTCTCTAGGTCTTAAACAACTTGGCGAAGATCCATGGTTAGCGATCATGAACCGTTACCCTAAAGGTTCAATCGTTAAAGCGCGCGTAACTAACCTGACTGATTACGGTTGTTTCGCTGAAATCGCTGAAGGCGTTGAAGGTTTAGTACACGTTTCAGAAATGGATCACACGAACAAAAACATCCACCCATCTAAAGTTGTTCAGATTGGTGACGAAGTTGATGTTATGGTTCTTGAAGTTGATGAAGAACGTCGTCGTATTTCTCTTGGTATCAAACAAACTCGTGCTAACCCGTGGGAAGAGTTTGCTAAAGACCACGACAAAGGCGAAAAAGTTTCTGGTACGATCAAATCTATCACTGACTTCGGTATCTTCATCGGTTTACCAGGCGGTATCGACGGTCTAGTTCACTTGTCTGATATTTCTTGGAACGAACAAGGCGAAGAAGCGATTCGTCGTTATAAGAAAGGCGACACTGTTGAAGCGGTTATCCTTTCTGTAGACGCTGAAGGCAACCGTATCAGCCTTGGCATCAAGCAAATGAACAACGATCCGTTCAATGACTTCCTTGCTGCTAACGAACGCGGTGCGTTGGTTAAAGGTACTGTAACTGCAGTTGACGCTAAAGGCGCTACTGTTAAGTTAGCTGACGAAGTTGAAGCGACTCTGAAAGCATCTGAAATCAACCGCGACCGCGTTGAAGATGCAACTAAGTTCCTTGAAGTTGGTCAAGAAGTTGAAGCGAAGATCATCAACGTAGATCGTAAATCTCGCGCAATCAACTTGTCTATCAAAGCGAAAGACGAAGCTGAAGAGAAAGAAGCAGTTGCTAACTTGAAAACGGCTCCTGTTGGTCAAGACAATGGTCCTAAGACGATTGGTGACCTGATCAAAGCTCAAATGGGCAACTAAGTAAGCGTTTGAATTGTATTGTTAATGTAAGTTAACTAATGCTTTTTATACAAATACTGTAAACGGTAGCGTAGTATTTAATTATTGCGCTACCGTTTTGTATTTAAACAGGTTATTATCGGGAAATAGATCCCAAGTAGCTTGATAATTAAAGAGGTCGCAGATGACTACTGAAGCACTTAATAAGTCTGACTTAATAGAGCGTATTGCGTTAAAAAATCCGCATTTGGCTGAGCCTTTAGTGGAAGAAGCAGTTAAAATCATGATTGATCAAATGATAGAAGCATTATCAACTGACAATCGTATCGAGATTCGTGGATTTGGTAGTTTTGCATTGCATCACCGTGAGCCGCGCGTAGGTCGTAACCCTAAAACTGGTAAATCTGTAGAAGTGGCTGCAAAAGCAGTTCCACACTTTAAACCAGGTAAGGCACTTCGTGACGCTGTGAACGAGTCTGCACAAAAATAATTGTAAATACTTTTCGGGGTGTTCATGCGTTACGTTCTAGTCATTCTTTTATTGGTACTGTTTGGTTATTCACTAGCTTTGGTTTTGCAAAACGGTACAGAATTGTCAGTGGACTTGTTATTTACTCAAGTTCCCGCAATGCGCCTAGGATTATTGCTTCTCCTCACTTTATCGCTAGGTGTCGTTTTGGGCCTATTATTGGGCGTTCAGATCTTCCGGGTTTTTCAGACGAATTGGGAAATCAAACGACTGCGTAAAGATATTGAACATCTACGTAAAGAACAGTTAAATACCGCCAAGTTAATGGCCGCTGAAGCAGCAGCTCATACCCGGCATGAAAAAACTGTATTAGATATTACCAATGAAAATCAAAGCCCATTATAATGGGCTTATTTTTTGCCTATATGAAGGGGTAATCTCTTGAGTATCATCGTCGCACTAGATGCCAAAAGCCAATTTGATGCCTTAGCCATTGCAGAACAGTTAGATCCTGCCTTGTGTCGACTAAAAGTTGGTAAAGAGTTATTTACCCATGAAGGTCCAATCATTGTCAAAGCACTTCAAGATAAAGGCTTTGATGTATTTCTGGATCTGAAATTTCATGATATTCCAAATACAACAGCACAGGCAGTATGCGCGGCAGCAGATTTGGGTATGTGGATGGTCAATGTGCATGCCTCAGGTGGCCGCAAGATGATGGAAACCTGTGTAGAGCGTTTGCAAGCGGGTAATTATAAAACTCAGTTGATTGCAGTGACTGTATTGACGTCAATGGGCCGTGAAGACTTGAAAGATATTGGTCTGGATATTGAGCCAAATGAGCATGTAAAACGTCTGGCACAACTGACAAAAGACAGTGGTCTAGATGGGGTGGTTTGCTCAGCTCAAGAAGCGAAAATGTTACGTGAAACGATTGGAAAAGACTTTGCATTAGTGACACCCGGCATTCGTCCAGAAGGGTCGAATGCAGATGACCAGAAACGTATTGTGACACCGAAACAGGCAATGCTAGATGGCTCAACACATCTGGTAATTGGTCGCCCGATTACCCAGTCTAAAAATATGCGTCAGACTTTGAAAGATATTTTGGCAACGCTTTAATACGGTTTGAATGACAAAAAGCCTTTCAGTCGAAAAGCTTTTTTTATATATTGAAAAAATGGTTATAAAATAAAAAGGAAAAATGATGACTTCATCTGAACCACAATTAGAAAAAGTACAGAATGACGTTATTCAAAATATTCAACAGGCAGAACAGCTTAAGCAACAAGAATAGCAACAACAGCAGGCAAGCTCAGCAGATCGGACAGCGGGGATCGATGTGGTCAGTTTGGCATCTGATGCCATCAGTCTTGCTTCGGATGTTATTGAAACAGTAGGCGATGCCTTAAGTGATATTGATTTAAGTTTTTAGTCAGCCCGCTCGGCCTACTTGCTTGTGCTTCGTTTTAAAATTCTGCTTTTAAACTGAATCAGGGAGGAGAGTTCCTCTTTATAAAAGAGGAATTTAGTGAGATTGAGAAAGTGATAAAGTAATTAAATCGCTGCCAGTACACTCACCATGACTGGTGCTAACAGTGACAAAATAAAACCACTGACCATGGCATGTGGAATAAAATCATGCCCACAGGCCTGTTTAACCATCGGTAGAGTCACATCCATCGCAGTTGCACCCGCTGCGGAAATGGCGGATCTTGGGTATCTCCAGCCCATACAATACATGAGTAAGATGGCAAAAATTTCTCTAAACAGGTCATTCATTAGCGCGATACTGCCGAGTTCTGCATTTCTGAGTTCTGTTACGACAACACCTGACATTGAGTAAAATCCATAGCCTTGTGACAGCATGATCAAATCTTTTAGACTGATGTCTGTATTCCAGAATGAATAAAGCATGACTGCAAATAATGAACCAAAAATACAACCAATCGGAACTAAGAGAATTTTAAAATTTAACCAGGAACGATCTAAAGGTGAATAAGCCAGATCCAGGCCAATCATGAACATAAATACCAGCAACAAATGCCAGGTGCTGATTTGCACGGATAGATCAAATAGATTCAAGCCCGTATGTAAACAATATCCGCCTGCGAGAGCCAAAAAGGCATAGCTCATGTTCAGTAGGGATTTAAGCACCAGGTCGACGGATACCCGACCGGAACTCGGAAGATAACCTGCCCATTTAAATAGTAGATAACAAAATGCAAAAGCACCGAGCGAGGTCAGAAAGGCAATGCTGATCGACGTACTCAAAATCTGGAGAGGATGCTGCAATTCATCTACCAATTGTGAAAATTCAAAGGCAATTGCAATCAATAAAACATAGCTAAAATAGGGCAATAGCTTGAAACAGATTTTAATAATCGAAAGCGGAATTCGTTTTGCCATGGCAAAACCGAATGCTAGACAGAATAGAAGCTGAAAGATAAGCCAAAGCGATTGCATAAATTTAATGGAGTGAAAAAATTACCTATAAATTATGCCACCGCTTGATGTCAGATGGTAAAAAGCTTTTAGGCGACTTTATTCAATAATCGATAATCTGCGACATTTGGTTTTTTTGTTTTGAGCCAGTATTTCCAGGTATAAGTTGGCCATAAGGCAAAGTTCTTGCCGCCTTCCTGTTGATACCAGCTGACACAGCCAGATTGCCACACAGTCTTTTCAAACATATGTTGCACCTGCTGATTAAATGTATCCTGTGCCTGGTCTTTGACCATGATGGCATCGCTTTGGAATTGATCGACCAGTTGCATCAATTGCAAAATATATTCGACTTGTGCCTCAATCATAAAAATCACAGAGTTGTGCGCCAATAAGGTATTTGGGCCCAGTAACTGAAACAGGTTTGGAAAGTCTTTCATGCAAATTCCATAATAGCTTTCAGCGCCTTGTTTCCAGACTTCATTCAGCTCTGCACCATCGAGCCCGGTACATTGAAAATTCTTCATATAGATACGTGGATCGGTAATGAATCCGGTGCCATAAATCAGGCAGTCAATCGGCCGTTCTTTTCCATCTTGTGTAATGATACTGTGTTCAGTCAGTTCCTGAATCTTCTCGGTCACCAGTTCTACATTGTGGCGGTTAAAAGTCGGGAAGTATTTATTCGAAACCAGAATACGTTTACAGCCCATGATGTAGTCGGGGGGTCAGTTTTTCGGCCAATTCAGGATTTTTGACCTCATATTTAATGAATAGTTCTGCCAGTTTTTGGGTGAATTTCATAATGCCCGGTTTGGCAATCGGTACGATACGCGATTCATTTGACCAATACAGGCGGGCACGGTGTAGCTTTCTAAACCAGTCATATTTTTTGAAGAGTTTCTTCTCAAGGTCGGGGTAGGCACGTTCATCACGAGGAATGACCCAGGCCGCAGTATGTTGCATGACATACAGATGTTTGCATTGCGGGGCAATTTCCGGAATATATTGAATGGCGCTGCCACCTGTTCCAATCGATGCGACATTTTTGCCAGTCGGGTCATAAGTGTGATCCCATTGCGCAGAATGAAAGACTTTGCCTTGGAATTTCTCAATACCGAGAATATCTGGGATTTGCGGAATATGTAAAGGTCCGGAAGCGAATATAACAAACTGGGCTTCAAGGATACTTTGATCCTGTAGCTGTAATTGCCATAGACAGCGTTCTGCCTGGTAATGTGCTGCCAGTACTTCGGTATTTAAACGGCAAAAAGCACGCAGGTTATAATCGGTCACCAGATCCTGAATATAAGAAAATATCTCGGGTGCTTCCGCATAACGTTTGGACCAATTGCTTTTCGGTGCAAATGACAAGGAATATAAATGTGATTGCACATCACAGGCTGCTCCAGGGTACTGATTGTCCCGCCAGGTTCCGCCAAAATCGTTACCTTTTTCAAGAATAATAAAATCATAAATACCATGCTGTTGTAAACGTATTGCCATGGCAATCCCTCCGCAACTAGCTCCAATAATGGCAACTTTAGTATGGGGATGGGAACGTGTAGCGGTGGCATAATCTAGCATCAGTAAATTCCTTACTTATTTTAATGTTGGATATTTATCGTAATTTGCTCCTTGATGATTAGATAGAAAATTGATCTAAACGGCAATAGCCGACACATTATTTTTATAGTACAACTAGAATAATCACATTGTATTTGTATGGTTATGAAACGTTCTGTTCTCAGTCTGATGTATTTGATTCAAGGAATGCGCAAGGCTGGCATGGAGGTCGATCAGAAACTGCAAAACATTGGGCTGCGTGTAGATGCCTTTGATCCAAGCTCGGTGATCCATCCGAGTCTGGAACATGATGTGCTTAAGGTGGTGGGACAGGAAATCCAACCTGAACAGGGATTATTGATTGGCCAGCATTATGCTTTGGCAGGTTATGGTCCCTTACTCATGTTGCTGGTGACCAGTCCTACGGTACGTGATGCATTGAATCAGGTGATCCGTTTTCAGCAGTTGACGCATTTGACCGGTCAGTTGGCCTTGCAGCAAAGCGAGCATCATAGCGCGCTATGTTATCGAGCCAAGCAGCAGGATGATCATTTGAGAATGTTGCTGGCACAGGCAGAGATTTCCGGAACGTTTAAGTTTATCCGGGAAATCTACAAATTGATGGGCTTATCCAAACCTGATTTGCGGATCGAGTTGCCATTTGCCTATCCAGAAGATCTGAATACCTTAAAGGTCTATCATGATTATTATGGAACACAGGTACAGTTTGATGCATCTCGGGCAGCATTCTGGTTTGATGAAGCAGTGTTGGATATTAAAATTCCTTCTGCAGATGCGGTCACTTTTGCTGTCTATGAAGCCAAATGTCTGGCTGAACTGGAGCGTTTGCAACAGGATGAGCAGACGCCGACTGTGGTGCAGCGTGTGCAGGATTATCTGGAGATCCAAAGCGGCCTGATGCCGAGCATGGCTGAAACGGCACAGGCGCTGAATATCCCGGAACGAACCTTACGGCATCAGTTACAGCAGTGTGATACCAGTTATAAGCAGATTCGCGAAGAAATTATTAAAGATAAAGCTTTGCGACTGATTGAATACAAACAGTATTCGATTGAAATGATTGCAGAATTATTAGGCTATTCCGAGCCGGCTGCTTTTAACCATGCCTTTAAACGCTGGTTTGGGCAAAGTCCTCGGCAATATATAAAATAGCCTAAGCTTGTTTATGCCAAAGTGTTATAGCGTGTTGATTAAACTCCGCTATAATTAAATTGATCCCAAATAGTACGAAATTCTATGTCCGATTTTAATTCACAGCACAGCACCGCTTTTAGTCCGATTTCTCCTGCAGAACGTTATGCACAAGCGATCTCTTCGGGACAGTTTATGCCTGATGAAGCACAGGCAATGGCAGTACATGAACTGAATCGTGTCTGGCTGGAATTGATTCAGCGTTTTAAGGCATCGAAAAAAGCATTTCGCCGCTTTCGCCGTCAGACATCTCCCAAAGGCGTCTATATGTGGGGCGGAGTAGGACGTGGCAAAACCTGGCTCATGGATCAGTTTTACGATTCGATTCCGTTTCGCCGTAAAACCCGGATGCATTTTCACCATTTTATGCAGCATGTGCATCGTGAGTTAAACAAATTATCCGGACAGCGTAACCCCCTAGATATCGTGGCGGATCGGATTTATAAAGAAGCGGTCATCATCTGTTTTGATGAATTTTTTGTATCTAACGTAACGGATGCGATGATTCTAAGCGATCTATTCCAGAAGCTGTTTGAACGCGGTATTACCTTGGTCGCGACTTCGAATATCGCACCGGACGGTTTATATAAAAATGGCATTCATCGTGACCGTTTTATGCCTACTATCGAATTGGTCAAGAAAAACTGTGTGGTGTTAAATGTTGATGCCGGAGTCGATTACCGTCTACGGGTTCTAAAACAGGCACAACTGTTTAAATTCCCGTTGACGCATGATCATAAAAACTGGATTGCACAGCGTTTTAGCGCTTTGACTCAGACTCAGACCTGCTCGGAAGAACCGATTATCATCAACAACCGTATTGTCGAAACCGTGTCACATACCGAAGATGTGTTGTGGTGCGAGTTTTCTGAACTGTGTTTAAAGCCACGTAGTCCAGCTGATTTTATTGAAATCGCCAATATTTATAATACAGTGTTGGTCAGCAATGTGCCGCACCTGACCGATTTTCTGAATGATGGAACACGCCGTTTTATTTATCTGGTCGATGAATTTTATGACCGCGGCGTCAAGTTACTCTTAACCTCGGAAGATAATATCGTGGATATTTATCAAGGTGAGAAACTGGCCTTTGAAATTGAACGGACCCGTTCCCGTTTGCTGGAAATGCAGTCAGATGAATACCTGAATTCTGAACATCGCCAGATTGAGAAAATCGCCTCCGTGAACGGAGAGTAAGAATAAAAGCGCTGGTTATTTACTGGCGCTTTTTTTTATAAAAATAGGTACTTAAATTATCGACAAGCCTGATCAAACATGGCTTAATCTTGATCTAAATATGATCGTGTATAACTAAAATGCATAATTTTTACTCGAAAATCTGAACTTAAGTCTAATTTCTACATTTCGAAAACTTTATACACTGTCATTAGGGTATTTAGCAGAATGATATCTATTTGTAACTGAGAAATATCAAATATGTTTATGAGGGTATTCATATTGGAAAAAATGCTCAGTATTTAGCAATGTGATAATACTATTCAGCTAGATTTTAATCGGTATACTAGAATCTCTTGTATAAAAAGTAGCAATATCAGGAAAGACAATGACTGCACGTATTCAAAAAGGCAAGTTAGCGATTGCTAAAGAACTTTACGATTTCATCGAAAATGAAGCATTACCAGGTTCTGGTTTAGACAGCGAAACATACTGGAAAAACTTTGAACAAGTCGTTGTTGATCTTAGCCCTAAAAATAAAGCACTTTTGGCTAAGCGTGATGACATTCAGGCGAAAATTGATGAATGGCACCGCAATAACACATTTGAATTACAAGCTTACAAAGCTTTCTTGACTGAAATTGGCTACTTGTTACCAGAAGTAGAAGATTTTCAAATCAGCACTGAAAATGTAGACGAAGAAATTGCAATACTGGCAGGTCCACAGTTGGTGGTACCAGTACGTAATGCACGTTACTGCTTGAACGCTGCAAACGCACGTTGGGGTTCTTTGTACGATGCACTTTACGGTTTCGATGTCATCTCTGAAGAAGATGGTGCGGAAAAAGGCAAAGGCTATAACCCGAAACGTGGTGAAAAAGTTGTCGCATTTGCCAAGAATTTCCTCGACGAAACTTTCCCACTGGCACAAGGTTCGCATGCAGACGCAACTCAATACGCAGTTGAAGCTAATGCACTGGTTGTTACCCTAAAAGACGGTTCAAAAACAACTGTGGCAGATGCCGCTAAATTCGTTGGTTACAATGGCGAAGCTTCAGCACCGACTGAAATCGTACTTAAAAATAATGGCTTGCACGCAATCATCCAGATTGATGCCAATAGTTCGATTGGTCAAACTGACGCAGCAGGCGTAAAAGACGTCGTTCTTGAAGCGGCAGTTACGACCATTCAGGACTTGGAAGACTCGATTGCAGCCGTTGATGCTGAAGAAAAAGTGGAAGGCTACCGTAATTGGTTAGGCTTGATGAAAGGTACTTTAGAAGAGTCTATTGAGAAAAACGGTAAAACTGTTACCCGTAAACTGAATGAAGACCGCACTTTCAAAAATGTAGAAGGTGGTGAAACTAAAGTTCATGGCCGCTCATTGATGTTGCTGCGTAACGTTGGTCATTTAATGACAAACCCGGCGATTCTGGTAGATGGCGCAGAGATCTATGAAGGCATCATGGATGCACTGGTTACGCCATTGTTGTCTTTCGCAGACATCAAAGGTGAAAACACGATCAAGAACTCGCGTCAAGGTTCAATGTATATCGTTAAGCCGAAAATGCATGGTCCTGAAGAAGTGGCATTTGCCGTTGAATTGTTTGAACGTGCCGAACAGGCACTTGGCTTACCTGCAAAAACTTTAAAAATCGGGATCATGGATGAAGAACGCCGTACTTCTGTGAACTTGAAGAACTGTATTGCACAAGCCAAAGATCGTACGATCTTCATCAATACAGGTTTCATGGACCGTACCGGCGATGAAATCCATACCTTTATGGAAGCTGGTCCATTCGTTCGTAAAGGCGAAGTAAAAGGCCAAATCTGGTTCCCAGCTTATGAAAACCGTAACGTGATGATCGGTCTGCAAGCGGGTTTACGTGGTAAAGCACAGATTGGTAAAGGCATGTGGCCAAAGCCAGACATGCTGCTTGACATGTACAAAACCAAAACTGAACATCCTGAAGCGGGTGCGAGCTGTGCATGGGTTCCATCACCTACAGGTGCGGTGATCCACGCGATTCACTATCACCAGATTAATGTTGCAGACCGTCAGCAAGAGCTATTGTCGACTCAACCTTTATCTCTGGATGATTTGTTGACACCGCCATTGGCGAAAGACACTAACTGGTCAGAAGAAGAAAAAACCAAAGAACTCGAAAATAACTGTCAAGGTATTTTAGGTTATGTGGTTCGTTGGGTAGATTTGGGTGTAGGTTGTTCTAAAGTGCCAGACATCAATGATGTCGGTTTAATGGAAGACCGTGCGACTCTACGTATTTCTTCACAACACGTTGCGAACTGGTTGCGTCACGGTATCGTAAGTCGCGAGCAAGTAGAAGAAGTTATGCAACGTATGGCGAAAATTGTGGATGAGCAAAATGCCAATGATCCATTGTATACGCCAATGTCTGCTGACTTTGCCAACAATATTGCATTCCAGGCAGCATCTGACCTGATCTTTAAAGGTGGTGAGCAGCCATCAGGTTATACTGAGCCGCTTCTACATGCAGCGCGTTTAAAGTTAAAAGGTTATAAAGGTGATTAATCCTGTCTAGCTTAAAAAGCCTCTTCGGAGGCTTTTTTATTGTCTAATGGTAAGCCGCTGTCGTTCTGACTAGAAATTTTCCAGCCGAACTTTTAAAGTGGGGCAAAGCATGCGAGGAAACAATAAAATGACAACGGTATATCAAAATTTAGACCAGCAGTTTATTCATGGTCAGTGGCAAGCCGGTACTTCAACCAGAACAATAAAAAATATCAACCCCTATACCCAGAGCGAAATTTTTAGCATGGCAGCTGCCAGTTCTGTCGATGTCGACAGTGCTTATACCGCAGCAGAGCAGGCTTTCCAGCAAGGGGGCTTGAAATCCATTGAAGTACGTAAAACAGTGCTGCAAAATTTAATCGCGATCATTCAGCAGCGTCGGGACGAAATCATTGACTGGCTCATTATTGAATCAGGCAGTACGCGCATTAAAGCCGGCGTTGAGGTGGATGCTGCTCTGGGCATCATTCAGGAAAGTCTGGCTTTTCCAGACTGGATCCAAACAGAACAGCTGGAAAGTAAGGATCCGGCACGTAAAAGTATGGTTTTGCGCAAGCCCTTAGGCGTGATTGCTGTCATTAGTCCATGGAACTTTCCATTTCATTTATCCTTACGCTCAGTGGCGACTGCAATTGCCTGTGGTAATACCGTTGTATTGAAGCCGGCCAGTGATACCCCGGTGACTGGCGGTACCTTAATCGGCAAGCTATTTGAAGAAGCAGGTTTAGCTGCAGGTGCACTGAATATCGTTGCCGGGGCTGGTAGTGAAATCGGGGATTATTTTGTTGAGCATTCAGTGCCGAAAATGATTTCATTTACCGGTTCGACTGAAGTGGGGAAAAGTGTAGGCAGTAAAGCCTTATCCAGTTCCCGAATCAAGCGTCTGGCACTCGAACTGGGTGGCAATGCACCTTTGGTCATTCTGGATGATGCCGATCTTGATCTTGCGGTTGAACTAACGCTGATGGGGCGTTTTATGCATCAGGGACAAATTTGTATGAGTACTAACCGGGTCATTGTCGATGCCTCTATCCATGATGCTTATGTAGATAAGCTCCTGGATCGGATCAAAATGATTCCGGTGGGTGATCCAAATCTGGAAGATACAGTGATTGGTCCAATCATTAACCAGAGTCAGGTTGAAAAGCATCAACAGATCATTCAAACAGGCAGCGAGCAGGGCGCACAACTGGTCTATGAAGGAGGAATTGAAGGGAATCTGGTTTATCCACATATTTTTATTGATGTCGCGGAAGATTCCGATCTGGCGCAGCAAGAAAGCTTCGGTCCGATTTTACCTATCTTAAAAGCCCGGGATGAAGCGCATGCTTTAAACCTAGCCAATGCGACCGAGTTTGGCTTATCCAGTGCAGTATGTACTTCAAACATCGATCGAGGCACTGCTTTTGCCGCACAACTGGATATTGGGATGACACATATTAATGGCATTAGTGTTGCAGATCAGTCAAATGCACCCTTTGGCGGCGAGAAAAATTCAGGATTGGGTCGTTTTAATGGCCGCTGGATTTTTGAGGAATTTACCCGGACACATTGGTTGACTGTCCCGAATTCATAACAGTCAACGCGCCTAAAACTATAGAAATACGACAGGCTTCGACTTGGCATCACGGTATAATCTGATGGTCGAATGATTTACATATATGAACCATGTGCGCCAACTTTAAGCCTTTAACCTTAGAGCAGTTGCATAATCTGGGATTGCCAGAAATTCCTTTTGAATATCCAGAGGAGGTCTATCCCAATTATGCTACACCGCTTTTATTTCATTCAGCTCAAGGACTGGAATGGCGTTCTGTGAATTTTGGACTCATTCCGAAATGGGCAGAAGACAAAACTATAGGCACCAAGACCTATAACGCCAGAAATGAAACCTTACTGCAAAGGCCCACCTTCGCTGAAGCCACCGCCAAATGTCATTTTGGCGTCATTCCAGTATCGGAATTTTATGAGTCCAAATATTTTGACAATAAACCGCAGCGTTGGGGTGTAAGACGTAAAGATGGTCAGGCGACTTTTATTGCAGCTGTGTATGAGATTGCTCGGGTACAAGGTGAAATTGTACGCTCTGCCAGTATGATTACCATGGATGCAATTGACCATCCCATGATGAAGGAGTTTCATGAGCCGGGTAATATCAAACGCGCGGTTATTGTGATTCCACAGCAGCGACTGCAAGAATGGCTAACGCTAAGGCATCCGGATATTCGTAGCTTTGTAGAGGGCTTTCCGGTAGAAGATTTTGAATGCTCACATGTACCAAAAGAAAAAATCAAAAAAGTCAGTCCACAACTGAACTTTTTTGATTTTTAGAAAGCTCTGGCGAATTATTTATTATTATAAAGTATGCGCCAATTCGCCAGCGTCTATTTAAAATAAAAAGTAGGTCTTTAACGAGCTAAATTTTTGAAAATATGACGTAAACTTTCCATGGTTTTTTCAATTTGCAAAGGCGTCAGGCCTTCAAATGACTGTTCCAGTACGACATTGGTCAGATCATTGATCTTATGTGTCATTTGCATGCCTTTGTCAGTCAAAAATACTCGGGTAATCCGTGCGTCATCCTCACATGAATAGGTTTCAACCAGACCTTCGTCTTTTAAGCGGTAGACAATTTTAGTCGTGGTCGACATTTTAGAAACAACCATCTCTGACAAATCAGAAACACTGGCATGCGGTTTGGCTTTTAGTGCAAGAAGGATGCGGCGGCGGGAATTGTCAACACCATACTTTTTTAGTGCATGATCGACATTAACGACGTATTGAGCATGAACCTGAGTTACCCAATAATATGGAAAGTTTTCTAAATTAAATTCTTCCGTACACGGCAAAAATTTTGCATATTTCTTAGTCATGAAATGTTCCTTGTATTTATTTTTCTAGGGCCCGTTCATTTTATGAAAAAGTTTATGCATATTTCAACCTTTATTTTAAAAATGTTAAAGCGCTAACACTTTTTAGTTTTGCTTAACATCCCAAGGAGTTGATCAGTTCTGCATGTGAGCCTTATCTGGCGCGAAGATTGTTCTTTAAAATCGGATGAAAGGCGATAATATTTTGTATAAATTTAATTCCTCATTATGTATTTCGTGAGTAGAAATGTTTTCCAAGACTTTTTATTGTTCTTAAGCAGCCTGTCTGAATAGGTTTTAATGCAAATAATTGTATTTCAATAAATTAATCGATTTAAGAAATATAGGGTGATTGAGTGGTTTTAGTCAATATAGTAAATGATTATTTACAGCTATATTTTTAAGTGATTGTTCTTTCAATAAAAAAATAGTTTATGCTCTAATCTTTAAGTGACCTTAAAAGTAATGGTCTAATCAAACTAAATTCTGTTTATTTTTAATTCAATTCGAATAAATGATGTAGAAAAAATTAAAATTAATCAGTTTCAGCATCAATCAGTTGATCATAAAAGTCTCAATAAAATCATGATCATGTAATTTTTTTGTAAATTAATACATTACAAAATACTCAGTTTATGCATAATGGAATAGTCTTAAGTTGCATAGGTTAAATTTTAATGGATCCCTCGCCGTGCGTTGATCTTCCATCTCTATTTCTAGCTTACTCGAACGGGGTCATTCTCTAATGGAATTTTTATTAGATCCCGGAATCTGGGTAGGTTTAATTACTCTTATTATTCTTGAAATTGTTTTAGGTATTGATAACCTAGTCTTCATTGCCATTCTGGCTGAAAAACTTCCTCCTGAACAACGCGATAAAGCACGTGTTATTGGTTTGTCTCTCGCATTATTCATGCGTCTAGGCCTGTTATTTGCCATTGCCTGGTTGGTCACTTTGACACAACCATTGATTACTGTGTTTGACTGGATCTTCTCCGGTCGGGACCTGATCTTGTTATTTGGTGGCTTGTTCCTGGTGTATAAGGCCGTTACTGAGCTGCATGAAAAGATTGAAGGTAAACCTGAAGTCACAGTGTCTACCAATGTGGTATATGCAAGTTTCACTGCTGTTGTTGCACAGATTGTTGTTTTAGATGCTGTTTTCTCTTTAGATTCAGTGATTACCGCCATTGGTATGGTCGACAATATTTATGTCATGATGGCTGCCATGATTGTCGCAATGGGCGTGATGCTACTGGCATCGAAACCATTGACCAACTTTGTGAATCGCCATCCAACCGTGGTGATTCTGTGTTTAAGCTTCCTACTTTTGATTGGTATCAGCCTGATTGCAGAAGGTTTTGGTTTCCATATTCCAAAAGGCTATATCTATTCAGGTATTGGTGTTGCGATCATAATCGAAGCATTCAACCAGTTCGGTCAGCGTAATGCTGCTAAACATGAATCCAAGATTCCTTTGCGTCATCGTACGGCTGACTCGATCCTGAAGTTAATGGGTGGCAAGCTAGAGACGACCGACAGTCAAAATAATCAGGCACAAGAAACCTTTGCAGATGAAGAACGCTATATGATTGGTGGGGTGCTTACCCTTGCAGAGCGTTCAGTCGCTTCGATCATGACGCCGCGCGGTCAGATTTCATGGGTTGATCTGGAAGATAGCCCAGAACAGATCCGTGAAAAAATTCTGTCTGTTCCACACAGTCTGTTCCCGGTATGTCGCGGTAGCCTAGATAAGGTGATTAGCGTAGTACGTGCCAAAGAATTATTGGATGTACTGGAAGAGCCGGAAGAATTAAAAGCACTGATTAAACGTCATCGCCCAATTTATATCTTTGAAAAGATGAAAGTTATTGACGCGATTAATACCTTGCGTACCTCTAAAGGTTCTTTGGTCTTGGTGAGTGACGAGTTTGGTAATGTACAGGGTCTGATTTCACCGCTAGATGTATTTGAAGCAATTGCCGGTGAATTCCCGGATGCAGATGAACAGCTGGATCTGGTGAAAGTGGATGATACGCACTGGATCGCATCGGGCATGTTAGATCTTTATCAGCTTGAACTGGAACTTGGCATGATTGATCTGATTGATGAAGATGCCGGTTATATCAGTGTTGCGGGTTTGATTCTGGATAAAACCAACAGTACGGTTGACGTGGGCACCGAGTTAAATTATCAAGGTGTACAGTTCAAAGTCACTGAAATTGAAAGCAATCGTATCAAGTCGGTCAGCATTCATTACGCAGGTTAAATAGGTGTTTTAAACACGTTATTTATTCAAATCTTAAAAGTCAGTTGCTTTAGTGGCAGCTGGCTTTTTTAATGCATATTTGTAAAGCTGACTTATTGAAATCAAAGTTAGCTCATTGTTTGAACTGATTTTTATTAGTCTATTCATACTATTAGTCATGTTCCCGATTGAGCTGAATATCCTAGTATTGCACTGAAATTTTAAAGCCGAAAAAGTCAAATCAGCAATCAAAAATAAGCATGATCAGGCTTTAAATATTGATTTATGTAACCTGTTAATCAAAACTTAAAAGTCATATTTAAATACTGACAAAAAATTAAACTACAATTCACATGAACTAGATTTGCATGATGCAAACAGATCTTAAGTAAAATGGAAACCGTTTGTGTGGAAATCGCTAGATAAGTGGTATGAAGCCTACTCAGTTCAGAATAAAACTACTCAAAAATGATCTCCGAAAGAGCTAGACAAAACATTTCTAAGGAGATCAATAGAGCAAATGGGCAGGATCAATCTAAATAGGGGCGTTTATCTATTCAGGAGAACAAACACCCTGTGAAGCGACCAGTAAACTAAATGGATTCTGGCAGAATTTTAAAGTTGGCGTATTTTCGGATTGTTTCAGTATTGAGTTGGTGGATTTCATCCAGAAAGGCGACATTAAAACTGCCTAACTGTTGCGCACGTTCAAATGCCAATTGACCGGCAATTGCAAAATGTACATGTGCCGTTAATGCAGCAAGGGCTGGGGACGTTACTGCACTATAGGCAGCAATTAGTGCCCCGAGTGCACATCCCATCGCCGTGATTCGGGGCTGTAAAGCAGAACCGCCTGACACCTGTATCACAGGATAGTCTTTCGAAATAATGTAATCAGATTCACCGGAGATTGCGATGCATTCACAATGATCCAGCAAACTTCGCGCCTGTAAATAAACATCCGCACTGTCTACTGTGCTGTCTACACCCTTGGACTCGATCTGCTTGCCAGCCAAAGCACCAATTTCAGAAGCATTGCCTCGTAAAATCGTAGGCTGGGAATGCATCAACTGATCTACGACGCCAGAACGCCAGCGCAGAACTGTTCCATAACCGACCGGATCAAGCACCCACGGTTTTTGCAATTGATGTGCAGTTTTCGCAGCAAGCTGCATCGCCTGAACCTGCTCTGTCGTCGGTGTACCCAGATTCAGACTGATCGCTGTAGCAGTCTTGGCAAAACTTTCAGCTTCAAACGGATTGTCGATCATGGCCGGAGAAGCATGCGCAGCCAGTACAATATTGGCGACATAGTTGCTGGCCACCGTATTGGACATGATATGCACCAGGGGCTGCTGTTGCTGAAGTTTCAACCAGGCCTCACAGATCTGATCCAGAAGCGTTTGCTGTAGTGCTTGCGTAGAAGTCGTCATAATGGTCATTTAGAATAAGAGAAAGATTCGTTGTATTCGGTCAGCGGGTAAAATAATGGTCTTGATGCTTGCAGCTACGACAGAACAGGCTGACATAGTCACTGGCATCATAATCCACCGACAGTTCCTGTGAGCCGCAATGCATACAACGTTTTTGGGAATAGAATTTCAGGCGAGGTTCGATCTTGTGCCACGAACGCCACACCGGCTGAAAGAAGATATTTTCATCATAGCCCAAAAACCGATAAAACAGGATTTCGCTCATCTTGCTGAATGCCAGTTGCGGTGGACGCGGCAGGGTAGAGGTTTCCCATTTTTCTGTAACTGAACGTTCGCGGTACTGCTGCAAGGTTTTTTTCAGCAGATTGGTATTAATAAAGTTTTCATTGCGGGGCTTGAGGGCTTTTTGTTTATATAGATATTCCAGCCCGGTCTGCACCAGATAATAAATCTGACCCACAGCCAGTACATCCAAAAGACGATAGCAAAAGGTCTGAAAGCTCTGATTTCCGGCAATTTGCACATTCCAGCTACGGCAATAGAATTGGGCAAACTGAATGATTTCTTCATATAGCAGGCAATAGAGTGCATCTTTGACTTCATCTGCACTTTTAAAGGGCACACCTTGGCTCAGGTTTTGATAAAACCAGTTGCGCAGCTGCTGGGTGATACTGAACAGGGTCGGTTCAGAATAACCATCCAGTCGCACATTAATATAATAATGCTGATTTTCCTGCTGGAGATCTTTGGGAATCAGAACCTGATCCCGGATCAGGCTTTTCACCAGACCATGTTGGAACAGATAATTGGGACTGATGGAATAATATCGAATTTGATGCCAGTCAATATATTCACGGTGTTGGCTATATTCCTGCACCTGTTCATCCAGAATCGCAAGTAAAAACAGTTTATTGATAAAACTGAGCTGATTCAGCTCAAGAACCGGCCGATCCTGCTTTTTATGATATTGACGGTTTTCCTGTAAACGGACTTCCTTGAGCATGCGTTTACGCTGCGCCAGACATTGTTCGCAATAACAATTGTGCTTTTGATCGGAGTAAAGCTGATGCTGGCAATGGCTGCATTCATGATAGCTCAGCTCCTGATCATATTGTTCTGCCTCAATCCAATACATCGATGCCTTACACAATGGGCAGTGAGTACTTTCATCAAGCTGTTTTTGCAGAACACTGAATACCATGGTCGCGAGCAACTCTAGAATGGAAGGGCATTTGATTATACACGGCTGATGAGATGCAAACGTAGTGGACTGGTGCAATTTTTCTAAATCAAAATTAGTCACCCAAACAAGAGAAGAGCTACCGAAGTAGCTCTGATTTTAAAAACATGAAATGACGTTTTTTAAACCGGGCAGGGTAATGTGTCGTCCTCCTCGCCGCGGTGTTTGGCATGAATTAAGGCCTGAACCTTTTTAGAGGGCACTTTTTTGGCACCGAGTGCATCGTAGGTGTTGAGAATGGCAGTCACTTCATGGGCCTGAAGCGGAATGCCTTCACAGCTCATCAACAGGGCTATCACTTTATGGTCAATATTGGCCTGATCCAGGGTCTGCAAAGTTTTGATATTTTCGATCCGTACAACATGCTGTTTTAAATACATGGCTCACCTCATCATCGTTATCATTATTCTTTCATTGGAAGTGTGGAAAAACACGGTTTAACTGTAGCAAGAAGTGTGCTCATTTATTAATCAGAATTTATTCGGTACTCAGCAAATAAAATTATATATTTTTAAATCAGTTATTTATGAAAATGTCAGAAATTATGATCCTGACTATTTTTATGGCACAGATATTTCTTATGTAGAGTCGAGTGCTGCTCAATTAGGCAGAATGCATTGAAAGTGGTGCATGAAATGCCCATATTAGATCTAACAATACAAATGCACAGACAGCGTTTAAAACTTGGCGTATGATTTTGACATGAACAATGTCGAACACGATAAAAGATTAGGACAGGACATGAATATTGCGGCAAACCCGGTGATCGAAGCGGATCAAACCATTTATTTAAAAGACTATCAAAAACCTTCCTTTATTGTTGATTCCATCGACCTGAATATTCAAGTCTATAGTGACCACAGTCTGGTCAGCAGCAAGCTGGAGATGCAGCGCCAAACTGCTGGCGATCTGGTTCTGCTTGGCCGCGATCTAGAGCTGCAATCGATTAAGTTAAATGGTCAAACCCTGAATGCCAGTGACTACCACTTGGATGCTGAACAACTGGTGATTGCCAATGCGCCTGATCAAGTGTTGCTTGAAATTGTGGTTAAAATCCACCCTGAAAGTAATACGATGCTGGAAGGTTTATATCAGGCCAGTTCAGATCTGTTTGTGACCCAAAATGAACCAGAAGGGTTCCGTAAAATTACTTTCTATCCAGACCGTCCTGATGTGTTGTCGGTCTTTACGACGCGTGTCGAAGCAGATAAGAAATATCCGGTTTTGCTTGCAAATGGTAACCTGCTGGAAACAGGTGAAGTCGATGCCAATCGTCATTATGCCGTGTGGCAGGATCCGACCAAGAAACCGAGCTATTTGTTCGCCTGTGTCATTGGTGATTTGGCAGTGATGAAAGATTCCTATGTCACGTCAGAAGGCCGCAATGTGGCTCTGGAAATCTACGCAGAAGAAAAAGATATTCCAAAATGTAAGATTGCCATGGAAGCGCTCAAACATTCCATGCGCTGGGATGAAGAGCATTATGGTCTGCCTTATGATCTGGATAACTACATGATTGTGGCGACCAGTGCATTCAACATGGGTGCCATGGAAAATAAAGGTCTGAATATCTTCAATACTTCATGCGTGCTGGCCGATGAAGAGTACACCACTGATGCCGCAATCATGCGAGTGCAGTCAGTCATTGCACATGAATATTTCCATAACTGGACTGGTAACCGGATTACCTGTCGTGACTGGTTCCAGTTATGTTTGAAAGAAGGCTTGACTGTATTCCGTGACCAGTCTTTCTCGGAAGATTTACAATCGGCTGCGGTACAGCGTATTGATGATGTAGCAGTTCTGAAAGCACATCAGTTCCCGGAAGATTCAGGCCCGTTGTCGCATCCACCGCGTCCAGATCATTTTGTAGAAATTAACAACTTCTATACTGCCACTGTTTATGAAAAAGGTGCGGAAATTAACCGCATGATGGCGACCTTGCTTGGCAAGGAAAAATTCCGTCAAGGAACTGATGAGTATTTCCGCCGTCATGATGGTCAGGCGGTAACGGTTGAGGATTGGGTGGCCGCGCTTACAGCCGGTTCAGGTGTAGATCTTTCTAACTTCCTGACCTGGTACAACCAGCCAGGTACGCCTAAACTTCAAGCAAAAGCTGAATATGATGTAGAGACCCAAATCTATCGCCTCAGCTTTAAGCAAAGCCTGAAAACCCATGCTAAATATCCAAATCTGAAAGCAGTACCCATTCCAGTGGCTTTGGCACTGTTTGATGCTGAAAGCGGTGAGCAGCTAACGCTGAACTCTGAGGCACTCTTTGAAAATGGCGTCAAAGATGGCGTGTATCTGTTTGATCAGGATGAAGCCACGATCGAATTTAGCGGTGTGACAGCAAAACCGGTGGTGTCCTTGCTGCGTAATTTCTCTGCGCCGGTGAATCTGGACTTTGACTATTCAGAAAAAGAACTGGCTTTCCTGTTGCAATACGAGACCAATGGTTTTAACCAGTGGCAAGCAACTCAGACCTTACTCGAGCGTATCTTGCTGGATGACCAGCCTGCAGAAATTTATATCGAGGCTATGCTCAATACCTTGCCGGATGTGATTGAGAAAGATCCGCTGTTGGCATCACGTCTGTTTGATGTACCATCTGAAGGTTACTTGGGCAGCCGTATTGATCAGGATTATCAGCCAGCCATGATTCAGGAAAAGCGTGAGGCTTTGCTACATACTCTGGCCCGTGCCTTTGGAGAAACAGCTAAAGAAACTTATCTGAGTCTGGATCCAGATCTGCAATCTGAATTCTCGCAAGCAATGGGCGTGCGCGCCTTAAGAAACATCATGCTGACGATGATGGCTCGTCAGGGAGATGCATCTGCCTTTGACTTGGCCTATGAGCAGTATCATACAGGCAATATGTCTGAACGTTTGGGTGCGCTGAAAGTCTTGGTCTGGAATGATGCACCACAAGCAGAAGAAGCTCTGGCAGATTTCTATAGCTGCTTTGAAGATGAAGCCTTGTCTTTAGACCAATGGTTTATGGTTCAGGCAGCCCATCCAAAAGCAACAGATGAAACCATTGCGTATCTGACCCAGCATCCGGATTATGATTTGGCGGTGCCTAACCGTATCCGTGCAGTCAGTGGGGGTCTGAATGCCAACCCAGTCAATACCTGGAGCTTTGGCGTACAGCATTTTATTGGTCTGGCGAAATATCTGGATGAGAAAAATCCGATCGTGGGCTCACGTTTGCTACAGGTATTGTCACGCTGGTATACCTTGGCAGAACCGCAACGCAGTGAAGTGAAAGCACAGCTTGAAACCTTAAAGCCACTGGTTAAATCTAAAAACGTGTCTGAGACACTCAATAGTATGCTCAGCGTATAACATCAATATTCATAAAAAACCGGATCGACCTGATCCGGTTTTTTATTTCCTGTTTATTTCAAACGCTGGCTTTAAATACAGTTGAATTTCTCTAAAGGCTTAGGTAAGTACTAAAGGGTGTTACAGTATGATTATACGGAAAAGAGTATTTGTTTATTAAGCTGTAAGCTAGGTAAAGGGATCTACAGATTCGCTTACTAGAGGTTGTCCAAGATATGTTAGTGAAAATTGAAGATGGTTTTTATTTAAATAGCCAGCATATTATTGCCGTACAGGTCAGCAAGAATCCTGAAAATGGCTTACTTGAAATCTCCATTCAATATACGCCGCATTCCATTCAGCAGGTCGGAGAATACAAAAAAGTATTTCAAAGCCAGCTTGATGCTGAAATTTTCTTAAGTGAGTTAAATCAAAAACTTCGCTAAAAGCCTGCATCATACAGGCTTTGATCAAGCATCTTATTGTCTGACGATGAGTACTGGAATAGAGGAAAGTGCCAGAACATTCTGAGCGACACTGCCCAGCATGAGTTTTTGCAGACCCTTACGACCATGTGAACCCATAATGATCATATCGGTCGGGGATTGATTTGCAGCCTGCATAATGCCTTCTGACGGCGCCATGCCATGCAGGATTTTTGTCGTCACCTGGATGCCATCACGAACAAAGTTCAGTTTCAGTTCATTTAAACGATCCAGCGCATTTTGTTCTGCATGCATAAAATATTCTGTGACTGCAGGAGCAACTTTGTAAAAATCTACGCCCTTAAAGGGATCCACCGCAATCACACTGAGTAAAGTGACATGGCTATGAAATACTTTGGCCAGTTCCAGGGCATGATCTGCGGCAGCATAGGAAATCGAGGACTCATCGAGTGCTACGAGAAGATGATCATAGTTATTCATGGTGCTTCCTCATATTTATTATTGCAGTAAAGGGGGAGTGTGGTTTAAGCGAGTAAATCTCCACAGCATGTTTTGCTAGAGGTTCAAATGTAAAAGTAGCAAGTACTGCGCATCTTGAAGATGCGCAGCATCAGGATTATTTTTTCACGATCAGTACGGGAATTTCACTCGCACCCAATACATCTTGTGCAAAGCTGCCCAGAATCATTTTCTGGAAGCCTTTACGGCCATGAGAACCCATGACGATCAGGTCGGCTTTCACCTCACCCGCGGTTTCAGCAATATGTTCTGCATTGACTAAACCTGTTACAATGCGGGATTGCGCTTCAATACCTTCACCGGCTGCGATGGCAGTGGCTTCTTTCAAGGCCTTTTTGGCATTGGCATGTGCCTCGATAAAATATTCCTTCATGATAGAGGAGCTGTAATAAAAATCAGCCTCGGTAAAAGGATCTTCTGCGATCAGGCTGATCAGGGAAAGCTGACTACCGAATGCCTTGGCAATTTTGGCAGCATGTCGTACTGCAGAAAAGGAAATTTCTGAACCGTCCACTGGGACTAAAATATGTTGATAGGCCATGGCTTTTCTCCGCAGGTTGTCTGATTTTTAGGCTTGGTTTATTGATAGCACAGTGCTGTGGCGGGTGCAATTGCAAAAAAGCGGTAAAATTGAAAAAACTCATTAAATTACAAATATTTTTCATGTAAAAGTGATAAAAAAAACAGAGTAAAAAACTCGGATTTACAGTTTTAATGATCAAAAATAAGAGGATGAATAGTCCTCGTTTACAGCAGGATGGTTTAAACTGCCGTAGCCTGTTTTTAGATCATGTATAGGGGACAGTTTTGAGGTTTTTTGCCATTCATCTTTTGCTCATAGGTTCAGTTATTCTTTCCGGCTGTCAGACCGCACAGAACAGTAAAGTCATTGCCGGTGCTTTTAACCTGACCACAGGCTTGCAGCAAAAAGTGATGGATCGTTATGCGCCTGGTGCGGTTATCGTCCAGCAAAATATTACCTATGCGCCACAGCAGAAATTATCTCTGGATCTGTATCAGCCGCAGAATATTGCCAGTATTGGACCAAGACCGACCATTGTCTGGATTCATGGCGGCGGCTGGATTTCAGGTTCTAAAGAACATGCACGGGGTTATTTCAAGCTGCTGGCGGCACAGGGCTATAATGTGGTATCCGTGCAATATCAGTTTGCGCCACAAGCGACCTATCCAAGCCAGTTACACCAGATCAATCAGGCACTTGAATTTCTCGATACCTATGCAGACACCTACCAAATCGATGCCCAGAACTTATATCTGGCCGGAGATTCTGCCGGGGCGAATATGGCCAGCCATTACGCCGCGCTTTTGACCAATCCTGTATTTGCCGACCAATCTGGTATTCAGCCTCATCTGCAACCTGCTCAGCTTAAAGGTTTAATCTTGCATTGTGGAATTTATGACTTGGAAGCATTTGCCAGCAAAGCACCTGAAGAAATGAAAATTATCGAATGGGGTGTCTTTAACCTGATTCAGGCTTATACCGGCGAGCGTAAACATGATGCCGCATTTTTAAAGCAGATTTCTCCGATTCAGTATATTACGCCGTCTTATCCACCTGTCCTGATCAGTGGTGGGAATAAGGATTTTTTGACCGATACTCAGTCACTACCATTTGTAAAAGCTTTGAAGGAACAGCAGGTTGCTGTGACTGAAATATTTTATCCAGAGTCTAAGGCCTGGCTCATTCATGAATATCAGTTTTTTATGGGAAAAAAGGAAAGTCAGCAAACCTTTGTCAAAACCCTGGATTTTTTACATCAGCTTTCACCTTGAAGAGAAAACGGTGCAAAATGAATCTCTCAAGGTTGATCATGTCAGATCGTCCCCACAGCAATCATTGAAAAATAGTTTGGAGTTTAAAAAATGAATCCTGTCTCATGGGCATATTTGTTGTTGGCGTTGGCTATTATTGCCGAAGTGACTGGATCAACATTTTTGGTGAAGTCAGAAGGCTTTACCCGATTATGGCCATCTCTGGCGGTAGTCGTTTTATTCTGTATTGCGTTTTATTTGCTGTCTCAGGTCATTAAAGTAATCCCCTTAGGCATTGCATATGCGATCTGGGCGGTAGTAGGCATCGTTCTTACGGCAATCGTAGGCTATGTAATCTTTAAGCAGGCGCTGGATGTGCCCGCTTTTATCGGGATTGCACTGATCATTTCCGGTGTGGTGGTGATTAACCTGTTTTCCCAAACTGCCGGGCATTAAAAAGGCAGCAAAAGTAATTGCCTCATTTCTACAATAAGCTTACGCCACTTGCGGTTTAAGCTTAAACAGCAAATAAACCGTCAAACCAAGTAGCAGTCCCCAGAAAGCTGAACCAATACCGAAAAACTGAATATTAGAGGCACTAAACAGGAATGTCATCAGTGCTGCTTCACGGTCATGACTGTCCTGAAAAGCCAGCGCGATATTGTGGCCAATGGTGCCAAACAGGGCAATGCCTGCCAATACTGTAATCAGAATCCCCGGAAAAGCCATTAGTACACTGGTCAAGGTCGCAGCAAAAAAACCCATCAGGATATAAAATAGGCCGCAGCTCATACCGGCAATATAACGTTTGGCCGGATCAGGATGCGCTTGGACATCCAGGCTGACCGCCGCACTGATTGCGGCAAGATTGACACTAAAACAGCCAAAGGGCGCCAGCATCGTCTGTGTAATACCCGTCCAGCCTAGAATAGAATTTACTTTCGGCGGATAACCATAACTTTTGATGATGGCCAAGCCAGGCAGGTATTGCGATGCCAGATTAATCACCATTAAAGGTAAGGCCAGTCCTAAAACAGCTTGCAGGCTAAATTCAGGTGTAATCCATACCGGCTGGGCAATACTCCAGTTCAGCTGCGGAATAGTAAAATTAATAAAGAACGGACAGAGGGCAATAGCCATTAACACGGTAATCACGATGCTATAGCGCGTACTCAGTTTTTTGGAAACCAGATAAATCGCCAGTACACAAAGCACGAATTCCCAGGACTGTTGCAGACTGCCAAAGACCGAGATGCCAAATTTTAATAAAACACCTGCCAGCATGGCACTGGTCAAACTTTGTGGAATAAACTGGAAAATTCGCTCGAAAATTCCAAAAAATCCCAGACAGGCAATCAGGATGCCAGAAATCAGAAAAGCGCCAATTGCTTCACCCAGACTATAGTGACCGGCAGAAGCAATGACCAGTGCCAGACCGGCAGTCGACCAGGCGGTTGAAATCGGATAACGATATTTCCAGGAAAGCAAAAATCCAGAAACTCCAATACCTATACCCAGTGCCCATAACCAGGAGCTAATTTGTGCCTGATTAGCACCTAGGCTTTGAGCGGCTTCAATGACCAGTACGGCGGAAACACTAATACCAATCATGCAGGTAATAAAACCGGCCATGACGGCAGGAAAGGAGAGATCTTGTAAAAGTTTTGGCATCATCCATGACACTATTTTTAAATGCGTTTAAATCATACGCTTTTCACGTATCAACACAATGTTTTTAACAATTTTATCCAGAGGTCTGCTGGCTTGAAGCCGGTCAATACTAGAAAGTTGAAGTCGCCAGTTTAAGGCCAAAACCACAAAATAGAATCCCGACCGCCGCGACACAGCTGGCAGTCACTTTATAATTTTGATTGAAATAGGACGCCAGTTTTACACCAGAAAAAATCAGGATTGACAGATAGGTCATACTGATCAATTGCAGGATCAGAGCCAGTAGCGTGAACGTCAGGGCAGGATAAGGATAGGCAGGATCGACAAACTGCACAAAAAAAGACAGATAAAACAGAATCGCTTTGGGATTTAAGATGCTAATCGTAAGTGCGGTACGAAAGGGCTGAATTGATTCAGTAGTATCGGAAGATGTTTTTTTAATCTGGACGCGTTGTGATGACTTTTCCGGAAAGAAAGTCTGGTAGGCCGCAATGATTAGCTTGATACCCAAGTAACTGAGATAGATCGCTCCGATAATTTTCAGTGCAATAAACAGTACCGGGAAGGCATGTAGTAAAGAAGCTGCTCCCAATGCCGTACATATAATCAGGATCAGGTCGCCTGTATATACCCCCAAGGCACCCATATATCCCGTCTTAATCCCAAAGCGCGAAGCAATCGACATGACATACAGGGAATTCGGCCCGGGCAGTAGCACAATCAACGTGGTTCCAATGATAAAGGTCGTTAGATCTGTGATACCAAACACGAAAACTCGCATGAACAAAAAAGCCGATGCGGCATTATAGCAACATCGGCTTGGAGAAATTTGCTAAATTTTCTTTAAATCTCAGTGGTACTCAGGAAAGTTTCACGTAATAAAGCAGCCAGTTGCTCACGGGCTTTAATGAAACCGTCAATGCCGCCTTGCAATAATTCACTGGCCATCGGATCCTGTTTCAGTTGTGCTTCAAAATCGGCAGGGCTGATTGGGCTGAGTTCACCTTGAACTTTAATATCTTTGGCTGAGAGTTGGGCCTGCACTTCACGCTGATCATTTTCCAGTTCGGCCAGCAGGTTTGGTGCTACCGTGAGCAGGTCACAGCCGCTCAAGCCTAGAACCTGATCAATACTGCGGAAGCTGGCACCCATGATTTCAGTCTGAATACCATGCGCTTTATAAAATTCATAAATACGCTTAACCGAAAGTACACCCGGATCTTTTTCAATCGGGTAAGACTCAACGCCTTCAGCTTTTTTGTACCAGTCCAGAATACGGCCGACAAAAGGCGAGATTAATGTTACTTTGGCATCAGCACAGGCATGGGCCTGATGCTGACCAAACAATAAAGTCAGATTGGTATGAATGCCTTGTTCTTCCAGTGCTTTCGCTGCCTGAATGCCTTCCCAGGTAGACGCGATCTTGATCAGAATGCGGTCTGAGTCAATTCCATATTGCGCATAAAGTGCCAGTAACTCTTTGGCTTTGGCAATGGTAGCTTCAGTATTAAAGGACAGCGAAGCATCGACTTCCGTTGAAACACGACCTTCAATCAGTTTTAAGATTTCTACACCAAATTTGACCGTTAAAATATCAATAGTCCGTTCAATCAGAGCGTCATCTGCATAGCCTTCTTGCTGGGCTTGCTGAAAAGCAGCTTCAATCAAGGCCTGATTTTCAGGTTGTTTTGCTGCTGCAGTAATCAGCGATGGATTGGTGGTTGCATCAAGCGGACGAAATTTTTCAATGGCACTCAAATCACTGCTGTCTGCCACAATGGTCGTCAAGTTTTTTAATTGGTTTAATGCAGTTAATGTCATTACGATCTAGTTCTATGGTTATTGCTTATGCTTTCTTATATATCATAAATGGCCGGTTTACCAAGTAGACTGTCGTTGAATTTCTGTGATTAATGCCCGGTTTTACGTTGTTTGCGCAAGTGATTAATCAAAAAATGAGCAGCTGTGCCTAATCGGGTTTCTCTGCTCCAGACCAGATCAACAAAATATTCAAACTTTGGGGTGAAATCGAGCAGGTTGAGAACCTGTAACTGATCTTGCAAATGTGGCTGCTCATTCAGCATTTCGAGTGGCAGAACCCCCCAGCCCAGTCCTTGCTGAATCATGCTGCAAGCCGAATGATGATTGTCGGTGCGCCAGTAATTTCGTGAAAAGAGTAGTTCCGGCTTGATGGTGCGATCCCGACTGGCCACCACAATCTGCCTGTTTTGCAAAATCTGTTCATAACTGACTTGATCGAATTGACTTAGGGGATGCTGTTTGGCGATTACAGCGACCAGTACCTCACGTTTCAATTCCACAAACTGTTCCCGTGTTTCCAGTTGTTCGCGTTCAAACATCAGGGCCAGCTGCGCTGAACCTTCGAACAGCATACGATGTGCATCTTCCTGAGGTGCACTAAATACATTGACTTGCAGTGCAGGAAATTCCTGTTCCAGTAACACGATATAATCGGTCCAACGCGTATGCAGTAATTCTGAAACCACCACAATATTCAGTTCAGATTCCAGGCCTGAACTTAGGGCTTGAGCATGCTGTTTCCACTGATTCATTTCGACCAGAAGTTGCTGGGTTTTTTCATACAATACCTGCGCCTGTGCGGTCGGTTTTGGTTCACGACCTATACGCTGAAACAGTTCTAGATTCAGGTCAATTTCCAGATTGGCAATGGCCATGCTGACTGCGGAAGGTACTTTACCTAGTTGACGGGCAGCCGCAGAGAAAGAACCGGTTTCCATCACAGTTTTAAACATCAGTAGCTGTTCTTGATTAACATTCATAATTTTATCTTTCATTTTTATTGATAGATTCTAACTCGAATAGTCAGATTTAAAGAAATAAAATTCTTGCATCATGTAATGAATTGAGCTGATTTGATATGTTAATTTCCAAAAGAAGGTTGATTCATGCCGCTTTATATGAAGGCATTTTACTGGTCGTGATCGCTGTCCTGCTAAGTACTTTGATGCATATGCCGCTTGAGGTCACAGGTATGCTAGGAATTGCCATGGCTCTGACCTCAGTACTCTGGAACATGTTGTTTAATCACTATTTTGAAAAGTTTGAAGCCAGACATCATTTGAAAAGAACCATTAAAGTGCGAATTGCTCATGCAATTGGCTTTGAAGGCGGTTTGATGCTGGCGACCATTCCGATGGTGGCTTATGCCTTACACATGAGTCTGGCTCAGGCCTTTTTGCTGGACTTAGCTCTAACCCTTTGTATTCTCCTATATACCTTTATTTTTCAGTGGGTTTATGATCATCTAGAAGCCAGACTGGGGCTACAGCCGGATTATCGGAAAATCTCATCATAAAATACGCCATAAAAAATACCACACAGTTCAGACTCCCTTTTCAGAATGCGAAAGGTGAAATATTCAGCGATGAGGACTTGATCAAGTCCTCATTTTTTATGCTCGAACCCAACTGAAAATTAAGCTATAAGACTTTGATTTTTTATTTTAATTTTTAAATTTATTGGGGAATTCAATGCTATTTAGACGAGCGATCTTGTCAGTGTCCATCGTGTTGCTGATGTGGGGTTGTGGGGGTGGAGGAGGTGAGAGCAGTACGCCACAGCAGACGCTGCCGGATCCAGTGACACCCCCCGGTTCGGGTGAGCAACTGAGCAAAATTGCGGAATTTAAGGTTCTGGATGTGGGTTCAGAATTAATAGCAGGGAATTTTGGTCTGAAAACCTGGAATCCCACCGCCATGGTGGTAGAGGGCGATGTTCTTTATATTGCCAACAGCCAGGCAGAATCGAATATTTTGCGTTATGACTTAAAACAAAAACGTGCACTCAGTGCGATTGATCCTACGAAAATTTCGGGTCTGGCCAGAAAATGGGATAGCCTGAATGATCTGGAAATTCAAGCAGGGCGTTTGTATGTGGCCAATTATGGCTCGAACCGAATTGATGTTTTAGATATTAATAGCGAGCAACCGAACTTCATTATGGCACTCGGCACAGGTGTATGGTGGGGCGATGCGCTTAATTACGCGCTGGTACATAGCAATGCGGTGACTGCTGACGATCGCTATGTTTATGTACCTGATATTGAAGGCCGCATTAATGTGTGGCGTCAAAGTGATGTAACGGCGCAAAACCATTTAAAAGCGCGGAAATTTGCACGGCTCAGCTTGCCGGGCTGTGCGCGCAACTGTAATGCACGCATGGAAGTCATAGGTGATTATCTGTATACCAGCCTGCCGGATGGTATGACCTATGTCCACGATATCAATCAGATTCAGGAAAATGGAAATAATATTGCACCCATTTTAACAGAAACCAATTTGTCGGCAGTCATGCATCGCCATAATGATGGCTTGGTTTATGTGTCACGGAATGATGGCACTGTAGAAAGCTACCGGGAAAAATCTTTTAACTTGGAGTCTATCTTACCCAATAAAAGTGTGGATACCTTCCGAGATTATATTTTAAAAGGGCAAAACCAGAGCAGCCAACTGGCCAAGGCCAGTGATCTTTATATTTATGGTCAGAATTTGCTGCACATGGCCAATCAGAAAATTTATATTCTGCCAATGCTGACCCTGCAACAGAATAAATCCACCCAGCTAAACCAAGCTATGATTTTAACCGAATCTAAAGCACGCGAGAGAAGCCGTGTCTTGCAGGATGGTGAATCATGGGAAACCTTGACCAATAGCAGCCAGCGTTATGTCTATATGGACAAGATTTTATCGGCAACCCTAAATGGCAATCGCCTGCATTTGAAAAGCTACAGTGCTGTCCCTGTACGTGATTTGCAGATTCGTGCCAAGATTAAAAACTCAGAAGACTGGGTGATTCTGGCGAAGCTGGATCAGTTGACGCCATTTTCGAATGCCAGCTTTGATCTCAAGTTGACCGATCAATCCCGTTTCCCGTTGCTCGATGGCACAGGCTCGATCCAGCTAGCAGGTCTGAGTCAGACCACGCAAAATCCAAGCAATATTTTTGATCTGAAAATTAGCTCTGAGACTGATGAGCACGTCAAAAAGCTGAACCAGATTAAAGCCAAATGGAAAATTTATTTCGGTACCTATGATGAACCGAACAAATGGTGTCGTATTACGCCGGTCTATGCCCGGGAATGGGTCATGATGATGACCAATCTGGCCTATATGCTGAGTACTCCAGAATTTGAAACCTTATGGTTTAACCATAAAGCAGTCATGGGACACGATTTTTTTGGCAATCATGGTCAGGTAGAAGGACCGAATGGTTTCTTTCAGCCAGAAGATTATGTCCGGATCTATCGGGAAATTCTTAACCGCAATGAAATTAATCTTGGTATTACCAATATGGGCGGTGGTCTAGGTGGGGGTGCAGTCTTGGGGGTAGATACATGGTTGTTCTATGGCCATTACAGATTATCTGGCTATCGAATTGTTGCACATGAATTTGGTCATCATTGGGGCGGGCATAATAGTGCATGGGCCATGTCGAATTATGGCTTTGAAGCTATGGTCGATTGGTTAAACTTCTATTTCCAGCGCCGTCCAGGTTCAATTCCTTATATGGACCCAAATGTGAATGCTTTTCACTTGACGCCGGACAGCGCACTTTGTCAGGGTGTGAACCAGAATATGGTGAAAGGCGTGGCATCGACTGCACCATGGAATAAAGTAGATGAGTATTTTAAAAATAACCCGATGCCAAATCAATAAGTCATAAAAAAGCCCCTCATTTGAGGTAATGCCAGTCAGTTAAGAAATTGACTGGCATTTTCTTGGGTATTTCTGTGGTTTTCCTTTCACAACTCGTGGGCAACTTCTAACCCTCCTCTCAGGCAACACATACCTCTTAGATTTCTCCAGTAAACTTTCTAGATGTTTAGGTAAATTCCCTGCGGAGTCTAAAGAGTCAAATCTTAATATATTCAGGATACCGATAGATGCAATATGAAAGCTGATTCTCAAAGGACTGACTTTTGCTCGTTGAGCCATATGTTTCATTTGTCTTCTTAGAATATTATAGGCAATGAAGACCCCCCATAATTCTTGATAAATTAAATCAGGTTGCTTGCTCCTCAAATGCTTGCCTTCCTGTAAATCACTTTTGATTTCTCGGTAACACATTTCTATTTCCCAGCGCTGGGCATAAAGCTTCGCCAAGCCTATCAGTGGATATGCCTTTGAATCCATTAATGAAGTGATATAACGTCTAATTTTCCCTGCCTGCTCAACTTCAATCAAACGCGCTTCCCAATATTCTCCTAATGATGGATTTAGCTTCCTGGCTCTAGCTGAAAGAGGCATTTTGATTTGAAAGTCATGCGGGGAATTACGTTTAATGATCTCATAGCGTAAATTATCTTTTGCTCTCATTAACCAATGACTGGCTTCTACTCGTGTTTGCCAGTCAATCAAGAAATCAGCAGAGAAATAGGCTCGATCAAACAAGGTAATACTATGCGATGGAGGACATAATCGATTTGCCAGTGTAAGTTCACCCTGATCCATGCTACCTATTTGGGCATCAATGATTTCATGGGTGCTGGTATTTACCAGGCAGGTTGCTCTCACTTGTGGATAAGGGGCTGCAGCGGTTTTACCCTTAGATGAGCCAAAGTGTTCAAAATTCTCGTCTGTATAAGGCATAGACCAAACCACCCCGTCAACAGCACATACACTAAGGCCATGAAAGTTTGAGTATTGCTGTTGGGATTCTTCAAACCAGGCTTGGCTGAGTAGAGAAAACAAGGTATTCAAGGGCTCTCGTCCTAAACGTTGTCGTGCTTGCACTGCTGCACTGGGGACACAATATTCTGTTGTACCAAACACAAGTTTTAGTTGCTCTACGACATACCCGATCGGTTGATCTCGAAATAGGGCAAGCCCAATTACCAGCCATACCACATGTTCGGCAGGTAATTTTCTTCTCCTGATAGAAGCCTTACCTGTTTGATGTAGGCTTTCTTTAATCCAGTTTAAATCAATGAGTTCACTGAAATGGCTGAGTGAAGGCAAAGAATGTTGAAGGGTGCAATCTAAATTTTCAGATAAAGTCATAAAAAAAATGAGCGTATTGGCATACACTCATTTTTACTACATTTTTCTAATGTCTGCTTAACTGACTGGCATTACTCATTTGAGGGGCTTTTTAATTAGATCGGTCAACGGATTATTTTTCAATAATCGCCGTTACACCTTGACCACCGGCTGCACAGATCGACACCAGTACGCGGCCTGAACCTTTCTGGTTAATCAGTTTTGCTGCTGTCGCAATGATACGACCGCCAGTTGCTGCAAACGGGTGACCGGCAGCAAGTGATGAACCTTTCACGTTCAGTTTGGCACGGTCAATTGAACCCAGTGGAGCGTCTAAACCTAAACGCTCTTTACAGAATTTCGGATCTTCCCAAGCTTTCAGCGTAGACAATACTTGAGATGCAAAAGCTTCATGAATTTCATAATAGTCGAAGTCTTGCAGTTTCAGACCGGCACGCTCTAGCATACGTGGTACTGCATAAGCAGGCGCCATCAACAGGCCTTCTTTTTTCTCGACAAAGTCAACTGCAGCAGTTTCCTGGAAAGTCAGGTAAGCCAATACTTCATGACCATTTGCCTTCGCCCATTCTTCAGAAGCCAAGAGCACGCAAGAAGCACCATCTGTTAGCGGCGTAGAGTTACCCGCAGTCATGGTACGGGCATCGCCCTTACCAAAGGCCGGCTTTAATTTCGCCAGTTTTTCAACACTTGAGTCCGCACGCAGGTTATTGTCACGTTGAAGACCCAAGAATGGTGTGATCAGGTCATCAAAGAAACCTTCTTCATACGCTGCAGCCATTTTCTGGTGTGAAGATGCAGCAAGTTCATCCTGTGCTTCACGGGAAATTCCCCATTCCAGTGTAGTAATCGCCTGATGATCACCCATAGACAGACCTGTACGCGGCTCACCATTTTTTGGTGCATCCATAAGGTCTTTCACATTGATTTTGGTCAGTGCTTTCAAACGGTCTTTTGCAGTTTTCGCAATGTTTAGCTCAAGTAATGCTTTACGTAAACCGTCACCAAAAGCAATCGGTGCATCAGAAGTCGTATCTACACCACCTGCAATGCCTACTTCGATTTGACCTAAAGCAATCTTGTTGGCAACAAGAAATGCCGCTTGCAAACCAGTACCACATGCCTGCTGGATGTCATAAGCAGGCGTTTCAGGTGCAAGGGCAGTATTTAGTACACATTCACGGGTCATATTGAAGTCACGGCTGTGTTTCAGTACTGCACCCGCAACCACTTCACCTAAGCGTTGACCTTGCAGATTAAAGCGTTCAACTAGGCCGTTCAGGGTTGCTGTAAACATGTCAGTATTGGATGCCGTAAAGTAAGCACCATTAGAACGTGCAAATGGAATGCGGTTACCACCGATAATCGCAACGCGGCGAACTGTATTTTGGCTCATGTTTGGTTCCTGTAGAACAGAAGTCTGTGTTGTAGAGGTTGAATCTTTTTCAGATGAAGTCGTATTTTTGGCACGGGCAGGTGTGCTCCGTGTACGCGTGGTTTTAGTCGGACTTTTTTCTGTCCCAGTGGCTGTGTCAGTATTTTTAGTGCTACGCTTAGCGCGCGTTGATGGTTTTGACACAGTTTCTGTCGCAGAGTTCTCGACTGCTGGATTTTCTTGAGTTGTTTTGCTCATAAGGCTTTACCAGGCAAATAGATCGTCTTCTTGGTGTTTACATTAGCATAGAAGAGGATAGGCTGTATTGACTACAATGACATTACAGACTGCGCTCAGGTCAAGTCATCTGCCTGTTATCTCAAGTATGATTGGGCGGAATCTGGCGGATCTATTGAAATATATGTGTCTGGCATCATATTGAAGTTTAAGGATAACTTTAGATCAACCAAAAATTAATTTGTATGAGAGATAATAAACATGACTGATCAGTACCAAACTTTTGCAAAATCTCCTATTGGTAAATTTGTCATTAAAAATTTGGGTCTGCCATCCCCAACTTCTTTAGACCGTTTTGAGTCTGCTACGCCAGTGGTAAAAGGCGCAGTATTATTGGGTGCAGCACCAGCAAGTCCATTGACGGGTGCTATTGCTCAGGTTCTGGCAAATATTCATGCCAACAGCTATGCAGGTAATAATGCTGAGTTGCAACAGGCGGCTGCAGCATCCGGGCTGAATCTGGGTGCATTTAACCCGGGCGATAAAGAATCAAAATTCAAGGTCGTTATTTTTGATGCTTCAGGGATCGAAAATTCAGAACAGTTAAAATCACTTTATGATTTCTTTAACCCGATTGCACGTCAGATCCAGAGTTCGGGCCGTGTGGTGATTGTGGGGACTACACCTGAAACAGCAAAATCGGTGAGCCAGGCGATTGCTCAACGTGCACTGGAAGGTTTCGTGAAATCAGTGGCTAAAGAATTCAAAAAAGGTATCGCAGCAAACCTGATCTATGTCGATGCAGGTGCTGAAGCAAATCTTGAATCTGCATTACGTTTTACGATTTCGCCGCGTTCTGCCTATGTTTCTGGTCAGGTGATCCGTGTTTCACCAGCTGAAAAAGTAGACGTAGACTGGACCAAGCCATTAGCGGGTAAAACTGCGGTTGTGACAGGCGCAAGCCGTGGTATTGGTGAAGCGATTGCCCATGTATTGGCACGTGATGGCGCACATGTCATCTGTCTGGATGTTCTACAACAGCAGGCTGACCTTGATCGTGTAGCTAGTGAGATCGGCGGTTCTACCTTGGCTATTGACATTACAGCTGCAGATGCAGGTGAAAAGATCAAGGCAGCGGCAGTTGAGCATGGTGGTCTGGATATTATTGTACATAATGCCGGAATTACCCGTGACAAGACCTTGGCCAATATGAAGCCTGAGCTGTGGGATCTGGTGATTAATATCAACTTGTCTGCAATAGAACGCGTGAATGATTATTTAATTTCCCACGATGGTCTAAATGCCAATGGCCGTATTATCTGTGTATCCTCAATTTCAGGGATTGCAGGTAACCTGGGTCAAACCAACTATGCAGCGTCTAAAGCGGGTGTGATTGGTGTGGTGAAATTCACAGCACCAACTTTAAAAAATGGTATAACCATTAATGCCGTTGCACCGGGCTTTATCGAAACACAAATGACGGCTGCGATTCCATTTGCGATCCGTGAAGCGGGCCGCCGTATGAATTCGATGAGTCAAGGCGGTCTACCTGTCGATGTTGCAGAAACGATTGCAATGTTTGCTGCTACTGCATCAACAGGTTTAAATGGCAACGTGATACGTGTATGTGGTCAAAGTCTTTTAGGGGCTTAATTTAAAATCCCCCTAAATCCCCCTTTGAAAAGGGGGAGATATCCCTCTCCTTTAATGGAGAGGGTTAGGGAGAGGTAAAAATTAAATTAAAAAGGGGATGAATTGACCCTCATCCCAGCCTTCTCCCTGAGCCATATATGGTGCAAGAGAAGGCGCTTTTAGACAAATTGAAATAATAAAATTTCCAAAGGTTCAGTATGAATACGCGCCATTTTAGTCAACTTCCAAAACCTTATTTAGCCTATCCAAAAGTGATTCAAGGCTTGATTTTTAAAAAGCCGAAAGCTGAAAAAGTTCTACCGCAAGTTGAATATGTGGTGGATTCATTCAAGGTCGATCAAAAACATCTTAAAGCTTATAATGAAGTCTGCGGCTTTAAAAATAATGGTTATATTCCAGCAATCTATCTGACGGTGCTTTCACAAAGTCTGCAAATGCACATGATGACTTCAGAAGCATTTCCGTTTCCGATTTTGGGTTTGGTACATATCCGCAATCAAGTCAAGCAATACCGTAAAGTCGGTGTGAATGAGACTTTGACGCTGTCATGTAAGTTTGGCGAATTGCAGCCGCACGATAAAGGCGTGCAGTTTGATTTCATTACTACAGTCAAAGTGGGAGACGAGGTCGTAGTTGAAGCATTGACGACTTATCTGTCACGTCAAAAGACCAATGCTAAAGCTGCTGCCAAACCTGCAGAAAGCCAAGCACCAGAATATACACTCAATAATGAATGGAACATCTCGGAAAATACTGGTCGCCGTTATGCCATGACCTCAGGTGATTTTAACCTGATCCATATTCATGCAGTCACAGCGAAAGCCTTTGGCTTTAAACAGGCAATTGCACATGGTATGTGGAGCAAGGCCAAAGCACTGGCGAATCTGTCATTGCCAGATGCCTATGAAGCTGATGTTTGGTTCAAGTTGCCGATGTACTTGCCATCTAAAGTCGAGTTCCTGACGGCACAGGCAGCGAATGAGACAGATTTCCTGATTCGAAACAGTAAGAATCAAAAACCGCATGTCACCGGTCATATTAAAGCGATTTAAATCTGAATCAAAAGCCTAAACCCGATTTAGGCTTTTTCATTTTAAGGGATCAATATTCTATGGATAGAATGATGCAGCCAATTAAAGATTATCTGTTTGCTGATCAGCACAATTATCAGGGCAATGTCGATGAGCATTTTAGCGATCTTGCCCGTCAGTTTAGCCGTTTGCAGGATGCACGTACCGAACAGGGTGGTGCTGCTCTGGTAGTGTATTTTGAAGGACAGAAAGTCGTTGATATTTATACCGGTAAAAAATCTTTAACTGAAAATTGGCAACCCGATACCATGTCGCTGTGTTACTCCACAGGCAAAGGTGTGCTAGCGACTTTGGCGCACATTCTGGTGAGTCAAGGTTATCTGGATTATGATCGACCGGTTGCAGAATACTGGCCTGAATTTGCACAAAAGGGTAAAGAAAATATTACTCTGGCGCATATGCTCAGTCATCAAAGCGGACTGTTTGATATCCGTAATCTCATTGATGATGCCACTGAAATGGCCGACTGGTCACAGATGCTGGACCGGATTGCGGCAGCTGAACCACGATTTCAGGTTGCAACCGATGCTGCTTACCAACCGCTGACTTTTGGCTGGCAAGTAGGTGGTGTACTGGAAAAAGCGACTGGTAAAAAACTGGGTGAACTGATGCAGGAATATCTGGTACAGCCACTACAGTTAAATGGTGCTTATTTTAGCGTACCGACGCATGAGTTAGCTCGGGTGGCCTTACCTATTTTAAAGCCTAAAACAACTAAGTCTCAAACACAAACTGCGAAAAAAACTGTGTCAAGGCAACCCAGCCTGATGGAACGAGCATTGGTATGGAGTGGTCAGAGTCCACAGGATTTTCAGGATGCCATGATTCCTAAGGGCATGAAGAACTTTAGTTTCTTTAGTCATGAGGGTCTACAGGCCATTATTCCGTCTGCTAATGGAGTATTTACCGCAGAGAGTCTGGCAAAAATCTATGCCATGCTGGCCAGTCGTGGTGAATGGCAAGGACAGCAACTGATCTCGCAGGAGGTATTCCAGCGACTTAGTCAGGTGCAATACAAAACAAGAGATCGGGTCATGCCTTTACCGATGCACTGGCGCTTGGGTTACCACCGTGTTCTCACTTTAGGAAAAGCCTCTAAAGGTTTTGGTCATATGGGCTTTAATGGCTCTGGTGCCTGGTGTGACCCTGAACGGAATTTAAGTTTTGCCTATACGCATAATTTCCCGACAGGTTCATTAACCGGAGATTACCGTCTTTGGGGCCTGACGCAGGAAACCTTGCGCTGTGCGGATGCGGTACTGACCGGCCGCAAAGGCTGGCGCTAAATATCCCTGATTTGGGAGTTTAGCCCGTCAGACAAATATGCTATTTTGTCGCGCAGTCCATGGCTATGGTGTGAAGTAATGAAAAAAGTGCTGGTGATTCCTTTGGTCGCAAGCAGTGCGTTGTTCGGATGTCAGGATCCGAATCAGCCGGCTGCAAAAACGGTGATGGAAGCCAAAGCTCAGATTCCTGCCTGGGTCGGGAGTTATCAGGGCACGACGCCATGTATGGGATGTTTTTCAAGTTGTGAAGATTGTCCAGGCATGGCAGTGGCCTTGACCTTGAATGAAGATCAGACCTTTACTTTACAGCGTGAAAGTTTAAGTGGACATAATGAAATTGAAACGATGAGCGGGCAGATTCGGTTTCAGGATGAATCACAACAAAAGATTGAACTACTGAATGTCGATACCCGAAATCTGCTCTATGTCGATCTGAAAAAGCATGTTTTGGAAATTCGTGAAGATCAAACAGGCAAACGCTACCAAATGCAAAGTGACTTTATCCTGTTTGAATCGGTCTAATTTTAAAAAAGCATCTGTTTTATATCCCTTTTTCAATGATTTTGATCAAGGGATTTTTATTCTTTATAAACCGGCATTCATTTCACTATTTTATAAAAAAACAGTATGCTTAGACCTGTAAAAAGGAGCATACATGTATCAAGTACTTGCGCGAAAATACCGTCCTCGTAATTTTAATGAATTGGTGGGGCAAAACCATGTATCACGTGCTTTAACCAGCGCGCTCGAACGTGGCCGTTTGCATCATGCCTATTTGTTTACGGGAACGCGTGGTGTCGGAAAAACCACGATTGCACGTATTTTGGCGAAGTGCTTGAACTGCGAGACCGGTATTACCTCGACGCCTTGTGAGGTCTGTGCGACCTGTACCGCAGTCAATGAAGGTCGTTTTATTGATTTAATCGAAATCGATGCAGCATCACGCACCAAGGTCGAAGATACCCGCGAGCTGCTCGACAATGTTCCTTATGCACCGACTCAAGGCCGCTTTAAGGTCTACCTGATCGATGAAGTGCACATGCTGTCCACGCATTCTTTCAATGCGCTGTTAAAGACGCTGGAAGAACCGCCAGAACATGTCAAATTTCTGTTTGCAACCACTGATCCGCAAAAACTGCCAATTACCGTAATTTCTCGCTGTCTGCAATTTACTTTGCGTCCATTGGCAGTCGATGAAATTACCGAACATCTGGGCAATATTCTTAGCAAAGAAAGCATTCAGTCTGATCAGGATGCGATCTGGCAGATTGCTGAATCTGCGCAAGGTTCTCTGCGTGATGCCTTGTCTCTGACCGATCAGGCGATTGCCTATGGTCAGGGTGTGATTCAGCATCAGGATGTCAAAGACATGCTCGGTCTGATTGACCGCACCATTATTTATGACCTGATTCTGGCGATTCACCAGAACCAGAAAGCGCATGTCAGTCAGTTATTGCTACAGTTCCGTCAGCAAGCTCTGGATGTGTCACTAGTGCTCGATCAGTTGATTTCGACGTTGCATGAACTAGCCTTATTGCAGTACCTGCCAGATCTGAGTCTGAAATATAGTGCTGAGATCAATCAAAAAATTATGCAATTATCCGGTCTGATTTCTGCTCAGGATCTGCAACTTTATTATCAGATTGCCTATAAGGGTCGTGCCGATTTACAGCTTGCAGTTACGCAGGAACAAGGCTTTGAGATGACGGTGCTACGCTTACTGGCTTTCCGTCCATTACAACCAAGTGAAATTCCAGTAATGCAGGAGACTGCATCGCAACAGGCAACAACCCATACAACACGTCTACAGCCACCTGTTCAGACACAACTTCAATCTGAATCAATAGAAACACAATCATTGGAGGCAGAACCGGTATTTGATGATTTCTCTCTGGACGATGGGACAGATGAGGAGATTGATGTTGCATCAGCGTCTGGGCCTTCTTCGGATGATTTTCTCGATGAAGAAGAGCCAACCAGCATCACTGCACCTGAATCTGTCCAGCCCGTAGTAATTCAGACCACCATTGAAGAAGTGCAGTCTAGTGATCAAATTGTTTTTGATCCAAATGATGATAAAGGCCTATTTGGTTTTGATGAAATCGAGAGTACGCCAGAAGCACCGGCTACTAGCAACAGTTCGGATGATTTCCTGCTTGAAGAGTTTATTCCTGCAGATGCCGTCATTCCTGCTGAGCCAGTACAAGAGACCATGTCTGCTGATGAGGAATTTAGTCTTGCTGCACCGGAAATAGAGCTTTCACAGGAAACAACCGATCAGCCTGCTCTTGAAAATACAGCGTCGGTTCAGCCAGTTGCACAGACAGCTTTGCTGGAAGATATTTCCCAAGATGTAAATACGCAGAATCTGATGCCACAGGATATTTTAAAAATACCTGAGCAAACCTTAGAAGGCGAGTGGAGCGTAGAAAAATGGGAATACTGGTTCCGTAATAGCCAACTTTCTCCAGCGGTACAGGAACTGGCACAGTATGGCGTCATGACTGGCCAGATGAATGGAGAATCCGTTTTCCATATTCCTGAACAGTACCAGCAGTTGCTGACCCAGTTGCAACATAATCTGGAAGCTGCTTTGCAACAGCAATGGCCGCAAACTAACTTCCAGGTGAAATTTGAAAATGTGGACCAGTTAACACCATATACCATGCAGCATCAGCGTAAGGCACGTGCCTTTAAACGTGCCGAAGAATTGTTACATGCTGAACCGGCCGTACGTGATCTGCTACAGCAGTTTGACGGTGAACTGCAAAATATTCAGCTGAAATAGGCTGGATGTTAAGTCACAACAAATCGAGATAAAGCATCCCGCATTTCAACTGGAATCGGGGTGCTTTTTCGTGTCTCACGATCGACAAATACATGGACAAAATTGCCTTGTGCAGCGGCTGTATCCGAGTTGCGTTTAAAAATAGCCAGATCATAGCTGAGCGATGAATTTCCCATGCTTTCAATGGCTACGCCCACTTCAATAATTTCCGGATAAGACAGTTCCTGATTAAACTGACAGTTGGAGCTGACGACCAGTCCAATCATGGGTGAATATTTTGGGTCAAAAGCAGCTTCCTGAATCAGCAGGGCATTGGCGGCGGTATCAAAATAACTGTAATAAGTCACATTGTTGACATGGCCGTACAGATCATTGTCTGCCCAACGGGTTTGAATGGGCAGGAAAAAAGTATAGTGTTCACGCTGTTTGATGGTGGCTTTCATCACTATTCAGTCCTCAGCTAGATAAGGCTTAGGTGGAAATTGATCTAGGAATAGATCGCCTGATAAATCTGATAAGCATCCTCCACCTTGAGTTCACGTGGATTATTCTGCAACAGCCGGCTTTGTTGCATCGCATCTTCTGCCATCACCTGCAGTATATGTTCTGGAACATTCAACTGATTTAGTTTTAGAGTCAAACCGCTTTGCATCAGATGATTATTAAAATGATCAATAAACAGATCGGTCAGGCCATCATGGCAACCTTTACTACGGGGATCCAGCCAGGTCATCAATTCCGCATAGAGCTGTTTGGCCGCTGGCGCATTAAACTTTAATACTTCAGTTAGAACCAGTGCATTGCTATGCCCATGCGAAAGATGAAAATGTCCACCCAGTGGATAAGCCAGCGCATGTACGGCAGCGACTGGTGCATTGGCAAAGGCTTGTCCGGCCAGCATGGAACCGACCAGCATATTTTGGCGGGCATCTAAATCATGACCGTTTTGCAGTACACGTTGCAGATTGGCATTCAGTAATCTTAAAGCCTGTTTGGCCAGCATATCCGAATAAGGATTTTTCTTGTGTTTTGAGGTATAGGCTTCAATGGCATGTACCATGGCATCAATGCCGGTGGCGGCAGTGATCTGTGCTGGAAGATTCTGGGTAAATGTTGCATCCAGAATGGCAATATCTGCAAAAAGGATCGGTGCCACAATACCGGTTTTAGTGGTTTCACCTGTGGTGACAATCGAAATCGGCGTCACTTCTGAACCTGTTCCAGCCGTAGTTGGTACCAGAATTAAAGCTAAACGCGGTCCGGTGGCATTATCAACGCCATACAGATCAGACAATGTCTGATGCTGTTCAGGATGCGCCAAAATTGCAATGAGTTTGGCCACATCCATCGAGCTGCCACCACCAAAGCCCAGCACCACATCAATATTTTCCTGTTTTGCAAAAGCCACCGCTTCAAGCACCACTGTATCGGGCGGATCGGCCTGAACATCCGAGTAAATCACATACTCCAGTCCGGCAGATTCAATAATATCCAGAATCGGCAGATGTAATTGCTCCTTCAGCATACCCGGGTCAGTCACCAGTAGAAGACGGCGATAACGGCCATTTTTTAGAATTTTAAATAATTCCTGAATCGTGCCTAGTCCGGCAATGATATTGGGGACGGTTTGAAACTGAAAACGATTCATGGCGATATCCTTGATTTTTTTATTGCAAATACGAGATTATTCTATGGTTGTAAGATAGGAATCAGTATATAAATAACTTAACATAAGAATCCTTAAAATAAAGTAGCTCTGAGGTTGTTTATGTCATCCAGAACGCCATACAAGGTGTTATGTGTTTGTTTGGGAAATATTTGCCGCTCTCCCACGGCAGAAGTTGTACTCAGACATTATTGTGATGAACAGCAACTGAATATTGTGGTCGATTCTGCCGGAACCAGTAATTATCATCCGGGCAAGGCACCGGACTTGCGTAGCCAGCAGCATGCGCTGAAACGTGGCTATGACCTTTCAGCACTTCGCGCACGTCAACTTATTCCGCATGATTTTATTGATTATGATCTGATTCTGGCGATGGATCTGGAGAATTTATCCAATATCCAGAACATACAGCGTCTGGCAGAAACTCAGTTTGGTCATGTACGTGCACGTGTGGCATTGATGAGTGAACATGATCAGACCTATCCGAAACAGGCCTTACCGGATCCCTATTATGGCGAAGCGGATGGCTTTGAACGGGTGCTTGATCAGTGTGAGTCCAGCAGCCAGGCCTGGATTGAGATTTTTAAACAGAATTTACACAAGGTTTAAGCGATGCAGATTCAAACCCAGGTTCAACTTAAACCTTTTAATACCTTAAATTTAGAAGCAGTTGCTTCGCACTATGCTCAGATTCAATCCACCGCTGATCTGCTAACTGCACTGGATTTTGCGGAACAGCAGCAACTCAATTTGCTGATCCTGTCAGGCGGCAGTAATATGTTGTTGCCGGAGCAGATTGATGCGCTAGTTCTGCATATGGATATTCAAGGCATTGAAATGCTGGATGCTGATGATCAGTCGCAACGTTTACGTGTAGGCGGCGGACAAGGCTGGCATGACTTCGTGCTCTGGACTACAGCACAAGGTCTGTATGGTTTACAAAATTTGGCCCTGATTCCTGGACGTGTCGGTGCTTCGCCAGTACAGAATATTGGCGCTTATGGCGTCGAAGTTGGCGAGTTTATCGATTCAGTTGAGGTCTATGACCGTCAGTTGAAACAGTTTGCTTCGATTGGCGCAGCAGATTGCCAATTTGCCTATCGGCATAGTATTTTTAAAGATGATCCTAATCGTTATGTGATTACCCATGTGATTTTTAGATTACTTAAACAGCCAGATTTGAAACTGAATTATGGTGATCTGAAGACTGCGGTCGGTGATCAGCTCACAGCAGAAAACTTGCAGCAACAGGTCATCCAGATTCGCCAGAGTAAATTGCCTGATCCACAAGAATTTCCCAACGTGGGCAGCTTCTTTAAAAATCCGGTGGTTGATCAGGCGGTCTTTGACCAAATTGCTGTATCTTTCCCGAATTTACCCCATTACCAGCAAACGAATGCTCAAGTTAAACTGGCAGCAGGCTGGTTGATTGATCAGGCGGGCTGGAAGGGTAAACAGTTGGGGCCTGTCGGCATGTTTCATAAACAGGCGCTGGTGTTGGTGAATTATGGTCAGGCCTCTCTCACCGATGTCCGTAAAACGTATCGTGCAGTACAACAGTCAGTTTGGGAAAAATTTAGTCTATTGCTGGAGCCTGAACCTGTATTGTTCGATAAAAATGGCTTGATCCGTTCTCATCAGGAAGAGGAATAACATGAAAAACACCCATTGGATGGTACGTTTGCTACAAATTGTCACTGGACTGTTTGTGCTATGCGGCTGTCTACTGGTGTTGGTTTATACGCCTTTTTACTCAAAAATGATCGTCAAGGGCTTAAACCAGTTTGTCTCCTTAGAGCTAAATGAAGTCGCGGCTCAAAGCCAGAAAATGGCTGCACTCAGCGAACATGAAAATCTGGAACCTGGCTCTGATTTATGGATTGCCCGTCAGGCGTATTTAAAGGTCATGGAACAGGATATCCAGCAAAATAACTCGGCCAACCTGATGCTGATTCAGGCACGTTATAAAGCACTGCAGCAGGTGATTGAAGAATATCAACGCGAACAGCAAGATCAAAAAGCAGAGCAAAGTCCACCTGCTCAGGTGCCCTTATTGTCCTCTCAGGAAGAAGCAGAACCAGCCGATCCGACAGCCAATGTCCGGGAATTGCTGGAGTGGGACAGTAGTGAAAATAAGGAACGCATTGAGCAATATATGGAGTTTTTGACGACGCATCCACTTGAGCAGGGTGAAGCCAGTTCGGTACAGGAAACCGATGGAGAGGAAATCCAGCAGGACTTGGCTTTACTACAAGAGCAACAGCAGGCTAAACCGGCGAATAGCTCCCAACCTTATGCCATTGTGGTATTGGGTGGTGGCTTAACCCTAGATGACCAAGGCAAAGAGATCATCGTCAATAACTATACGCGACTACGTCTGGAAACTACGCTGGCAGTAGAGAAACATTATCAGTTGCCGATTGTTCTGAGTGGGGTCGAAGCGCCGTATATGCAGCGCTGGTTAAAAAATCATGGTGTCGATGCCAAATTACTGGAAGATCGCAGCATGAACACCTGTGAAAATACCCGTTTCAGTTCATTATTATTACAAAAGAAAGGTGGAGCGCCTACAGTGATTCTGATTACGGATCGTTATCATATGCCGCGTACCCGCCGTTTATTTGCGTTAAATGGCATACAAACCATTCCGGTAGAAGCGCCGATGCCAACGCCATTGACACGATGGCGTCCAAGTGCACAAAATTATGATCACAGTCGTCGTGCCAATTATGAAATGTTGGCGACCATGCGCGATATGTGGTTTGGATCCAGTGACTGTCGGGAGGTGCCATAATGTCTGATATCCCATTTTTAAATCCCACCATTCTGAAACAGCTGGATTTACCCATTCCGAGTCGGGATGTTACGCCTCAACTCTTGCCACCTTTAAACCTGAATCGTAGTGATGAACCGCCGATTGATCTGCAGTCCTATCGAAAGCTTTATGGTTTTGATTTACTGGACTGCAAACACTGGCAGGGCTATGTACAGATGCCATTATTCAAGTTGCATGTACAGGTGTTTGAACCGAATCTGGAAAATACCCGCTTTGACAAGATTCAGGGAACTGCTTTTCTGTTGCATGGTTATCTGGAACATAGCGGCATTTATCAGCCGATTGTCAAAGAGCTTTTAGAACAGGGTTTTAGTGTGTTGACCTATGATCTGCCTGGACATGGTCTGAGTGATGGTTCACCTGCCAGCATTCAGAATTTTGATCATTATCAGCAGGTTTTGCATGCCGTACATCGTTATGTGCAACATGCCTCACAATTACCGAAACCTTGGGTTGGCATCGGGCAGAGTACCGGCGGTGCGATCTGGATGCACCATTTACTGGAATTTGCAGAACGTCGTGAAAATCCTTTTGTTGAGCGGGTCTTGCTATTATCACCATTGATTCGTCCCGCCAAAACTGCCTGGTGGCATAATTCGGTCGGATTGGGCATTATTAGCCGAATCAAACGTGAAGTTCCCCGGCATTTCAGACGCAATAATCATAATCCGGAGTTTCTGCGTTTTATCCGGCTTAAAGATCCATTACAACCACGAATGATGGGCATGGACTGGATTTTAGCGATGTCACGCTGGATGCTGGAAATGGAAGCGCGTCCGGCTTGTCGTATTCCAGTCTGGCTAGCACAGGGTGCACAGGATCAGACTGTGGACTGGCGTTATAATATCGAATTTATCCGACGTAAATTCAGACTCCAGACTTTGCTTATGCTAGAAGAGGGTTCGCATCAGTTAATCAATGAGCGTGCTGATATTCGTGCTGCATTGACGGGTTTGATTCCTGCCTTTCTGCATGCACACGGCAGCAAAACTTATTATTAATAGATTGAAAATTTAATATTTAAAAAGGCGTTTATGAAAACGCCTTTTTTAGTTCTAATGCTATTGATTTAAAATTTTTCTAATTGGGCCAAATTCCACATCCGGAAGTAGAAGTTCTCCTCATCCTTATTTTCACAGGACAATAATTCACCTTCTTTGAGCCAAAAATGAATCTGCGCAAAGTTCTTTATTTCGTGATTATTCACGCGTTGTGCCAGATGATGCGCCTTAATAGCGGAAGGGTGTTTGAGACCTGCGGAAGCTATTAATTCAGACAGGGCATGTAAGGTGTTTTTATGAAAATGAAACACCCGTTCGGCCTTGGTCGGCACATGTAAGGCTTTCTGGCGATCTTTGTCTTGGGTGGTGACTCCGACAGGGCATTGATTGGTATGACAACTTTGTGCCTGAATACAGCCCACTGCAAACATAAAACCACGGGCAGAGTTCACCCAATCCGCACCAATGGCAAGCGTGCTGGCAATATCGAATGCACTAATTATTTTACCACTTGCACCAATTTTGATCTTATCTCTCAAACCTGCACCAACCAGGGTATTGTGTACAAACAGCAAACCTTCTCTTAATGGGGCACCAACATAGTCAATTAATTCAATGGGTGCAGCTCCCGTTCCACCTTCAGAGCCATCAACCACAATAAAATCTGGGTAAATCTGGGTATGTAACATAGCTTTGACCATGCTCATAAACTGCCACGGCTGGCCCAGACATAGCTTAAATCCGACCGGTTTTCCGTTGGAAAGTTCACGTAATTTTTGTATGAAATGCATCATTTCAATCGGTGTGCTAAATGCCGGATGACTCGAAGGTGAAACACAATCATGATCACGGCTGATGCCTCGAATTTGGGCAATTTCTTCCGAAATTTTACTTTTAGGTAAAATACCGCCGTGGCCAGGTTTTGCGCCTTGCGAAAGCTTGATTTCAATCATCTTCACTTGGGGTAATTTGGCTTGTGCAGCAAAACGTTCCGGATCAAATTGCCCATCTAAAGTACGGCAGCCAAAATAACCACTGCCAATTTCCCAGACCAGATCACCGCCATATTCCAGATGGTAGGGGCTGATACTGCCTTCGCCTGTATCATGGAAAAAATCACCTTTTTTAGCGCCGAGATTAAGGGCTCTTATTGCATTGGCACTCATGCTGCCAAAGCTCATGGCTGAAATATTTAAAATAGAAGCTGAAAAGGGCTGGGTACATTGCTCATTTCCAATCAGGATGCGAAAAGTCTGCGGATCGGCAACTTTGCAGGGCGTGATGGAATGACTAACAAAACGGTAATTATCTTCATAGACATTCAGGATCGAGCCGAAAGGTTTATCAGAATTTTCATTTTTTGCCCGCTGATACACCAGACTGCGCTGCATACGGGAAAAAGGCAGTGCGTCCCGGTCGGCTTCAATAAAATACTGACGAATCTCGGGACGGAATTCCTCAAAGATAAAGCGGAAATGTCCCATAATGGGATAATTTTTCAGAATGGAATGCTTATTTTGTAGTACATCATACAAACCCAGCAAACTCAGCAGAATGCTCAGGATCCATAGGGTATTCACTAACGTTTGCGGCATAAAATAATAGATATAACGCGGTGAATAACCGATATGAAATGTAGTAAAAATCACTGCAATCAGAATGCAGGCAAACCAGACCGAATGGCGGGAAAAGAAAGTATTGAGCAGCTTGTGACGTACTAATTGAGCAGGGTTAGCCATTGTAAAATTAAGTCCCTATTTCTACTTCTATAGGGCTTTATGATGTGCAGAGCGAGGTATCTTATACAAGCAGAGAATTGTTATTCGATTTTATAAACTTGCCGAAAATGCTATTAAGCCAGACAATGAATCGGCAGCGATTACAGATAAATTTTACGGAAAAAGTTCTATAGAAAAAATCTGCAAAAGACATGCATTCTATTTATTTCACAAGTAAGGCGGATGACTTTATAGTCGGTTTATTCACTACATAGGAGTCTTAAACCATGACCAAAAAATCCATTCGCTTTAATGATGCTGAGCTGGCTTGCTCATGTCTCAGTCATTTTTAAATATTGATGTTTCATTCAAGCTGCATTTCGGGGTGTCAAAGAAAAGCAGATTGGCACAGCGGCAGATCACCACAACAAGAATAAAAATATAAGCATAATTCTCCAGTCCCCAATTTGGGGATTTTTTTATTCTGGAATACCTAAAAGAATCTGGATGAAGCCTGTGTAGTTAAGGGTTTTCCTCATCCAGTTGAGCGACTGCATTGGCCACAATACTCGGTTCAATATGTTTAATCTTTTTACCAAAGCTACGCAGCCACCAGACCAGTTGAGAGGTAAATGGCACGGTAGCAGTGATCAGCGACATGCCATCTTCCATTTTTTCAATTTTCTGGTCTTTACTGAGCTGGCTTTCCTCAAAGTAATGCGCATCCGACTCTGACATGCTGAGTTTAAGCGTGACATTTTCGGTGGGATGGTTGAAGTCCACCCGGAAGCCCAGTGCACCAGAATCAATATAATCATCAATATCGAAATTGACCGGATGCAAGGCACGTGAATTCAGCACGACGGCCGATTTAAAGCGGTGCAGTGCAAAGGTCTGGATATCCGATTTGTCATGACGGGTACACACCAGATAAATGATTGACCCTTTTTGTACCAATGCCAGAGGATTGAGAATATAGGTTTTTTCTTCGCTGTTATGACCACGGCCCTGATACACACATTCCAGTTGTTTGTCCTGTAACAGGCCTTCATACACCGCTTGCTGCGCGGCCTTATCTACCACAGGTGGAATCAGCGGTTGGGTGGCCGGAACAATGCGTACGCGGTTAATCCATTGCCGGACATTGTTCTGGGAAGAAAGACTGCGTCGTGCCAGATCAAACCACGGATTCATTTCCTCGATCAGGCTCGGTGGCAGCAGATGTTTTAAATGTTCTTCGACCATCATGAAAGTGACCGCTTGCGAGCTGGTCATATGCGGCAAACTTTGCAGCGGCGCATCTGAACGCCAACGCCAGCCTTGCGGCGTGGTTTTACTGCTTTCAATTGGAAAGCGTTGCGCAATCTGATTCAGGTCACGCTGAATGGTACGTAGACTGATATCAATGCCTTCGCGATTCAGGATTTCCTGTAATTCACGTGTTCCCATCCATTTGCCGGTAGAAAGACGCGACAAAATTTGCCATTGGCGATACAGACTGTTTGAAGTTTCTTTTTCTTGTGCTGACATAATTTATTTTGCTGGCAATAAAGAAGAGGGGATTTAGGCTTAGCTTAACACAATAAAAAAACTCTCATTTTTTCGCAAGTCCCTCTGTGCAACATTTGTCCTACAATTCTAAAACAACTTGGTCGAAAATAGCATTGAGTTCATTGGGCATTTATTAGATTAATGGTAATTGAAATGCAGATGTCATGGCATGGATATTGCTTTGATTTAATTATAATAGATGATAATACGAGGGTTTGTATGCTTAAAGGAAATCGGGATACAAATGTGATTGAAACAATTGATAAATTTAGTTCCCAGAATATTGGAAAAAATTTTATAGACACTAAAACTACAGCGGTATCTACTACAACAAACCCACAACTTTTACTGCAGCAGTTATCTTCAAAGTTCTTTAATGAAATGCAGGATGAACATGTGCTGTCCAGTCAGGCAGGTCAAAGACTGGAAGAATGGTTATCTCAACATACGCTGGATGAACTCAATGCACTGAATCAGGTAGCAAAAGAACATTTTTTAAATCATGGTATTACCTTTACCGTTTATGGCGATGAAGAAGGCGTAGAACGCACTATTCCCTACGATATCATTCCGCGAGTCATAGACCGGAAACAGTGGAATATGGTGGCTTTAGGCTCGGCACAACGAGTACGGGCGCTAAATTTATTCTTACATGATATTTATCATCAACAGGACATTTTAAAAGCCAATATCATTCCTGAGTTGCAGATTTTAACTCATGAAGCCTATCAGCCGCATATGTATCAACATAGCTTGAAAGGCGGGATTTATAGCCAGATTAGCGGGATCGATGTGATCCGTGATTCCAAGGGCGAGTTTTATGTCTTAGAAGATAATCTCAGAACGCCATCTGGCGTGTCTTATATGCTGGAATGCCGCAAGATCAGTGAAAAACTGATGCCGAAAGTATTCGAGCAGTCCAAGATTGCCGGAATCGAGCAATATCCACAATTATTAAAAGAAATCCTGATCGAAAATGCTTATGTCGATAAGCCATTTGTGGTGGTACTGACCCCAGGACGTTTTAATAGTGCTTACTATGAACATTCTTTCCTTGCAAGAGAGATGGATGTGCCATTAGTAACATCACGTGACCTTTTTGTTGATGACTCGAAGGTTTATGTAAAAACCATACGTGGTCGCCAACGAGTCGATGTTATTTATAGACGGGTCGATGATGCGTTTCTTGATCCTTTATGCTTTAAACCGGATAGCACTTTGGGTGTCGCTGGCTTGATGTCAGCTTATTTGCAAAATAATGTTGTGATTGCCAATGCACCGGGAACCGGTGTGGCAGATGACAAATCGGTTTATCCATATGTCGACAAAATGATTCGTTTTTATTTGGGCGAGCAGTCAATTCTAAAAAATGTTCCGACTTATCAATGTCGTAATTCTGAAGAATTAGACTATGTCGTGGCTCATCTGGATCAGCTGGTGGTGAAAGAAGCGCAGGGTTCGGGCGGTTATGGCATGCTCATTGGACCACAAGCGTCTAAACAGCAAATTGAAACTTTCAGGGAGAAAATTTTAGCTGCGCCGCATTTATATATTGCGCAGCCAACTTTGGACTTATCGGTTAGTCCGACTTTGACCAATTTTGGTATTGCTGAACGTCATATCGACTTACGCCCATTTGTATTAAGTTCGCCTTATCGTACTGAAATCGTACAGGGTGGCTTGACACGCGTGGCGATGCAGCCCGGTTCACTGGTGGTGAATTCATCACAAGGTGGCGGTATCAAAGATACCTGGGTAGTCGACAATTTACATTCATAAGATTCCAAAGAAGGAAAATGTCATGGTTTTGCTGAATAGCAATGCACAACATATTTTTTGGTTAGGGCGTTATTTATCTCGCACTCATTTTTTATGTGCGCGCTTTCCATTTTTAGAAGACGAAGCGGCAGTAGCGTATGCCCATGCTTTCTGTTTGCCTGCCTTTGATGCCAGTTCCCTAAATGAGCTGGTACTTGATCCTACGCAAGTGGCGTCTTTTAGCCAGCAGTTTAAAGTAGCTAAAGACAATATTCAGGAATTACGCGGGGTGCTGTCTGCTTCAGGCTATGCGGAACTGATGAAATTGATCAAAACCGCAGACAAAAATGCTGGTTATATCTGTGAAGTGGTGACGGAATGTGAAGATATTCTGGAAGCCGAATCTTCCGATATTTTTCTGTTTTTTAGTCTAGGGCAATGTGTCGAACAGCTCGATCATCAGTTACGTCTGGGTGAAGAAACCAGTACTACACTCTGCAAGATTGATTATGTGGTCAGAATTTTGGTAGAGATGGGCTGGAATGATCTGGAACAGTACTGGGAGCAGTTGCGTACAGAACCGAACCGGATTCAGTTTTACCAGTTTAGCGACCATATTCATCAACTGTTTGAGGCAGATGTATGAAATTGATGGTGAATCACCAAACGCATTATATGTACACGGCCGAGGTGAGGAACAGTATTCAGTACATTAAAATGATGCCTTCGAGCAATGCGCATCAGCGGGTGCATTCCTGGGATATTAGTGTGCCGGGTAATAAAGAAATCCGGAAAGATGCATTTCATAATCTGTGGATGACCTGTAGCCAGCGGGAGCCTTATTATTCCCTGACTATCATGGCGCAAGGGATTGTTGAACTGAATCCTGCGCATCAGAGTGGACTGAATGATTCAATCAATCCCAATCTTTTTCTACAGCCGACCGAATCGACACAATGTAATGCAGCAATGAAAGACTTTGCACAACGTCATGTTCCTGCATTAACCCGTCAGCATTTGATTGGACTGGCACAGGCCTTGCTGGAGCATGTGCCTTATATTTCCAACAGTACTTCAGTGCAAGGCTCTGCAATAGATGCCTTTGAGTCCAGACAGGGCGTCTGTCAGGACCATAGTCATATTTTTATTGCCATGTGCAAATATCTAGGTTTGCCTGCACGCTATGTTTCTGGTTATTTATATGCACAAAATGCTTCGCATCTGGCCAGTCACGCTTGGGCAGAGGTGTTTGTAGACCAGACATGGTATTGTTTTGATGTCAGTAATCTGTTGTTTACTCCAAGTTCGCATGTTTATGTGGCGATTGGACGGGATTATTGGGATGTGGCGCCGGTACGCGGTGTCAGAGAAAAGGGCGGTGTGGAATCCATGCATTCCATCGTTCAAGTGCTAGGATGTTAATAAGGACGAATGAATGACGTATTGTTGTGCACTACGTTTAGAGCAAGGTATGCTTTTTATCAGTGATACCCGGACCAATGCCGGAGTAGATCACATTTCTGTATTTCGAAAGTTGTATACCTTTGGTATTCCTGGTGAACGTATGATCGTCATACAGGCATCCGGAAATCTGGCAACCACACAAGCCGTGATTGGGCATATCAAAAATCAGCTCGAACTGAAGCAGGAACCCAATATCTTGAGTCTGCACACCATGTTTGATGTCGCTGAGCTGGTGGGTAGTATGCTGAAAAAAGTGATTGCCAATGTTACGAGCGATATTTCGGAACAAAGTAATTATTATTGCAATCTGCTGGTCGGGGGGCAACTTAAAGATCAGGATATGCAGCTTTATCATGTTTATCCGCAAGGGAACTTTATCTGTGCCACACGCGATACGCCGTATTTCCAGATTGGCGAAAGTAAATATGGCAAGCCAATCTTGGATCGTGCGCTGACTTATGATATGCCGCTGGATGAAGCTTTGCGCTGTTCCCTGATTTCATTTGCATCGACCCTACGTTCCAATGTATCGGTCGGCATGCCCCTCGATGTGCTGGTCTATAAAAAAGACAGTCTGATCATGCCAAGAGGCAAGCGTATTGCCGAAGATGATGAGTATTTCACGTCAATCAGCCGGCAATGGTCAGAGACCTTAAAAAAAGGACTGGCAGAACTTCCTGTTCCCTCTAATGAGTATTTCTTATAAAAACCTATCGTGATTCAGGCTTTTCGCGTACAGTATTAACTTCTATGCAGTCCAGCATAATAAAAATAGAGAAGTTAGCGCATGTACCAATTTTGTTACGCCAGTAAAAGTACTTCTCCCAAAACTGATTTGCTTGAAGATTTAGCGAATATTTTGAAAGAAGCCCGTGATTTTAATTACCAGCATCAAGTGACAGGTGTACTTTATTTCGCAGATGGTCATTTTTTTCAATGTCTGGAAGGTGAATGTCCCACTTTAAAAAGTCTGCTGGTGGAGCGACTGAATAAAGATCCTCGCCATCAGGACATTAAACTATTTGAAACCAAGGAAATTGAATATCCAAGTTTCCCGGACTGGTCCATGAAATATATTTCCAAACGTAGTCAGATCCAACAATTCTGTCGGGAAATGGGATTTGATGACTTTAATCCTTTTGCCTTTCAGCAAACTCATGTCGATGCCTTATTAATGCAATTATGCATAGAGCAGGGCGAGGAACAAAAGTCAGCCTAAAGAAAAAGCCCAACATAGATTGGGCTTTTTTAACTCTTAAGATTAGATCAAACTACTTTGCGTAGTGGACGATTGCTCAGTCGGCATAATAGTTCATAACCAATCGTGCCATTCGCTTCTGCAACATCGTCAATCAGACGGGTTTTACCCCAAAGTTCAACTTCTGTGCCCAATTGCACATCTAATCCTGTGACATCAATAGCGATCATATCCATCGCTACGCGGCCAATCACGCGAGTTTGCTGACCATTGATTGCGACATAGTTCTGTTTAGGGAAAGCGCGAGGATAACCGTCACCATAGCCAATTGAAACAATGGCCAAAGTCATGTTTTGGTCTGCGGTGAACGTCGAACCATAACCGACATGCTCACCTGCTTGAATCTCATTCAAGGCAATAATCTCGGCAGTAAAGGTCATGACCGGTTTCAAATCCAGGTCATGTACATCACGGTCTGCAAAAGGCGTCGCGCCGTAGAGCATGATCCCGGGACGGACATAGTCAAAATGCAATTCTGGATATTTATAGATTGCAGCCGAGTTACAGCAAGAGGCTAAAATTGGAGCGCAGTCATTTTTAATTTCCAGGAATTGACGGATTTGTTCATCATTCAGTGGATGCTCGGCATCGGCATTGGCAAAATGCATGGCTAGCACGCAACTAAAGCCTTCAGCTTTTAGCGTATGAATTACATCTTTGATCACATCAATCTTAAAACCTAATCGGTTCATGCCGCTGTTCAGTTTGACCCAGACTTTAAGATCTTTGGCGATATAGGTCTCTTTATGAGCCAGTAACCAGTCGAGTTGGGCCTGATGATGTACCACAACTTCAATATTCTGTTCGATTACGATTGGCATCTCATCTGCAGAAAAAACACCTTCGATGAGCGTGATCGGCTGTAGATAGCCCAATTCACGAATTTCCAGGGCTTCTTGCAGGCAGGCGACACCAAAGGCATCGGTTTCGCTTAAGGCTGCTAAGCAGTCTTTAACTCCGTGTCCATAAGCATTGGCCTTTACCATGCTGACTATTTTCGCGGTTGGGGCAAGTTGTTTGACACGGTTTAAATTATATTGCAGCGCAGCGCTGTCAATATAAACTGTAGCTTGACGCACCCTAAATTACTCCTAGAGGGACGATGGAAATGTGATGACGAGAGTCTGATTACTCTTCATCATCATACTGAGCATAGAACTCAGGTGAGAGATTACTAAAGCGGGTATATTGACCTTCGAATGCCAGACGTACGGTACCAATCGGGCCGTTACGCTGTTTGCCGATAATGATTTCGGCGGTGCCAGCTTCCTTGGATTCCTTGTTATAAACCTCATCACGGTAAATAAACATGATCAAGTCGGCATCCTGCTCGATCGCACCAGATTCACGCAAGTCGGACATCACCGGACGTTTGTTTGGACGGTTCTCCAGCGATCGGTTGAGCTGTGACAGGGCAATCACTGGACACTGCATTTCCTTCGCCAAGGCTTTTAAGCTTCGGGAAATTTCCGAGATCTCGCCAACACGGTTATCACCCATGCCAGGGACTTTCATCAGCTGCAGGTAATCGACCATGATGCAGCCCAGCTTTCCGCCATGCATTTTGGCAATACGACGCGCACGGGCACGTAATTCTGTCGGCGGCAGTGCAGAAGAATCATCGATATACAGATTTTTTTCTTGTAAATGCACAATGGTACTGGTGACTTTTGACCATTCATCACTGTCCATTTTACCAGAACGTAAATGTCCTTGATGCACGCGACCAAATGATGAAATCAAACGCATGGCGATCGAGTCGGCTGGCATCTCCATTGAATAGACCAGAGCAGGCAGGTTGTTATTGAATAAAACACTTTCGACCAGATTCATGGCAAAGGTGGTTTTACCCATGGATGGACGCGCTGCGACAATAATCAGGTCACCGGATTGCATGCCGGAAGTTTTGTTATCCAGTTCCACAAAACCAGTAGTTAAACCGGTAATGCTACCTTCCATTTGTGACAGTTCATTTAATTTATCAAATACGTCCGCAACCACCGAGTTGATCGGCTTAGGGCCTTGCGCTTTGGCATTGTTATTATGCTGTTCGGCAATCGAGAAAATATTGGTCTCAGCCAGATCCAGAATTTCACTGACGGTACGGCCTTTGGTGTCATAGGCATTTTGTAAAATTTCAGAGCTGACTTTAATCATGCTGCGCAGGGTAGCAAACTC